>CAYUBT010000001.1:0-48438 GCA_964443055.1 uncultured Rubellimicrobium sp.
GCCTATCGCTGGCTCCAGGACAGCCGCGACGAGGCGACGGGCGAGCGGCTGGACGATCTCGAGGATCCGTTCAAGCTCTATCGCTGCCACACGATCATGAACTGCACCAAGACCTGCCCCAAGGGGCTGAACCCGGCCAAGGCGATTGCCGGGATCAAGAAGATGATGGTCGACAGGGTCGTGTGAGGGGGTGCCGCCCCCTCGTCATTGCGAGGAGCCGCAGGCGACGCGGCAATCTACCGGCCCGGCGGGTAGCTTGCTTCGCCTCCGGCTCGCAATGACAGGAAACGATCATCCGGATAATGGCCGGCCGGGTCGTGCAAGGGGGGCTGTGTCAGGCGCGCTGTGATGCGCCCCTGACAGGCTGTTCACGCAAATGCCGCTTCCAGCGCGATTTCCACCATGTCACCGAAGCTTCGTTCGCGTTCCTCGGAGGGCAGGGCTTCCTGCGTCAGGAGGTGGTCGCTCACCGTGAGGATTGCCAGCGCGCGGCGGCCGTAGCGCGCGGCGAGCGTGTAGAGTTCGGCGGCCTCCATCTCCACGGCGAGAATGCCGTGGCGCGTCATCTGTTCGTTCAGGTCGGGGCGTTCGTCGTAGAACACGTCCGAGGAATAGATGCCGCCGACATGGGTCGTGGCGCTCCGAGCCTGTGCGGCCGCGACCGCTGCGGCAAGCAACCCGTAATCGGCGCAGGGAGCAAAACTGAACTCGCGAAAGATGCCCCGTGAAGGGGTCGAGAGCGAACTCGCCGTCATCGCGATCACGATATCGCGAATACCGACATCCTCCTGCATCGCCCCGCAGGAGCCGATGCGGATCAATGTTTCTGCCCCATAATCGCGAATCAGCTCGTTCGCATAGATCGACAGCGAGGGCATTCCCATGCCCGAGCCGTGAATCGTGACCGGATGCCCTCGCCATGTTCCTGTAAAGCCCAGCATTCCCCGGACCCGGTTCACGCAACGGTTATTGTCGAGGAATGTCTTCGCCGCCCATTCCGCCCGTAGCGGATCGCCGGGCATGAGAACGACCGGTGCAATATCGCCGGTCGTTGCGCCAATGTGAACGGTCATGCCGGTTCAGATTGCGAGATCGGACAGCGCCCTGCCATCGGCAAGCGCCGCATTCACCCAGTCGGGGCGACGACCACGGCCGGACCAGGTCTGTTCGGGATTTGCCGGATTACGATATTTCGGCGGCAACGGGGATTTGCGGCCGCGGACGCCCGGCACGCCGGTCAATTGCGCAAGCGAGAAACCATGTTCCGCAGCCGCGCGTTCGGCCGCCTCGAGCGCACGGCGACGCTCACGTTCGCCATGGGTCCTGATCGCCTTCTCGACCTTCGTGCGCAATTTCACCAGCTCGTCGCGCGAAAGGGAGTCAAGATCGATTTCCATTTCGTTTACTCCTTCATGAGTGTTATTGATCTTGAATGCGACATTGCAGAAGGTGGCCCCGGATGCAATATGCGTCCGGGATTCCGCAACACAATTCGCGGAATCCTGCACAGCGGCCAGGGGCAATCATGCCGCAGGTCGGGCGCTCCGACAGGCATTTACCTCGCTCCCGTCTTCGGCCAGTTTCGCCCCATGTTTCGTCTGGTGACTCTGCCGCTCTGGCTCTTCGTTTTGATCCTGCTCTTCGCGGCGGTGACTTTCGCGTCGAACTTCCTCTTTCCGTCGGTGCGCTGGTTCTTCCGGCGGCGAATGGAGCGTGCGGTGGCGCGGCTCAACCGCAACCTCAAGCGGCCGATCGCGCCGTTCAAGCTTGCGCGGCGGCACGACATGGTGGAACGGCTGGTCTACGATCCGGCGGTCGCCGAGGCTGCCGCTGCCCATGCCCGCCGCACCGGAGAGCCGGGCGCGGTCGCCTTTCAACTCGCCCGCCGCTATGCTCGTGAAATCGTGCCGGCCTTTTCGGCCACCGTCTATTTCGGTTTCGGCGCTCGGGTTTCACGCTGGCTGTCGCATTCGTTCTATAATGTCCGCATCGGGGCCGGGACCGGCAGCCCTCTCGACCTGATCCCGCCCGAAGCGGTGGTGGTCTATGTGATGAACCATCGCTCGAACATGGATTACGTCCTTGTCACCCACCTGGTCTCGGACGAGGCGACACTGTCCTATGCTGTGGGCGAATGGGCACATTTCTGGCCCGTTTCCTGGTTGATCCGGGCGATGGGTGCCTATTTCATCCAGCGGCGCAGCCGGAGGGGGCCGCTTTATCGTTGCGTTCTCGAGCGTTACGTGCAGATGGCTACCGAGAGCGGCGACCCGCAAGCGGTCTTTCCCGAGGGTGGGCTGAGCCTTGACGGCCGGATCGCTCCACCGCGCCACGGAATCCTCGGCTATATCTGCGAAGGGGCCGAGGAAAGCGGTCGCGATGTCGCTTTCGTTCCGGTGGCGCTGAACTATGACCGGGTGATCGAGGATCGTTTCCTTGTCGAGGCGGCGGCGGAGAACCGGCGCAGCTTTCACCTGCCATGGGGCTATGTCGTCGGGGGTGCATTGCGCCATGTCGGGCGGCGGCTGATGGGCCGGAAACATCCATTCGGTACGGCCAGCGTCGCCTTTGGCGCGCCGGTGATGCTCTCGTCGCTCGATGCCGAGGAGCGGCATTCGCCCGAGTGGCTGGCGCGCAGGCTCATGGAGGGTATCGCTGCCGTCGTTCCCGTCCTGCCGGTGCCGCTGGTCGCCTGGATTCTCCAGACCGGGGAGTCGCGGACGCATGATGACCTGGTCCGGGAACTGGGCGTGATCTGCCGCGACCTTTCCCGGCGCGGCATACCCGTTCCCCGCCGTGAACCCGAGGTCGCTGTTGCGGACGCGCTCGCGCTTCTGTCCCGTCGTGGCGTGGTAACCGATGAGAATGGCGTGATCCGCGCCACCGCCGATGGCGCGCCGCTCCTCGCATATTATGCGGCGTCGATCGCGCATCACGTTGAAAGTGACGCTGAATCTTGTTGCGTGGATTGAGGTCTTCCCCTAGCGTGCACGATTGTACGGCCATCTTTATAAAATGTGAGGGAGTGTAGGACGATGAGATTGGGTATGATTGCAGGCGCTCTGGCATTGGCCGTTGGCCTCGCCGGTTGCGAAGAGGTCGCAACGACAACACCTGTTGGTGTCAATTACGACAAGCGCGTTCTCGTGGTCAATCAGACGGGCGAAACGGTCTGGCGCCTCTACGGGTCACGCTCGACGACGAATTCATGGGAAGAGGACATTCTCGGGCCGAATGTCCTGCCGAACGGGCAGTCCATCCGGATCAATTTTGATGACGGCACCGGAAGCTGCATTTTCGACTTCAGGTTCGAGTTGCGCAGTGGCCGCGTACTCGAGGATTATGGCATCAACGTCTGCCAGGTGGTCTCCTATACGGTGCGGTGAATGGCGGGGGGCAGTCGCCCCCCACCCCCGAGGCTCCAAACTCATTTTCTGTCAGGTTCGCATCCTCCCCTGAATGGATGTAGTGACCCCGGACAGAGCCGCCGACCGGCATGATGGGCATTCGGTCCGCGAGCCTCCACCGAATTCCGTCATTGCGAGGAGGCGAAGCCGACGCGGTAAGCCAGAGGCTTGAGGACTGGCTTGCTTCGCTTCGCTCGCAATGAAGGGAGGGGTGATGGATTCCGGGCTCTGCCCTATCCCCGGCCCACGAGGGGCATCTTTGTCGCCATGATGGTCTGAAACAGCACATTCGCCTCGGAGGGCAATTCCGCCATATGCAGGACGGCCTCGGCCACAAGCTGCACATCCATCGTGAACGGTACCGCCCGTCCGGCAGCCTTCTCGCGCTCGATCAGGGCCTCGATCATGTCGGTGCGGGCATTGCCGATGTCGATCTGCCCGCAGGCGATGTCGAAGTCGCGTCCGTCGAGCGCAAGCTGCTTCGTCAGCCCGCTGATGGCGTGTTTCGTCATCGTGTAGGTCACCGCCCCCTCGCGCGGTGCCTGTGCCGAGACCGACCCGTTGTTGATGATCCGTCCGCCTTGCGGCGATTGCCTGCGCATGAGGCCGAAGGCAGCGCGGGCGCACAGGAACATGCCGGTCTGGTTCACGGCGACGGCGCGGGTCCAGTCATCCAGCGAGATTTCGTCGATCATGCCCGGCGGGGTGAAGATGCCGGCGTTGTTGAACAGCACGTCGAGCCGTCCGGCCTGGGCCTCAAAGGCCGAGAAGGCCGATTCGACCTGTGCGGGATCGGTCACGTCGCAGGGCAGGACCAGGGAATCGCGACCCTCGGCGATCCGGTGCAGAAGCGCCTCGCGCCGGGCGATCAGCCCGACGCGCCAGCCTGCATCGAGGAACCTTTCGGCCACGGCACGACCGATCCCGCCCGAGGCGCCGGTCACGATGATTGTCTTCATTCCTGCTCTTCTCCGGTTAGTGTCAGGGGTGCGGGGGCTTCGGCCAGATCGTCGGTTCCGAGCGGCAGCAGCGGTCGCGCCAGCGCAGAGCGCACGACCCACCGCAATTCATGTTCGGCCCTCGTGATCGCGACATAGGCCAGTCGCTTCCACAGCGGCAGACCGGCCTCGACGCGTCCCATGCGGGCCGCGACCATGATGTCCGGGGCATAGACCTGCACCTGCTCCCATTGCGAGCCCTGCGCCTTGTGGATCGTCACCGCTGCGCCGTGCAGGAACACTGCCCCCATATGCGCGGCATAGGGCAGGAAGGGCTCCTCCTCGCCCTCACGCTCGATCTTGACGATGCTGGCGACGCCGACCTGCGGTTCGGGCGCGGCGAAGACATGGACGCGCGAGAATCCCGGACGTTTGCCGGGTCCCAGATAGACGGCCTGCGCCCCCTTGATGAGTCCGCGTGCCTCGAGGTCGAGCCGCCTCTTGCGGTGCTTCAGCGGCAGTTCGATCCCGTCGCAGCTGAGGGGCTCCCCGGGCAGGAGCGAGCCGTCGGCCACGCCATGTGCCTTGCGAAAGGCATGGATGAGACGGATCCGCGTGGCATTGCGCCAGACAAGCACGGGTGATCGGGCCATCAGATCCGCATCGACCCTCGGGGCGACGACAACGCGAGGGTCGCGCGCGGCGGCCTCGTGCACGAGTTGCTCGAAATCGTCGAACGCAAGGTCCGGCTCGGCCAGCGCATGGGCAAGGTCGAGGATCGGATTGTCGGCATCCTGGCGGTGGATGCGGTGCAGCGTGAAGCGCCGCCCGACCGGCAGGCGGTCGAAGACCATGCCGTCGGTTCCCTGAACGGGCGGAAGCTGTGCGGGATCGCCGAACAGGATCAAGGTCGGGAAGACCTCCTGCAGGTCCTCGAGCTGGCGCTCGTCGAGCATGGAGCTTTCATCGACCAGCCCGATGTCGAGGGGCGTCTCGCGGCGTTTCCAGCCGGTGATGAAATCCGATCCGCGCAGGCCCGCTGCCGCCAGAGCGGCAGGGATCGAGCCATGCTGCTTCCAGGCAGCTTCCGCACGGTCGAGCTGGGCCTCGGTCAGGACGCCGCCTTCCGGCCGCGCCGCCTGCTCGGCGAGCCATTCGGCCACCCGTTCGTATTCCGGGTCATAGACCGGCGTGTAGAGGATGCGGTGGATCGTCGTTGCGGGTACGCCGCGCGCGCGCAGGACCGAGGCGGCCTTGTTCGTGGGTGCGAGGATCGCGGCGGTGCGGCTGTCCCGACGGCGCCGCCCTTCCCAGTCGCCCGACACGAGATCGACACCGGCCCGCGCAAGCGCCTGGGTCAGTTCGGCCAGCAGCATGGTCTTGCCCGAACCGGCCCGGCCCAGAACGGCGGCGATCTCGGGCGGGCCATCGCCCGCGGGCATGATATCGCCCATGTCGATGTCGATGCCCGCCCGGCGCATGATCGCGGCAATCGCGTCCCAGGCCTCGGCCTGGTCGGGCGAGAAGGTCAGCGTGGAGTCGACCTGCGGTCTGGTCACGCCCCCTATCTCCGCAGCGCCTGCGCGGCCGCCGAGGCGACCCAGCCTGCGAACAGCGCCAGGATGAGCGACAGGAGCCCGTAGATGAACGGCTGTTCCTGCGCGAGGTTGAACAGCCAGCGTTCGAGTCCGACCTTCTCGACCGAGATCTCCGTGTCGAAACGGTCCACGAGCCTGCCGTTCCGGGTGAGGAAGATACGCGCGTGATAGATGCCCTCGATCAGGTTCGCAGGCAGGTCGAAGGATGTGCGGAACAGGGTTTCCTGGTCCAGATCGACTGCGCCTTCCATCACACGATAGACTCCACTCTCGCTGCGGATGCGGATGAGGGCGTCGACGAACTGGTCCACGTTCTCGACGGTCTGGCCGAGCGAGCGGATCGCGCGGGGGATGGTGACCGATTGGCGCAGGTCTTCGGTCTCGGTCAGGATTTCGTCCAGTGGCCCGGTCGTGGCGATGGCATAGAAGGACGGGGCAGCACTGACCCGGATCCAGTCGCGGTTGACCCAGAGGCCGAGGATACGCTCCTTTTCGCGGATGGTGACCGGGGTGAGCGGGCCGGACAGCGTGATGATGACCTCGAGCGGCGCATCCTGCGGCGGCGGTTCCTCGCGTTTCACCGCGCCGAAGACAAGGAGGTTCTCGCCGTCGAATGTCGTCGTGATGGCGACGTTGTCGGCCGACAGCCCCATGACCACCTCTTCCGCTCCGGCGGCTGCCGGGGCGAGCGCGAGCAGCACCGCCGCGAGAAGCCGCGCCCGCCTCACTGCGGTGCCTCCGGTTCGAGCGAGAAGAATTCGACCGGGGTCAGGATCAGCCCCGAGGCGATCTGGACGCTGACGAGCAGGACGAGGATCGCCAGCAGGATGCGCAGTTGCTCGGCCCGCAGCTTCGCGCCGATGATCGCGCCGACCTGCGCCCCGATCACGCCCCCGACAATGAGCAGCAGCGCCAGCACCATGTCGACCGTGTGGTTGGTGGTGGCGTGCAGCATTGTCGTGTAGGCGGTGGTGAAGATGATCTGGAACAGCGAGGTGCCGACCACGACCCGCGTCGGCATCCCCAGCAGATAGATCATCGCCGGAACCATGATGAAGCCGCCGCCCACGCCCATCACGGCGGACAGGACTCCGACCGCGAACCCGACCATCAGCGGCGGAAAGACCGAGATATAGAGGCCCGAGACGCGAAAGCGCATCTTCAGCGGCAGGTTCTGGATGCGGCTGTGCCGGCGGCGTTGCGGCGGGGCACCCCGGCGATGACGGCGGAGCGCGCGCAGGGATTCCACCAGCATCAGGAAGCCGACGATGCCGAGGAGGAATACGTAGCAGAGTTCGACCAGCAGATCGACCTGCCCGAGGCTCTTCATCCAGTTGAACAGGATGAGGCCCACCGTCGAGCCGACCAGCCCTCCGGCCAGAAGGACGCCGCCCATCCGGTAATCGACGGTATTGCGCCGGACATGCGCGAACAGGGCCGAGACCGACGAGGCAACGACCTGGTTGGTCGATGTCGCCACCGCGACCGGTGGCGGGATGCCGATCAGGAACAGCAGCGGCGTGATGAGGAACCCGCCGCCCACGCCGAACATGCCCGAGAGCACGCCGACCAGCCCGCCGACCCCGAAGATGAGAAAGGCATTCACCGATACTTCGGCGATGGGCAGGAAAAGCTGCATCGCGCGCTCCGCGTCCTCCGCATCCGGCGCGGATGCGGCGCGGCAAGTGAATCATGCCCGGGGCAGGATTTCCATCCTTGCGCCTGCACAAACACGCGCAAAAGCCCTCTGCGTCACCTTTCCTTCACATAAGGCTCGCCGCCTGCCCGGGGCGCGATGGCCTTGCCGACAAATCCGGCGAGGATGACGACGGTCAGCACATAGGGCAGGGCGTTGTAGAACTGCGAGGGCAGGGCGATGCCGAGCAGGTTGTTGACCGCACGGGTCTGGGTCTCGAGCGCCTGCAGGAAGCCGAACAGCAGACAGGCCCAGAGCGCGTTCCACGGCTTCCATTTGGCGAAGATCAGGGCGGCGAGCGCCATGAATCCGCGGTCGGCGGTCATGTTCTTGATGAAGCTCGCCTGGATCGCGGTGGACAGATACGCTCCGGCAATGCCGCAGAGCAGGCCCGCGATGACCAGAGCGACCCAGCGCAGACGGATGACCGAGACCCCGGCGGTGTCGACTGCGGCGGGGTTCTCGCCCACGGCGCGTAGCCGCAGGCCGAAGCGGGTGCGGTAGAGAAGCCACCAGGTCACCGGGACCAGCAGCAGCGCGAGCGGCACGATGATCGTGTGGCCCGAGAGCAGCTTGGACCAGATCAGCGTCAGCGGGTCGGCGTTGCGCAGTTCAGGGATCCGGGTGAGGGCACCGGGCAGGGTGATCGTCGGAAACCGTGCCTCCGGGGGCAGGCCGGGCGTGCGGCCGCCTTCGTGAAAGAGCGCATTCGACACCAGCACGGTGAGGCCGGCTGCCAGGAAGTTGATTGCCACGCCCGAGATGAGCTGGTTGCCCCGGAAGGTGATCGAGGCCAGCCCGTGCAGGGCCGACATGGCGATGGAGGACAGGATCGCCGCGAAAAGCCCGATCCAGACCGAGCCGGACATGTAGGCCACCGTCGCCGCCACGAAGGCGGCCATCAGCATCTTGCCTTCAAGTCCGATGTCGAAGATCCCGGCGCGTTCCGAAAAGAGTCCGGCAAGACAGGCAAGGAGCAGCGGCGTCGAAAGCCGCAGGGCCGAGTCGAGCAGCAGGACGAGCGTCAGGAAGTCCATGCTCTAGCCCCCAGCTCCGCCGGTCGCGCCATTCCTGCGTCGGAACAGGGCAAAGACCCGCACGAGCGGCATGCGCACCATTTCATCCAGCGCACCCGTGAACATGATGACGAGCGCCTGGATGACGATCACCAGTTCGACAGGAATCGAGGCCTGCTGGTCCTGGCTCAGGATCTGGCCGCCCTGGGTGAGCGCCCCGAACAGCAGCGCGGCAAGCACCACGCCCAGCGGATGGTTGCGCCCCATCAGCGCCACGGCGATGCCGATGAAGCCCGCGCCCTCGACCGCGCCCATGACGAGACGTTCGGATTCGCCCATTACCTTGTTGATTGCATAGAGCCCCGCCAGCGCGCCCGAGGCAAGCATCACGATCATGGTGATGCGAAAGGCGTTGATTCCCGCGTAGCGCGCCGCCGTCTCGGAATTTCCGAAAGCGCGCAGTTCATAGCCCAGCCGGGTGCGCCAGACCACGACCCAGACGAGGAAGGCGGTCAGCAGTGCGATGGGCAGGGCGATATTCGCGGGTGCCGTGGTCGAGAAGGAAATCCCGAACGGGCGCAGCATGTCGGCGAGATTTGGCAGATGGGTGGTGGCAGGGAAGATTGCCGTCGCCGGATCCTGCGACGCCTTGTTGTTGATGACATTGACAAGAAGGTAGTTGAGAAGTGCGGCCGCGATGGCGTTGAACATGATCGTGGTGATGACGATATGGCTGCCGCGTTTCACCTGCAGCCAGGCGGGAATCGCTGCCCAGGCGGCCCCGAACAGTGCCGCCGCCACCATGGCGAAAACGAGCGCGAGGCTCCAGTGCGGCCAGGGGATATAGAGGCAGACCAGCGCTACCCCCAGCCCGCCAAGGGTCGCCTGTCCCTCGGAGCCGATGTTGAAGAGCCGCGCGTGGAAGGCGATGGCGACCGAGAGGCCGGTGAAGATGAAATTCGTCGTGTAGAACAGCGTATAGCCGAAATTGCTCGACGTGCCGAAGGCCCCCGCGAGCATCACCTCGAGCGCATGCAGCGGGTCGCCGCCAATGGCGGCAATGACCGCGCCGGAAAGCAGCATCGCCAGCAGGATCGAGATGAGCGGGATGAGGATCACATCCGCCCAGTCGGGAAGCCGGTTCATCAGGCGACCTCCCGGTTCACGCCGGCCATGAGCAGGCCCAGTTCCCCCGCATTCGTCTGCGCCGGGTCGCGTTCGCCCATGATGCGCCCGTCGAACATGACGGCGATGCGGTCCGAGAGCGACATGATCTCGTCCAGTTCGACCGAGACGAGCAGGATCGCCTTGCCCGCGTCGCGCAGGGCGACGATCTGGCGGTGGATGAATTCGATGGCACCGATATCCACCCCGCGCGTCGGCTGGCCGATCAGCAGGACGGCTGGCCCGCGCTCGATCTCGCGGGCGACGACAATCTTCTGCTGATTGCCACCCGAGAAGGACTTGGCCGGAAGCTCGGGATCGGGCGGGCGCACGTCGAAACGTTGCATCTGCGCGGCGGTGTCGCGGCGCATGGCGTCATTGTCCATCAGAAGTGCGTTCTTCTGGTATTCGGGCGCATGGTGATAGCCGAAGACGGCGTTCTCCCAGGCGGTGAAGTCGAGGATGAGGCCTTCGGCCTGACGGTCCTCGGGAATATGGCCGATCCCGGCCTCGCGCCGTGTGCGCCCGTTCGCGCCCCGGCCTGTGAGGGGCAGAGGCCGGCCATGCAGGCGCACCTCTCCCTCGCCCGGCAGCATGCCGCCCAGCACTTCAAGGAGTTCGGACTGTCCGTTGCCCGCCACTCCTGCGATGCCGAGGATTTCCCCGGCACGCAGGTCGAGGTCGATGCCGCGCAGCCGCTCGACCCCGAACGGATCGACGACGCGCAGGCCCCGCACCGACAGGATCGTCTCGCCGGGTGTGGCCGGCGTCTTCTCGACCCGAAGGAGCACCTTGCGCCCGACCATCAGCTCGGCCAGTTCGGGGGGAGATGTCCCGGCCGTTGCGACCGTCGCCACCATCTCGCCCCGGCGCATCACGCTCACCTCGTCGGTGATCTCCATGATTTCGCGCAGCTTGTGGGTGATGAGGATGATCGTCTTTCCCTGCTCCCTCAGATGCCGCAGGATGCGGAACAGGTGGTCGGCCTCCGCCGGGGTCAGCACACCCGTGGGCTCGTCGAGGATCAGGATATCGGCCTTGCGGTAGAGCGCCTTGAGGATTTCCACCCGCTGCCGCATCCCGACGCCGATCTCCTCGATCACCGCATCCGGGTCCACCTGCAACTCGTAGTCGGTGGCGAGGCGGGCAAGCTCGTCCCGTGCCCGGGCGAGCGAGGGACGCAGGAGCGCTCCCTCCTCGGCCCCGAGCACGACATTCTCGAGGACGGTGAAATTCTCGACCAGCTTGAAGTGCTGGAACACCATGCCGATTCCGGCCGCGATGGCGGCCTGGCTGTCGTGAATCTCGGTCAGGCGGCCGTTCACATGGATTTCGCCCGCGTCGGCCCGGTAGAATCCGTAGAGAATCGACATCAGCGTGGACTTGCCCGCGCCGTTCTCGCCGATGATGCCGTGGATCGTGCCGGGCATGACCCGGATCGAGATATCCTTGTTGGCCTGCACAGGGCCGAATGCCTTGGAAATGCCCTTCAGTTCGATCGCCGGGGCCACCATGCCTGTCCCTGTCATTCTTGTCGTTACCGACGGGGCCGACGCATCCGGTCGGCCCCCCGGGAGGTCATGCGGCGATCAGAACTGGACCGCGGGGCAGTTCTGGTCGGTGTAGTAGTCGTGCACATTGATTTCGCCCGCGTTGATGGCGGCCGTGGTGGTGTCAAGTGCCGCGCGCATCTCGTCGCTGATGAGCGCTTCATTGTGCTCGTCCATCGCGGCCGCCACACCCTCGTTGGCGATACCCATCGTGACGAGGCCGGTGCTGAGGCCGGGGCCCTCGTTCATCGCGTCATAGACGGCGTTATCCACGCGCTTGACCATCGAGGTGAGGACCGAGCCGGGGTGCAGGTAGTTCTGGTTCGCGTCCACGCCGATGGAATAGACGCCCTGGTCGGCGGCGGTTTGCAGGACGCCCACACCGGTTGCGCCAGCGGCGGCATAGACCACATCCGCGCCCTGCGCGATCTGCGCCAGCGTCAGTTCCGAACCCTTCACCGGGTCGTTCCAGGCGGAGGGGGTGGTGCCCGTGAAGTTCACGATCACGGTGGCGTCGGGGTTGGTGTCCATCACGCCCTGCGCGTAGCCGCAGCCGAAGCGGCGGATAAGCGGGATGTCCATGCCGCCGACGAAGCCGACGACCTCGGTTTCGGAGGCCATCGCGGCGAGGACGCCGACGAGATAGGAGCCTTCGTGCTCGTCGAACATGACCGAACGCACATTCGGCTGGTCGACTTCGGCGTCGATGATGACGAAGGTCGTGTCGGGATAATCGGGCGCGATGCTTTCGAGCGGCGTGGCATTCGAGAAACCGGCCATGATCACCGGATTGTAGCCCTCATCGGCAAAGCGGCGGATCGCCTGATCCCGCTGGGCGTCGGACTGCAACTCGACCGAGGCATAGGAATTGCCGGTCTCGGCGGCCCAGCGTTCCGCGCCATTGTAGGAGGATTCGTTGAATGACTTGTCGAACTTTCCGCCGAGGTCGAAAATCAGGGCCGGATCGGCCAGTGCGGCACCGGAGCCGAGGGCGAGGGCGGCCGCCGAGCCGAAGAACATCGTCTTGATCGTCATTTTGAACTCCCGAACGGTTTTCTCTGGCGAAGGGAACCCCCCCGCATCCAGGCTGGTCACATACCGGATGGCGGCGAATAAGGCAGCCGCCAGTTGGCCGGTCAACAGAAATCTTGTCCGGGTGCCGGTTGTGCGCCTCGTCCGGTCGGCTTCGCCAGCAGCAGCGCATCCCCGTTCGAGCCGTCCGCGCGCTGGTAATATCCGCGCCGCAGGCCGGTCTGGACATAGCCCGCCCCCGCATAAAGCATCCGGGCAGGCATGTTCCCGGCGTCCACCTCGAGAAAGACCGTCTCTGCGCCCATCTCTGCGGCCAGCGCCTCGAACCGGCCAAGCAGGATGCGGGCACGGCCCCTCCGGCGGTGGTCGGGATGGGTGGCGAGGGTCAGGATCTCGGCCTCATCCACCACGATCCGTCCGATGAGAAAGGCGCATGCGTCGCCGATGAGGACGGCCCCCGGTCCCGCAAGCGCCCCGGTGATTGCCTCAGTGCTCCACGCATCGCCGGGGGGGAAGGCAGCGGCATGGGTCGCGGCGAGCGCGGCGGGATCGGTCATCCTTGCAGGATCGGCACCGGCCCCTCGCGCGGGGGCGCGGCGTCGGCAGGGCGCAGGTAGAGGGGTGCGGGGCGGTCCGTCACCGTGGCGAAACGGGCGCGGGCAATCCGGGCGATGGCCCCGGGCAGGGCGTGGAGCGGCGCGGCGGTCAGTGCGCCATGGCGGGGGGCGAGCGCGTCGGCCATGTTGCCGACCATGACCCCGCCCGTCTCGAAGGGCAGCGGCGTGTCGGCCTCGACCATGACAGGCGCGGCCGCCGCCTGTCCGCCGGAAAAGGGCTGCGCATACACCATGCCGCGCCGCGCATTCTGCACGACGGTGCAATCCTGCCCGAGCGCGAGCGCCTCGAACACGGTCACGCCGACGGCGGGAATGCCCAGCCCCAGGGCCAGCCCCCGCGCGGCGGCGACGCCGATCCGCGTTCCGGTGAAATTGCCCGGTCCGGTGCCGGTGCCGATGGCGACGAGGTCGCTCCAGGTCGCGTCGGCATCGGCCAGAAGCTCTTCGAGGAGGGGCAGCAGTCGTTCCGCCTGCCCGGTCGCCATCGGCTCGATGCGCGTGAGGCAGCGCTCTCCCGAAAGGAGCGCGGCCGCGCAATGCGCGGCCGATGTGTCGAAGGCGAGGATCAGATCCAAGGTCCGATCAGGTGGCGGCGACTGCGCGCACCTCGGTCACTTCGGGGAGGAAGTGGCGCAGCAGATTCTCGATCCCCATCTTCAGCGTGATGGTCGAGGACGGGCAGCCTGCGCAGGAACCCTTCATGTCGAGATAGACGATCCCCCGGTCAAAGCCCTGAAACGTGATGTCGCCGCCGTCCTGCGCGACAGCCGGGCGCACGCGGGTATCGAGGATGTCCTTGATCCGGCCGATGATCTCGGCATTCTCGCCCGCGGTCTCGCCGCTGTGATCCGACAGGGGCGCGGCCCCGCCTTCGATCACGGGTGCGCCGGACTGGAAATGCTCCATCACGGCACCAAGGATCGCGGGTTTCAGATGGTCCCATTCCAGATCACCGGCCTTGGTGACGGTGATGAAGTCACCGCCAAGGAACACGCCGGTTACATGGCCCGTCGCGAACAGCCGCCGTGCAAGGGGTGAGCGCGCGGCCGCAGCCTCGTCAGGAAAGTCGGCAACCCCCGATTCCATGACCCGTTCGCCGGGCAGGAATTTCATCGTGGCCGGGTTCGGAGTCGATTCCGTCTGGATGAACATGGCAATCCCCCTGAAAAGGTGCGCAGCGCATCCACGATATGTGAGTGCGCGGCCCCCGAGTCAAGGTTGCGACCGGCCGGGCCAGGGCTCCGAACCCGTGTTGCGGTGAAGTGCATGTCCTCCCTGAACTGATGTGATGACCGTGAACAGGGTCGGGGACGGGCATTCGGTGCGCGAGAGGCCCGGAATCCCGTCATTGCGAGGAGGCGCAGCCGACGGGCAAGCCAGAACGTCGAGGAGTCTGGCTTGCTTCGCTGACGCTCGCAATGACGAGGCAAGTGATGGATCTGGAGCCTACATGTCCGGCCAGGTGCGCGCTGTCAGATCGGTGAAAAGGAACAGGTTGAAGGCGACATGCGCGGCGATGCCGGGGCCGAGCACGCCGGTTTGCAGCCGCAGCGCGAGCCAGATTGCCCCCATGAGCGCGGCCCCGAGGATCAGCCCCGCGCCGCCGCCGAGATGGTCCACCCCGCGCGCGAAGATGAAGACGACATGCCAGGCGGTGAACAGCGCCCAGCTCGCCACCACGGCCTCGCGGTCGGGTACCGGAATGAGTGCGCCACGCCAGAAGACCTCTTCAAGCGTGCCGCTGACGAGCGCGAACACGGCCACGACCAGCAGAAGGGCGGGTGGAAAGGCGCTGCCCTCGAGTGAGGCGAGCGCGGTCCAGGCGAGGACGACGACGGGCACGAAGGCGACAAGGGCCAGCATGCGCGGCGGACGGGCGTGAGAGATGAGTGCCGCGCGGGCTGCGGGATCGAGCCCACGCAGGCTCAGCCCGCCGATCAGGACCAGGTAGAGCGCCAGTCCGACCGCATGACCGGCAAGCGGCCCGAGCCAGCCCGTCAGCAGATGGACCGCCGCCACGCCCGGAAGGATCGCCACCAGCATGGCGAGCGCGAGCGGCCAGTTCATCAGGTGATTTCCTCGAGCCGCTCCTTGCTCATGTCGCCGGGAACGATGGTGATCGGCACCGGCAGCGTGCTGGCCTGCCGCGTGAGTTCGTTGACCAGCGGCCCCGGCCCCTTGCGGTCGGAGCCGGCACCGAGGACGAGGATGCCGACTTCCGGGTCGTCGCGGATCTGGGCGAGGATCTCGGCCACGAGCTCACCCTCGCGGATCACGAGTTCCGGGCTCACGCCGTGCTTGTCGCGCATCCATTTGGCGAAGACGTCGAAATGGACGGTGATCCGCTCGCGCGCCTCTGCCCGCATCACCTCGCCCACGCCGGCCCATTGGTCGAAATCCTCCGGGCTGATGACCGCGAGAATCTGCACCGCCGCGCCGGTATGGCCTGCGCGCATTGCGGCGAAACGCATGGCGTTCAGGCATTCGCGCGTGTCGTCGAGCACCACAAGGAACTTGCGCATGATCTGTCCTTTCGCCGGGCCGATACTGGCCGATCTGCAGGCGGAGAGGCAAGAACCCTCTTCTCGTGTTGTCGCAGGGCAGGCGGGTTCGGGGAGGCTGGCCGACCTGCCCGCGAACGAAAACGCGGCCCCGGTCGGGGGCCGCGCTCTTTTCGGGCATGGGTCCGGGTCAGTTGAACGAGTAGATCAGCGACACGCCGAAGCTGTTGTCGAGATCCTTGGCACCCGGAGGCGGATCGGTGTGAAACTCCGACACGAGCGAGGTACGCAGTGCCAGCGTGTCGTTCAGCGAGACGTTGATCCCGGCATCGTTGTAGATGACGGTGTCGCTCTCCGACCAGATCACATCGGTGTCGAGCGTGCCAAGCACGGTGTTGCTCAGCCGCGCGGTGTAGTTCGAGGTCAGGCTGATGGCTTCTTCCTTGATCTCGTCACCGCCGGCTTGCTCGGCCCAGCGATAGCCAGGGCCCGCGGCGATGCTCCAGGTCACGTCCGAGCGGTCGATCACCTTGTAGCCGACACCGACGCCGAGGAACGTATCGCGGATGTAGCTGTCCGACTCAGGATCGTTCGAGCCCTGAAGGTTGGCATAGCCGTACCAGCGCGGGCCGAAGTCACGGGTGTATTGCAGCCCGTAGAGCAGACGGTTGGCGGTCGTGCCGACGTCGTCCTCGGCATAGGTGTAGCTCAGCGAGAGGTCATAGCCATTCGCACCGTCGTAATATCCGAGCGTCGTGCCGATCCCGAGACTGGCGGTGTCGCTGTTGCCGCTCGTCATGTTGCCCTGCAGCGCGAAGGAGCCTTCGAAGCCCACCTGACGGCCGACATTGCCGAAGGCTGGGATGTCGCGCTCGAAATCCTCGTCGATGGATTCCCGCAGATCCTCGATCGCATCTTCAGCGCGGTCCTGCGCATCGAAGGTGGTGGTCTGGGCGAAAGCCGGAGCGCTCGCCAGAGCGAGGGCCGCGACGGTGGCATAAAGAGGCAGACTGGATGACATCGGCCGGTTCCTTTCCTTGGTCTTGTTCCAGCGGGACCCAGCCTTTCAGCGGCCCGCCACGAGACGGGACATAGGCCTCGGCCTGCGCCATTTCAGCGCAGGGCGGGTGATTTCGGCTCCGGTTCGGACGGGATTGCGACGATTGTGCAACAGCAGCAAATTCTCGCCGATACGATCACATTTCCTTGATAGCAAGGCCAGTACAGACGCTGCGTCGCAGCATTTTCTGATCAGGACCGCAGGAGTCCAACGATTTCATAGGTCTTTGTCAGGATCGGCGCAGCAATCTCGCGGGCACGTTCCGCCCCCCGTGCAAGGGTGCGGTCGATCTCGGCCTTGTCGGCCATGAGGCGGGCCATCTCGGCGCTGACCGGCGACAGTTTCTCGACCGCAAGATCGGCGAGCGCGGGCTTGAACGTGCCCCAGCCCGCACCGGAATATTGCGCCAGAACCCCGGCCGGGGTCGTGTCGGCCAGGGCGGAATAGATCTCGACGAGATTCTTCGCCTCGGGGCGGCCCGCCAGCCCCTCGATGGACTCGGGCAGGGGCTCGGCATCCGTTCGCGCCCTGCGGAACTTCTTCGCGATCGTGTCGGCGTCATCGGTCATGTTGATGCGCTCCATGTCCGACTCGCCCGATTTGGACATCTTCTTCGTGCCGTCGCGCAGGTTCATCACCCGCATGGCGGGGCCTTCGATCACGGGTTTCGTCTCGGGGAAGAAATCGACCTTGAAGTCGTGGTTGAACTTCTGGGCGATGTCGCGCGTCAGCTCGACATGCTGCTTCTGGTCCTCGCCCACCGGCACATGCGTGGCGTGATAGAGCAGGATATCCGCCGCCATGAGCGAGGGATAGGCAAAGAGCCCCAGGCTCTGCGCCTCGGCGTTCCTGCCGGATTTCTCCTTCCATTGCGTCATGCGGTTCATCCAGCCCATCCGCGCGACGCAGTTGAAGATCCAGCCCAGCTCGGTGTGTTCGCTCACCTGCGCCTGGTTGAAGAGGATCGACCTTTCCGGGTCGATCCCCGCCGCAAGGAAACCCGCCGCCACCTCGCGCGTCGCATCGGCCAGATGCACGGGATCCTGCCAGACGGTGATCGCATGAAGGTCGACCACGCAGAACACCGTCTCGAACGCCCCGCCCTGCATGGCGACGAAGCGTTTGATCGCGCCGAGGTAATTGCCCAGCGTCAGTCCGCCAGAAGGCTTGATGCCGGAAAAGACACGGGGCGTGAACTTCTGCGTGTTCATGAGGATGGCCTTCTGGAAATGGGGGCGCAGCGGGCTTAGCCATGGGTGATATTCTCGTCAAGGAAGGCGACCCATGCAGACGCAGTCACCAATGCCGCTCAATGCGATCTCGCCGGTGGTGCTCGTCCTCGCCCTCGTCATGGCGGCGGTCGAGATCGTGCTGTCGCTCGGCGCGGCGGGCCTTGCAGGCGGACCCGGGGCCATCGGCTGGCGGATGCAGGCGATCCAGGACTGGGGCTTCTCGCCGCTGATCTGGGAACAGATCGTGATGTTCGGCAATCATTCCGCGCAGATGCTGCGCCGCTTCGTGACCTATGGATTCGTCCATGGGTCGTTCACCCATGCGCTGTTCGGCATCGCCATGCTGCTCGCGCTTGGCAAGTTCGTGGGCGATGTCTTTCCCGGCTGGGCCGTGCTCGTGGTGTTCGTCGGCGGACTGCTGGCGGGTGCGGTGACCTTCGCCCTCGTCATGCCGACGCAGAGGTTCCTGTTCGGTGCTTATCCCGGCGTCTATGCGCTGATCGGGGCCTTTACCTGGATCCTCTATGCCCGCCTCGGTGCGCAGGGGATGAACCGGGGGCCCGCCTTCCGGCTCATCGGCTTTCTGCTGGTGTTGCAGCTTGTCTTTGCCGCGATGGGTCCGCTGATGGGAGGTGCGGGGGTCGACCTGGCCTTCACCGCGGAACTCGTGAGTTTCGCCGTGGGGTTCGCCTTGTCCGTCGTGGTCTCGCCTGGCGGCTTTCGTGCCTTGCAGGCGCGGCTGCGAGAGCGGGGTTAGGCACCACGCTTGACCGCGCCGCGCAATTCGGACAGGCGGAACGCGCCAAGCAGAGTGCCCGAAGCGAAATAGACTGCCGCCCCTGCGCCCACGAGAAGGGCAAGGGCCACATAGCGCAGCGCCGGCTCGAGCAACCAGTCACCCAGCATGAAGGTGAGCCCGCGCAGTGCCGCGACCATGATCAGCGTCGCCGTGAGAATCCGCCACAATCGCCTGCGCAGCCGCGCATCGACCTGTGCCGCCTCGCCCAGCCGGCGTGAGCCGAGCCACAGAAGCCCCGCCATGGCCCAGGCTGACAGCGTCATCCCCCAGGCTGCCGCCGACCAGCCGATGACAAGACCGAGGCCAACGGCGACGGCGATATTGATGACCATCGCCGCCAGCGCGTAGTGGAACGGCCGCCGCGTGTCCTCGCGGGCATAGAACAGTGGCTGCAGCACCTTCTGCAGCACGAATGCGGGCAGTCCCGCACCATAGATGGCAAGTGCCAGCGCCGTCGCCTCGGCATCCGCCGCGCCGAACGCCCCCCGCCCGTAGAGGACCGAGACCAGCGGCCAGGCGATGACCATGAGGGCGGCTGCGGCCGGCAGGGTCAGGGCGAAGGCGAATTCCGCCGCCCGGTTCAGCGCGTTGCGGCCACCGGCCGTGTCACCCGCGCCCAGCCGCCGCGACAGTTCCGGCAGAAGGACGGTGCCCACCGCCACGCCGACCACGCCGAGCGGGAGTTGATAGAGCCGGTCGGCATAGACCAGCCACGAGACCGCACCTTCGGTGTAGCTGGCGATCTGGCGACCGGCGATCAGGTTGATCTGCACGACCCCGCCCGACAGCACGACCGGCCCGGCGATGATCAGCAGCCGCTTGACCTCGGGTGTCATCCGCGGCCAGCCGAGTCGCGGAGCATATCCCAGCCGCGCCGCCGCGCCCCAGGTGAAGGCAAGCTGGACCACCCCGGTGATCGGCACCGTCCAGGCCAGCGTCAGCCCCATGTTCCAGCCCGCCCGCCAGGCGATCAGCATCGCGCCGATGAACATGACATTCATCAGGACCGGGACCGCCGCGGCCTCGATGAACCGTCCGTGGCTGTTCAGCACGCCCGAAATGAGCGCCACAAGCGAGATGAAGAAGATGTAGACGAAAGAGATCCGTCCATAAGTCACCGCCAGGTCGAACCGCGCGTCACCGGCAAAGCCGCTTGCCATGGCCCAGACGAGCCAGGGCATGAGCAGCGTGCCCAGAAGCGCGAAGATGACCAGCACGCTGGCGAGGCCCGAGAAGGCATCGCGGGCGAAGCCGTCAGCATCCTCGCGCGAGGTGAGTTTCTTGGCGTAGAGCGGCACGAAGGCCATGTTGAACGCGCCTTCGGCAAAGAAGCGCCGGAACATGTTCGGCAATGCAAAGGCGATGTTGAACGCATCCGCCATTGCGCCCGTGCCGAGGAAGGCCGCGATCATGATGTCGCGCAGGAACCCTGCCCCCCGGCTCAGGAGTGTCCAGAGCCCGACGGTCACCACGCCACGAATCAACCGGATCGGTTCAGCCACCCCGTCCCCCGCCTCACCCCTCGGAGACTGTCTGCAACTGCGCCAGCAGCACATCGCATGCGGCTCCCTCGGGCAGCTTTCGCCCGAATCTGTCCCTGACATAGAACGTATCGACCGCCTGTTCGCCATAGGTGACGATGATGGCGCTGGAAATCTGCGCGCCGCTGTCGGCGATCGCGCGGCTCAGGTCATGCAGAAGGCCGGGGCGGTCATGCGTGTCGACCTCGATCACAGTGCAGGTCTCGGAGGCGTCGTTGTCGAGGGTGATCACGGTGGGCACCCGGAATTCGTGTGTCGCCGCCGGGGCCCGTCCCTTCGGCGCCTGTGCCGCGTCGCCGTCCGCAAGCCTCTCGCCGATGCGCCGCTCGAGCCGCGCCATCCGGTCGTCCGCATAGGGTCGCGCCGCCTGGTCCTGCACCCGGAACACCGCCGTCGCCCTGCCGTCGCGGGTCGTGTAGGTGCGGGCGTCGACGACATTGGCTCCCGTGGCGGATACCGCCCCGGCCATGCGGGCGAACAGCCCGGGCGCATCGGGCATGGTGATGCAGATGCGCGTGGCATCTTGCGCGGGTTCGGGTGCAAGAGCAAGCCGGGTCTCTCCGGGTCGTGTCCCGCGCAGAAGGTGCGCGAAAGCGAGATGGATCTCGCCGGGCAGTCCCTGCCAGTAGCGCGGCTCGTGGCGGCGCAGTTCGGCGTCGATGTCGGCACCGGGCCAGCCGGCCAGTGCGCTGCGCAGGGCCCGCCGCGCCGCACCCTCGTCCTGCAACAGCGCGGAGGCGACGTCCCCGCGCGCGATCACCGCCGAGGCCGCCGCCCGGAGCCTGCGCAGCAGTACCGCCTTCCAGTTGTTCCAGACCCCGGGGCCGACTCCGCGAATGTCGCAGACGGTTAGCACGGTCAGCAGGTCGAGCCGCTCCTGTGTGCCCACAACCCGGACGAAATCGCGCAGGGTGCGTGGGTCGGAAATGTCGCGCTTCTGGGCCATGTCGGACATCAGCAGATGATGGCGCACCAGCCATTCCACCTTTTCGGCGTCACGGCGATTCAGCCCCAGACGTGGCGCGACGGCTCGCGCGATCCTTGCCCCGGCCAGGGAATGGTCCTCCTCGCGTCCCTTGCCGGTGTCATGGAGCAGGAGCGCTACATGGAGCACCCGCCGGTTAACGCCCCGGCGCAGGATATCGGTCGAGATCGGCAATTCGGCCTCGGCCTCTCCCCGCTCGATCCGGGACAGATGGCTGATGGCCTGGATCGTGTGTTCGTCGACCGTGTAGCGGTGATAGGTGTTGAACTGCATCATCGCGACGATGGTGCCGAATTCGGGGATGAAGGCACCAAGGACCCCGGTCTCGTTCATCCGCCGCAACGCATGTTCGGGGTTGCCGTGGCGGGTGAGCAGATCGAGAAACAGCCGGGCGGCCCTTGGGTCATGGCGGAGGTCATCGTCGATCCGCGCCAGATTCGCGGCGATCAGGCGCAGGGTGTCGGGGTGGATCATCACAGCCAGCCTCTGTGCCTCGGCGAAGGCGGCGATGATGTTGACGGGATCGGCCAGGAAGACATCGTGATCCCCCACGCCCAGGCGGCCCCGCCGCAGGATGAAGGGCGCGCGGGTCTGGTGCCGCGGCACGGCAGGTGGCGGTCCTGGCATCTGCTGGCGCGCTTCAAGCGCGGCAAGAAGGATGCGTGTCAGGTCGCCCACGAGTGTCGCGTGGCGGAAATAGTCCTGCATGAAATGCTCGACCCCGCGTCGCCCGTCGTGATCGCCATAGCCCATGCGGCGGGCGACTTCGGGCTGGATGTCGAAGGTCAGCCGCTCCTCGGCGTGGTCCGCGGCGAGATGCAGATGGCAGCGCACGGCCCAGAGGAAGGCAGCAGCCCGCGTGAAGATGCCGTGCTCCTCGGTCGAGAACAGCCCGCGCCGCACCATCTCGGCCGGGCTCTCCGCCCCGGTCACATGCCGCGCGATCCAGTAGAGCGACTGCAGGTCGCGCAAGGCTCCCTTGCCCTCCTTCACATCGGGTTCGACCATGTAGCGCTGTCCGCCCTGCCGCCGGTGCCGCCTCTGGCGCTCGACAAGCTTGGCGGTGATGAAGGATGCGGGGGGCAGCGAGAAGACCTCGCGCTGCAGCCGCTCCTGCAGCTGCCGTGCAAGTGCTTGGTCCCCCGCGACATGGCGCGTCTCCAGCAGGCTCGTGCGGACGATCATGTCGTCGCGGGCAAGCTGCAGGCAATCGCCAAGGCCGCGTGTGGCATGGCCGATGCTCAAGTTCATGTCCCAAAGCAGATAGAGCGCCGTCTCCACGATCCGCGCCGCTCCGGGTCCGGGTTGCGCGGATGTGAGGAACAGCAGGTCGATATCCGAAAACGGCGCCATCTCGCCCCGTCCGCAGCCGCCGGTGGCGACAAGGGCAAGACTCCCGGATGCGGCTGGGTGCAGGCGCGTGGCGATATCAAGGACGGAGCGAAGCAGCAGGTCGGTCTGATGCGAGATCGCGCGCACGACCGGCATGGCGTCGCGCGGATTGTCGGCAAGGGCGGCAGCCATGACCGCCCGGCCCCTGTCGCGCTCGGCGGCAAGGACCGCCGCCGCCGCCCTCCGCGCCTCGGTCGTGTGCGCCGCCCCGGCCAGTGCGGCCTCGAGCGCGGGCGTGATGCGGTCCTCGTTCCAGATCGCCCCCGGCGCGGTCAACCCGCCTGGCGCGGAGTCATCAGGGGTCCGCTTCAGGAACCGGCCCCGCCGAAGGCGCGCGGCGCGGCGTCGACGATCCGCACCTGGCCGTTCTCGACCTGGGCCACGGCGAGGCCGCGCTCGTTCGTGCCGTTCGACAGCAGGCGGAAGATTCCGGCGGTGCCCTGGAAACCCTGCGGCTGGGTCAGCGCGCGGCGCGAGAGCGCCTGCGCTTCACCGCGCGCGGTCAGCGCGCCGATGGCCGCGATCCCGTCATAGGCAAGGCTCGCGAGCGGATGCGGCGGCGTGCCGTAGGCCGCGTTGTAGCGGCTTTCGAACAGGGCCGTGCGCTGCTGGTCGGGCAGGGCGAAAAGCCCGTGCTGCAGCCCCGGCAGGCTCAGCGCCTGCGGCGTCGCGTTCCAGCGTGTCAGGCCGACGAGGCGCACGGCTGCGGAATCGATCCCGGCCTCGGGCAGCGCGGTCGCGAGGATCGGCAGGTCCGCATTGACGCCGGCGGTCGTGAAGACGGCCCCCGCGCCGGAGGAGCGTGCCGCCGCCGCGATGCGCGGCGCAGCCTCGAGGACGCCCGATTGCGAGAGCGGGTAGCTCTCGATCCCGGCGATGGACCCGCCATTGCCGCGCACGGCGGCGGTGATGGAATCGCGCCCGATCTCGCCCTGCAGGTCCTGGCCGTGGACGACGAGATAGTTGTTCACGCCGTTGCGCAGACCGTAGCGCACCAGCCGGTCGGCGGTGTTGCGGAAGGTCTGGCCGAGAATGAAGACATTGCCGCCGGCAATGGTCGGATTGTTCGAGAAGGCGAGAAGACTGACCCCGGAGGAGGCGACCGCCACCCCGGCGGCATTGGCCTCTTCGGCATAGAGCGGCCCGAGGATGATTCCGGCCCCGTCATTCACCGCCTGCTGCGCCACCTGGGCCGCGCGCGCGGGGTCGCCGCCGGTGGCATAGACCCGCAGGTTGATCTGCTGGCCGTCGAGGTCGGAGACCGCGAGCCTTGCGGCATTCTCGAGATGGGAGGCGATCAGCTCGTCGCTCGAACTGCCCGATCCTGCCGGGACGAGCAGCGCCACCGTGACCGGCGCTCCCGGCTCGATCGGTGGCGCATCGCCTATCTGGCCGGGTGCGACATCGCAGGCGGCCAGCGTGACGGCCCCGGCCAGCGCGGCGAGAAACGAGAGCGCCCTGCGGCGCGAGAAGAGGCTGGCAATCATGACACGATCCTTCAAAGCGACGACCTGCGGGCGGGGGCCCCCGTGCGTTTTCCCATCATATGGAAGATGCTCTCCGGGTCTAGGGAGGAATGCACGATGTCCTGGCCGCAAGCGGAAATCGACCCGGGTCTTCACCTCGTCGCCACGCCGATCGGCAATGCCCGCGACATCACGCTCCGCGCGCTCGACGTGTTGGCGAGCGCCGACCTGCTGGCCGCCGAGGACACCCGCAGCCTGCGGCGGCTGATGGAGATTCACGGTGTGGCGCTGGCCGGACGCGAGATCGTGGCCGTGCATGATCACTCGGGTCCGGGGGCCGAGGCGCGGGTGCTGGGGGCGCTGAAGACGGGCGCATCCGTCGCCTATGCCTCCGAGGCGGGAACGCCCGTGCTCTCGGATCCGGGCTTCACGCTGGCCCGCGCGGCGATTGCGGGGGGAGTGGCGGTGACGGCGGTGCCGGGGGCCTCGGCTCTGCTGGCGGCGCTCTGCGTCTCGGGTGTGCCTGCGGAGCGGTTCGCCTTCATGGGCTTCCTGCCCGCGGCGGCGGGCGAGCGGCAGGAGGAGTTGCGGAAACTGCGCGATTTTCCGCTGACGATGTTCTTTCTGGAATCCCCCCGGAGAATCGCGACGACGTTAGGGGAAATGAAGGAGATTCTGGGCGAGGATCGACCGGCTGCCCTGTGCAGGGAGCTGACGAAGCGATTCGAAGAGGTGATACGTGGCACAGTGGGCAGTCTTGCCGACGGGATTGCTCCTGACGGACTGCGCGGGGAGGTGGTGCTCGTCGTCGGGCGCGGCCGGCCCGTGCAGGTCGGGGAGGACGATATCCGCGTCGCCCTGCAGCAGGCCATGGGCACCATGCGGCTGAAGGATGCGGCAACGGCGGTTGCCGGGGCGCTCGGCCTGTCGCGGCGGCAGGTCTACCAGATCGCGCTCGAGATGCAGGAAGAGGACGGGACATGACGATGACACGACAGCGAAGCCTGCGCGGGCAGCGCAACCATTCCTCGGGCCTTGTTGCGGAAGACATCGTCGCAGGCCGCTACGAACGCGAAGGCAAGCCCGTTCTCGATCGCCGCTGGCGCGGGCAGGGCGGCGAGATCGACATCATCGCCCGCGAAGGCGATTCCCTCGTGTTCGTCGAGGTGAAGAAGGCCCGCACCCATGACGAGGCCGCCTGGCGTCTGGGCGCGCGCCAGATCGCCCGGCTCTGTGCGGCAGCTTCGGAATATCTGGCGGGCGAACCGCGCGGCCAGGATTCGGACATGCGGTTCGACCTCGCCCTCGTCGATGGCAGGGGGGCGGTCCGGGTCATCGAGAACGCCTTCATGGCCGCATGATCACCCATTGCGCCGCTGCGCCTGACGGGCCAGACAGGGCCTGTCATGCGGAGAGAGATCATGGGCCTGAAAGTCGCCTTCCAGATGGATCCGATCGAAAGCGTCAATATCGACGGCGATTCGAGCTTTCGCATTGCTGAAGAGGCACAGGCGCGCGGGCATGAACTGTTCTATTACCGTCCCGACGCGCTCGCCTTCCAGGAGGGGCGGGTCACCGCGCGCGGCTGGCCGCTGACAGTCCGGCGGGTGCGGGGCGATCACTACACGCTCGGCCCCGAGGCCGAGGTCGATCTGGCGGATTTCGATGTGGTCTGGCTGCGCCAGGATCCGCCCTTCGACATGCATTACATCACCACGACGCATCTGCTGGACATGATCCATCCCGGCACGCTCGTGGTGAACGATCCGTTCTGGGTTCGCAACTATCCCGAAAAGCTGCTGGTCCTGCGTTTCCCCGACCTGACCCCGCCCACGGCCATCGCCCGCGACCTCGCCACATTGCGCGCCTTTCGCGAACGCCATGGCGACGTGATCCTCAAGCCGCTCTACGGCAATGGCGGCGCGGGCGTGTTCAAGCTGGCCCATGGCGATTCCAACCTGTCGTCGCTGTTCGAACTCTTCACCGGCTTCTCGCGCGAGCCGCTGATCGTCCAGAAATTCCTCCCGGCCGTTGCGCAGGGCGACAAGCGCGTGATCCTGATCGACGGGGAGGTCGCGGGCGCGATCAACCGCGTGCCTGCGCCGGGCGAGACGCGTTCGAACATGCATGTCGGCGGCCGTCCCGAGAAGGTGGAACTCACCGACCGCGACCGCGAGATCTGCGCTCGGATCGGCCCGCTCCTGCGCGAGAAGGGGCAGGTCTTCGTCGGGATCGACGTGATCGGCGACTGGCTGACCGAGATCAACGTCACCTCGCCCACCGGCATCCAGGAGCTTGAGCGGTTCGATGGCACCAATTCCGCCCGTCTCATCTGGGAGGCGATCGAGGCGCGGCGGGGACTCTGACCCATGTCGCGGCGGATGGTCCTTGCCGTCCGGCTCGCGCGCCTGTTCCTGCGTCCTCGCATCGCACGAATGCGCCTTCCGGATGAGCCGCGACATGTCGCGGCGCGTTGGGCGTGGTGGTTTTCGCGCGGCCCGCCGTATCTGCGTCGCCTGATCCGCCACCGGGACGGGCTCGAATGGCACTGGATCGCGGCGGGTCCGGTCGCCCCTCGCCGAGTGGTCCTCTATTTCCACGGCGGAGCCTTCGTCGCGGGCTCGCCCGCCACCCATGAGGCGATGCTCGGCCGCCTGTCGCGGCTTTCCGGGGTCGAGATCTGCGCGCCGCGCTACCCCCTTGCCCAGGAGAAGCCCTTTCCCGCCGCGCCCCAGACGGCCCTTGCCGCGTGGGAGGAACTCGGGACGCTGGGCTACCGTCCCGGCGACATCGTGCTTGCGGGCGATTCCGCGGGTGGCGCGCTGGCGGCGGGGCTGCTGGCGCAGGTGCTCGCCCGGGGGGAACGGCCCGCGGCGGCGCTGCTGTTCTCGCCCTGGACCGATCTCACCCTGTCTGGCGGGAGCCTGCGCAGCAACGGTCCACGCGATCCGGTCCTGCCTGTCGAGCGGATCGGGGAGATCATCGCGCTTTATCTCGCCGGGGCAGACCCGCGTGATCCGCGTGCCTCGCCGGTGTTGGCAGATTACCCGGATGCGCCGCCCGTGCTGATCCAGACCGGCGCGGAGGAGGCGCTTCTGTCGGATTCGGAACGTCTTGCGGCGCGGCTGCGTGAAGGCGGCGGCGAGGTCACGCTCGACCTCTGGCCGGGCTGTCCGCATGTCTGGCATCTGGGCGACGGCTGGCTGCCCGAGTCGCGATCGGCCCTGCGCAAGGCCGCCAGCTTCGTTCAGGTATCCTTCGACAGGGCGAGCCGGTATGAGAGCGCCTCGGCCACATGATGGCGGCGGACCTGCGCATTTCCCTCGAGATCGGCGATGGTGCGCGCCACCCGCCGGATCCGGTGATAGCCGCGCGCGGACAGGCCGAGCCGCTCGGCGGCGCGGCTGAGGATCATGCGCCCGCCCTCGTCGGGGGTGGCGATCTCGTCAAGGAGCTGGCCCTCGGCATCGGCATTGACGCGCATCCGGGCATGGTCCCTGAAGCGTGCCTCCTGAATCTCGCGCGCTTGCGCGACGCGGGCGGCGATCACGGTCGAACTCTCGCCCGAAGCGGGGAGGTCGAGATCGGCGAGTTCCACCGCCGGAACCTCGATCCGCAGGTCGAAGCGGTCCATCAGCGGGCCCGAGATGCGGCCGAGGTAATCCGCACCACAGGCGGGAGCGCGCGAACAGGTGCGGTTGGCGTCGGCCAGATGGCCGCAGCGGCAGGGATTGGCGGCGGCCACGAGCAGGAAGCGGCAGGGATAGCGCACATGCGCATTGGCGCGGGCGACGACCACCTCGCCCGTCTCGATCGGCTGGCGGAGGGTCTCGAGCACGGTGCGCGGAAATTCCGGGAATTCGTCCATGAAGAGCACGCCGTTATGGGCAAGGCTGATTTCGCCCGGGCCCGCCTGTCGGCCGCCGCCGACGATGGCGGCCATGGACGCCGTGTGATGCGGCTCGCGGAACGGTCGCGTCCGGCTGATCCCGCCTTCATCAAGCAGCCCGGCCAGCGAGTGGACCATGGAGGTTTCGAGCGCCTCGGTCGGGGTGAGGGGTGGCAGGATGCCGGGCAGGCGTGCGGCCAGCATGCTCTTGCCCGACCCGGGCGGCCCGACCATCATCAGATGGTGGCGTCCGGCAGCGGCGATCTCGAGTGCGCGTTTGGCGCGTTCCTGTCCGCGCACATCGCGCAGGTCTCGGGGTGCCGTTTCATGCGTCACCTCGCCCGGCTCCGCCGGGGCAAGGGGCTGCGCGCCGGTGAAATGGCGGATCACGGCGGCAAGGGTGGGGGCGGCGATGACCTGTGCCGCGCCGACCCAGGCGGCCTCGGCCCCTGAGGCGCGCGGGCACAGAAGCATCCGCCCCTCCTCGGCTGCGGCCATGGCGGCGGGCAGCGCGCCCATGACCGGGATGAGCGCTCCGCCGAGCGACAGTTCGCCCAGGGCGACCGTGCGCTCTACCTCGTCGGCCGGCAGGATTTCCAGTGCGGCAAGGACGGCCAGCGCGATGGGCAGGTCGAAATGCGAGCCTTCCTTCGGCAGGTCGGCGGGCGAGAGATTGATGGTGACACGTTTGGCGGGCAGGGCGATGGCCATGCCCGAAAGCGCCGCGCGAACCCGTTCGCGCGCCTCGCTCACCGCCTTGTCGGGCAGGCCGACGACGGCGAAGGCGGGAATGCCGGGCGAGAAGGCACATTGCACCTCGACCAGGCGCGCCTCGACCCCTTCGAACGCGACCGTATAGGTGATCGCCGTCATGCCGGTTCCCGCCCCCTTTTCGGAGAGTGTAGCGAGAGCATGGTTGATGAAGTGTAAACGCGGCCTGCGAAAGCCGCCTCAGGAGAGGACGTTCATCCGCCGCAGGTTCCAGTGCGACGGTGTGAGGGAGATCTCGGTCAGCGACAGGGGTGTGACGGGGCGGCCCATGACGGCGGCGGGCGTCTCGCCGGTTGCCTCCTGCACGAGAGCGAGGATGGTGCCGAAATGCGCGACCACGACGAGTTCGCCATGCGCGGCCACAAGCCGTTGTGTGGCAAGCAACACCCGGCTGCGGAATCCCTCCCATCCCTCGCCGCCGGGCGGGGCGGCCATTGCGGGGTCGGTCCAGAAGCTTCGTGACAACGCCGGATCACGCGCGGAAATCTCCTGATAGGTCAACCCGTCCCAGTCGCCGAAATCCATCTCGCGCAGGTCGCGCTCATGGGGCAGACGTTCGCGCGTCCCGGCGATGGCGTCGGCGGTAGCCACGGCGCGGATCAGGTCGGAGGAGACGACCGGCGCATCCGGCAGAGCGGCCGAGAGCCGCGCCAGTGCGGCACTGTCCGTGAGATCGGCGGGAATGTCGCGCCAGCCGGTGACCGCGCGCGCATGGGTCGGGCCGTGGCGGACGAGCCAGAGCGTGCTCACGGCAGGCACCCCTTGAGCGCCAGCGGCAGGCCCGCGATCACGGTGACGACCAGATCGGCACGGGCAGCGGCACGGCGGTTGAATCCGCCCTGGATGTCGCGGAACCGGCGGGCGAGCGCGTTCTCGGGCACGATCCCGGCACCCACCTCGTTCGAGACGATGATGGTCGGCCCGGGCGCGGCGGCGAGGGCGGGCCAGAGCGCGGCTTCTGCGGCCGCGATGTCGGCCTCGGAGAGGAGCAGATTCGTCAGCCACAATGTCGCGCAATCGACGAGCGCGGCCTCGCCCGTGCCCAGGGTGGCGAGGGCGGCGGGAAGATCGAGCGGCTCCTCGACATTGCGCCAGCCATGCCCCTCGCGCAGCGCCTGATGGCGTGCCACCCGGTTGGCGATCTCGGCGTCACGGATTTCGGCGGTGGCGATATGGACGGGCAAGAGCCCTGTTCCGAGCACCAGCCCCTCGGCAAAGGCGGACTTGCCCGAGGCGGCGGCGCCGATGACAAGTGTGAGCGGGGGCAGGCTTGTGTGTTCCATGCCCTTCCCTAGCGCCGGGCCGGGGCGCGGGAAAGGCCCCGTTTGTCCTGCCGCCCACCTCAGATCGCGGCGACCGCCACCGCGAGCATGTCACGCACCTGGCCCGCGACCTTTTTCAGTTCGTCATTGTCGATGGCCTGCATCGAGGCGACCGGGTCGATGGCGCTGACTTCGACGCCGCCCTCGATCTCGCGCACGATGACATTGCAGGGCAGCATCGCGCCGACCCGTGGCTCAAGTCCCATGGCCTCGTGCGCCATCTTCGGATTGCAGGCACCGAGGATGAGATAGCCCGGCACGTCCACGTCGATCCTGGCCTTGAGCGTGCTCTTCACGTTGATCTCGGTGAGGACTCCGAAACCCTGTCCGGCCAGCGCTTCGCGCGTGCGGGCGTCGATCTCGTCGATGGTGGCACCTGCGAAGGTGCGGTCGATCGTGTAGGTCATGGGGGCTCTCCTGTCCGCAGGGTTATTCATTACAGACATGAGATGTATCTTCCTGTGCGGATTGCAAGGGCGAGCCGGGTTGTGGGGGGCGGGCCGAGCCTTTCGTCATTGCGAGGAGCGGCAGGCGACGCGGTAAACCAGAACGTGGGGAGGCTGGGCGGCTTCACTGCCGCTCGCAATGACAACAGGAATGATGGCTCCGGCGCCCTGGATGCCCCTGCGCCATGACGAAAGACGGGGGATTCGGAGGCGGGGGTCAGCCTTCCAGCCGCGCGCCGGTGGCGGCGTCGAACAGGTGCAGCCTTTCGGGCGGGACCGAGAGGCGGATGACGTCGCCGGGCCGCATGTTCATTCGTTCGCGAAAGACGACGCGCACCTCATGTGCGCCGATGGTGCCGAAGGCGTGGATCTCGGGGCCGGTGGGCTCGATCACCGAGACGGTGAAGTCGATGGGGCCGGCCTCGTCATGCACGAAGCTCTCGGGCCGGATGCCGAGCGTCACCTTTGCGCCCGGGGCCATGCCGAAATCCCCCGAGGGGACGGTGCCTGCGCCGTCGATGGCGATTCCGCCCCCAACCTTGAGCGCAGGCAGGAAGCTCATCGCGGGCGAGCCGAGAAACCCGGCGACAAAGCGGTTCGCCGGCCGGTCATACAGGTCGAGCGGGCTGCCGACCTGTTCGATCCGTCCCTCGTTCATGACCACGATCCGGTCGGCCATCGTCATGGCCTCGATCTGGTCATGGGTCACGTAGACGATGGTCGTGCCGAGCTTCTGGTGCAGGGCCTTGATTTCGGTGCGCATCGAGATGCGGAGCTTGGCGTCGAGGTTGGAGAGTGGCTCGTCGAACAGAAACACCTTCGGATCGCGCACGATCGAGCGGCCCATGGCCACCCGCTGCCGCTGCCCGCCCGACAACTGCCCCGGCGCGCGGTTCAGGTAATCCGCAAGATTGAGGATTTCGGAGGCCCGCTTCACGCCTGCCTCGATCCTGTCGCGCCCCTCGCCCCGGATGCGCGGCCCGAAGGCGATGTTGTCGCGCACCGACATATGCGGAAAGAGCGCGTAGGACTGGAACACCATGGCCATGTCACGTTTCTGCGGCGGGACGTCGTTGGTGCGCGCGCCGCCAACGACGAGATCGCCGCCCGAGATTTCCTCGAGACCGGCGATCATGCGCAGAAGCGTGGATTTGCCACAGCCGGACGGGCCGACGAGGACGACGAACTCGCCGTCCGCCACGTCGAGTGACAGGTCCGGGATCACCGTGACGGAGCCGTAATCCTTGCGCAGGTTGCGGATCTGAAGGTCGGCCATGCTGCGCTCTCCGTGGTCCGGTGCCCCCGGCGGGGCCGTCTACCCGCCAGACCTTGGAGCGCGCCGACCGAAAGATCAACCAGACTGCGTGATTCCGCAGGGCCCCGGATCCATCATTCCACTCGTCATTGCGAGCGGAGCGGAGCAACCCAGTCCCCACGCTGCTGGCTTGCCGCACCGGCTGACGCATCCTCGCAAGGACGGGGGTTCCCTGGGGCGTCTCGTGGACCGGATGCTCCTCCGTAACCCTGTCCGGGGTCGTTGTATCGGCTCAGGGGGGATGCGGGCTTCACCGCAACATGAGTTCGGCACCCTGCGTGGTTATGGCAGCGCTAACAAATACCTTGTGCCGGGCAGGATGATCGGCCAAGGTCCGGGCCGTGCGGGCCTCGCCTTGCTGCCAGGTCCGCCCGCAACACTCAGCAGGGAGCCCATCATGTCCATCGTCTCCTCCAGCCGGCTTGCCGCCGCCGCCAGCGTTCTTGCGCTTGCCGCGAGCGCAGCCGTTGCCGATATCCGCGTGACCGTCGCCGAATACAGCTCGCTCACCGGCCCCTTCTTCAACGATGCAGCGGCCGCCTTCGAGGCCGAGACCGGCACCACGGTGAATATCGAGGTCGTGCCCTGGGACGTCCTGTTCCAGAAGCTCACGACCGACATTTCCGGCGGTGCCAATGCCGACCTGTCGATCATCGGAACCCGCTGGCTGATCGACTTCGCCTCCGAAGACCTCGTCCAGCCGCTCGATGACCTGATCTCCGACGACCTGCGCGAGCGCTTTGTGCCCGCCTTCCTCGAGCCGTCGGTGATGGATGGCCAGCTTCTGGGCCTGCCGGTCGCGGCCTCGGCCCGGGCGATGTATTACAACACCGACCTGATGGAGCAGGCCGGCGTCGAGGAAGTGCCCCAGAACTGGGAAGAACTCGCTGCCGCCGCCGAGAAGATCAGCGCCCTGGGCGAGGATATCTACGGCTACGGCCTGCAGGGTGCCGAAATCGAGACCGACGTCTATTACTACTATGCGCTCTGGTCCTACGGCGGCGACCTGATCACCGATGAGGGCACCTCGGGCCTCGGCACCCAGGCGGCGATCGACGCGGCCAACATGTACCAGAACCTGATCGCTTCCGGCGTCACTCAGCCGGGCGTCACCTCCTACTCGCGCGAGGACGTGCAGAACCTGTTCAAGCAGGGCCGCGTCGGCTTCATGATCACCGCGCCCTTCCTCGCCACCCAGATCGCCAACGAGGCGCCTGATCTCAACTATGGCGTCGCGGCAATCCCGGCCGGGCCGGACGGGGACCGGGGCACCTACGGCGTCACCGACTCGATCATCATGTTCGCGAACTCGCCGAACCAGGAAGAGGCCGCAGCCTTCCTCGACTTCGTGTTCGGGCATGACTGGCGCGTGCGCTTCGACTCGGGCGAGGGCTTCCTGCCCGTGACCTCCTCGGTCGCCGAGGACCCGGCTTTCGCCGATGATCCGGTGCTGAGCGTGTTCACCTCGCTCCTGCCGACCGCGCGTTTCGCGCCGACGATCTCGGGCTGGGAAGAGATTGCCGCCATCGCCTCGGATGCGATGCAGACGATCTATCTCGGCCAGGGCGATGTCGAGTCGACACTGGCTGGTGCGGCCGAGCGGATCAACGCGATCCTGCCGTAATCCCGGCAACCCCGGCCCCCGCTTCAGGGGGCCGGGCCTACCCGTCGGCGATCGGCCGACCAGGCCCAGACGGATTCGCCGCGCATGAAACGTTCGCTTCTCGTCAATCCCTATGTGCTGATCGCGCCGGGTTTCCTTCTGTCCGCGCTGATCATCCTCTGGCCCCTGGCCGAGATCATGCGCATCGCCGTTCATGACGTGAACCGCTTCGGCCTGCTGCGCGAATATGTCGGGTTCGAGAATTTCCGCGCCATCTTCGCCGATTCGGAATTTCTCGGAGCGCTGAGGCGCACGGCGATCTGGGTCTTCGGCATCGTCGGCGGCTCGATCATCATCTCGATCCCGGTGGCGATGATCCTCAACGCTGACTTCCACGGGCGCGGTCTTGCGCGGGTCATCATCATGCTGCCCTGGGCCATCTCGCTGACCATGACGGCCATCGTCTGGCGCTGGGCTCTTGACGGCGAGAGCGGGATGCTGAATTCGGCCCTGCGCGGGCTGGGGATCATGGACCAGAACGTGCAGTGGCTCGCCCAGGCCTCGACGGCCTTTCCGATGCAGATCATGATCGGCATTCTCGTCACGATCCCTTTCACGGTGACGATCTTTCTTGGCGGCCTGTCGTCCATTTCCGATGACCTCTACGAAGCCGCGCAGCTCGAGGGCGCGAATCCGTGGCAGATCTTCCGCGAGATCACCCTGCCGCTGCTCAAGCCCTTCGTGAATATCGCCGTGGTGATGAACACGATCTACGTGTTCAACTCCTTCCCGATCATCTGGGTGACGACCCAGGGCGGGCCCGCGAAATCGACGGATATCCTCGTCACCTATCTCTACAAGCTGGGCTTCCAGTACGGGCGGCTCGATGACGCGTCGGCGCTCTCGATCCTGATGTTCGTACTGCTGCTGGTGGTGACGCTGATCTATGTGCGCCTCGCCATGCGGGAGGAGAAGCAATGACCCTGTCGCGCAAGATGCGCCGCACGATCTGGTCCTGGGTCGCCCTTGCGCCTCTGGTCGTGCTCGTGCTCTTTCCCTTCGCGGTCATGTTCCTGACCGCGGTGAAGCCGGGAACCGAAGTGCTGCGCCCCAACTGGGTGCCGAGCGAATTCCGCTGGCGGAATTTTTACACGATGTGGGAGGCCACGAATTTCGGCCCCGCGCTGTGGAACTCGATCTATGTTGCCACGCTCTCGACGGTCATCGCGCTGATTGCCGCGATTCCGGCGGCCTATGCGATGAGCCGCTATCGTTTCGCCGGAAAGGGGGCGTTCCAGCAGTTCCTGCTCGTCAGCCAGATGCTTTCGCCCATCATCCTCGTCATCGGCCTGTTCCGCCTGATTGTCTGGCTGGGGCTGGTGGACAGCACCAACTCTGTCGTGGTCGTCTATGCGGCCTTCGGAATCGCCTTCTCGGTCTGGATGCTGCAGAGCTATTTCGCGACCATCCCCAGGGATCTCGAGGAAGCTGCCTGGATCGAGGGTGCCTCGCCCTGGCAGGCGCTCGTCCGCGTGTTCCTGCCGCTGGCCCTGCCCGCGATGGTCGTGACCGCGCTCTTCACCTTCATCAATGCCTGGAACGAATTCGTCATCGCCTTGACCATGCTGCGCACCCAGGACAGCTACACCCTGCCGATCCAGATCTTTTCGCTGGTTGCGGGGCGCTACACAGTCGAATGGCATCACGTCATGGCCGCGACCTTTGCCGCGACGATCCCGGTGGCGATCATCTTCGCCTGGCTGCAGCGCTACCTCGTGCGGGGCCTTGCGCTGGGGGCGGTGAAATAGACCTTATCCGAGCGATGACGAGGTAAGCCAGACGCCGACGAAGGTGACGGCGAGGCCGGCGAACATGACGAATGTCAGGGGTTCGGAGAACAGCGCCCAGGCCCAGATCATCGTGACCGAGGGGCTCAGATAGATCGCCGCGCTCACCCGGGCGACCGGATAGAGCCGCAGGCTCGTGTAATAGACCGAATAGGCGAGGAAGGTGGCGATCAGCACCAGCCACGCCTGGCCTATTGCGAAGTTGCGCGTAAGCGGTGGCATGAGGCTTCCCTGCCAGGCGGCGCAGATCCCGAACAGCAGCGCGCCAGTCAGCATATGGACCGTGAGTGCCTGATGCACCGGCATGTGCAGTGACGGTCGCTTCTTGTGAATGACGGAGGCGAAGGCGAAGACCAGCATCGCGCCGACGGTCAGCCCGTAGGCCCAGAGCGGTGCCGAGCCGAGGCTGAGGCTGTCGAAGGACACGAGCACCACCCCGGCGATGGCGACTGCCGTGCCCAGCCATTGCCGGGCCGTCACCCGCTCCCCCAGCATGGGGAACGACAGCACGATGATCGCCAGCGGGACAAGGTCGGAGATCAGCGCCACCAGACCCGTGGGCACGCGTTGCTCGATGGCCAGCGAGAAGCCCCCCAGGTAGAGGAACACCGACATGACGCCGAAGGCGGCCTGTTCGCCGATAGCGCGCAGGCGCATCCTCGGGCCGAAGATCAGCGCGAAGGGCAGAAGCACTACACCACCGATCAGCGTGCGCCAGAACAGGACCAGCAGGACGCTCGCTTCCTCGCTTGCATAGCGGATGCCGATGAAGCCCGAACTCCAGCCCAGGATCAGCAGCGCGGCAAGGACAGGCCACAGAAGCGGATGCCCGCTCCAGCTTCGGCGGGGCGGTGTTGCGGGCTCGACGGCTCCGGGCGGGGCAGGGGTCGGATTGGCGGGCACGGTGTCCTGTCAGATCGCGCGCAAGGGTGTTGCCCGGTCATTGCAGATTGTGCGGCGGGGGCAAGGGGGGAGACCCTTCGCGGATTGCAGACAGACAGCGCTTAACATCCGGCAATCCGGTGCTATGGTGAACGCATGTTGCAGAGTCTTGTGCTCGGCGGCAGTCACTATCATAAAGAGGGAGCCAACAGGAATGCGTAACAAGGAAACCAGAGGCGGCCTGACGCGCCGCCATGTCATCAAGGTTGCAGGTGCGTCCGGCGCCGCTGCGTCCTTCAGCCTCGTACTGCCGTCGAGTCTGATGGCCCAGGAAGCCCCGGCGCAGATTCCGGTCGGCCAACTCGTGCCCTTTACCGGATCGGCGGCTGAATTCGGCACTTACTACCGTGACGCCGCGCAATTCGCATTCGACCAGATCAATCGCGCTGCGGAAGAAGTGTTCGGTGGCCCGATCATCGGCCCGGTCATCGTCGCCGATTCCCAGACGCTGCCGACCCCGGCCGTCGCCGCTGCCCGCCGCATGGTCGAGGCTGACGAGATCCGGGCGATGATCGCTGCGTGGTCGTCGGGTGTGACCGTCGCGGTCGCGGCCTCGGTCACACTCCCCAATGGTGTGCTGCAGGTCGGCAACGGCACTACCTCGCCGCTGGTCACCGTCCTGCCCGAGGATGAAGGCCGTGACCTTCTGTTCCGGACCAGCCCCTCGGATGCGCTGCAGGGCATCATCGCCGCCCAGCTTGCTGCCGGTGAACTCATCGACGGCTACAAGTTCGAGAAGGTCTCGACCATCTACATCAACAACCCCTATGGTCAGGGCCTGTCCAACGCCTTCGCCGACGCTTTCCGCAAGCGCGGCGGTACCGTGCTGGCTGAAGTGGCGCATCCCGAGGAAGTGCAGGCCACCTATCGTTCGATCGTGCAGGCGGCCCTCGAAGGCGATCCCGACCTCATCCTTCTGCCGACCTATCCGGCCCACACGACGGCGATCATCAGGGAAGCCCGCGACAACTTCGACTTCAACAGCTTCCAGTTCACCGACGCCAACCAGTCGAACGACATTCTCGAAGCCGTGGGTGCGGAGACGATGAAGGGCCAGCTGGGCACCGTGCCTTCGGCCGACCCGAATTCGCCCACGTATCAGAGCTTCCAGGCCGCCTTCCTCGAGGCCTATCCGGAATATGAGAACCTCCAGCCCTTCACCGAAACCACCTATGACGCGGCGATGTCCATCGGCCTCGCCATGGCCAAGGCGGTTGCGGACGGGCTTTCGGCGGATGAGATCGACGGCTCCGTTCTGGCCGGCAACCTGCGCACGGTCTGTAATGATCCGGGTGAGCGGATCCTTGCGGGCGATCAGGAGTCGATCACCCAGGGCATTCGCAACATCGCCGATGGTGTCGATACCGACTATGTCGGTGCCGGCGGTTCGGTCGACTTCGACGAGAACGGCGATGTGAAGACTCCCTACGAGATCTTCCGCTGGACGGATGACTCCTATGAACACGTGATGATCATCGCGGCGGACGACATTCCCTCGGAATGAGTCTTGCGGACATGAACGGAGAACGGGCGCCTTCGGGCGCCCGTTTCATTTGGAGAAACCGGCAGCCGGGAGTGTCTGGGAATGATGAAATGAGAAAGGCGCCGGGGGGAACCCGCGGCGCCTTTCTTTATCTTCTGCTCGCCCCGGAGAGGGCGTGCGGTATCAGCTGCTCTTGCCCTTCTTCGGCATGAAGTCCGAGACCCGCTTGCGTTCCTTGAGGATGCCCTGCGGCCGGAAGAGGACGATGGCGGCCAGCATGATCGCGACCAGCATCCAGCGCAGATAGGCCCCGCGCGACGGCAGGTCGCTCGAGATCAGCCGCAGCGCGGGAGCAAGCCATTCGACGAGCGTCTCGGTCCCGGTCCACACGAGCCAGATGATGAAGGCACCGAGGATCGCGCCCCGGTTGTTGCCCGAGCCGCCCAGCATCAGCATCACCCAGATGATGAATGTCGCGTAGAGCGGGTTGAAGTGACTGTAGTCGATGGCGACCATGTGATGCGCATAGACCGCGCCACCCACGCCCATGATGAAGGCACCGATGATGAAGGACTGGACCCGGTAGAAGGCCACGTCCTTGCCGCTCATCGCGGCCGATTGCTCCTCGTCACGCACGGCGCGCTGCACCCGGCCCCAGGGTGAGTTCGAGATGCGTTCGAGCGCGAGATAGACCACCGTCAGAACCAGCGCGACGATCAGGAAGTTGACAAAGGAGTAATCACGCGCGCCCAGGGGTTCGAGCCAGTTGGCAAGCCATGTCGGCATCCACGCGCAGTGCGGATCATCCACGAGGCAGAGCCAGGGCTGCGGGATGCCGCGCAGGGGCTGGGGTCCGTTGGCGAGCCAGCGCTCGTTCTGGAAGATCAGACGGATGACCTCGGCGATCCCCAGCGTGGCGATGGCGAGGAAGTCGGTGCGCAGCCGCAGCACCGGGATGGCGACCAGCCAGCCGAGCACGGCCGAGACCACGCCCGCGACCAGCACCCCGACGAGGAAGGGCATCCCGAAGCCGAAGGCTTGGAAGGAATAGTTTGCCAGCGTCCCCGTAGGCATCACCGTCGTCACTAGCGCCGAGGTGAAGGCACCGATGGAGAAGAAGGCCGCGATCCCGAAGTTCACATGGCCCGAGAGGCCCCATTGGCTGTTCAGCCCGAGGCTCAGGATCGCGTAGATCATCGCCATGGTCGAGAACGAGGCCACATAGGTGAAGATCCCGGCCGTCAGCATCGTGCCGAGTCCCCAGGCGACTGCCAGTGCGGCAACGACCGAGACGATCACCTTGATGATCCGGCTGCCGGGAATGACCAGGAGCCCCAGCAGGAACAGCGGCAGGACGAAGAAGGAGGCGCGCGCCAGTTGTGCAGAATCCATGACTCAGTCCCCCCCCTGCGTGAAGATGCCCTGCGGCCGGATGATGAGGACGAGGATCATCAGGAGAAACGACACGCCCGGTCCGTAGGTCGGATCGAGGAATGATGCGGAAAGCTGCTGCGTCATGCCGATGATCAGCGCGCCGACCAGCGCGCCGATGGGGCTGCCGATCCCGCCGAGGATCGTGCCCGCGAACATCGGCAGAAGCAGGAAATAGCCCATCTCGGGACGAAGCTGCGAGGCAAGCCCGTACATCACGCCACCCGCCGCCGCCAGCGCACCGCCGATCACCCAGGTCCAGGCGATCACCCGTTCGGTGTTGATTCCGCGCACCTGCGCGAGGTCCGGGTTATTGGCCGTGGCGCGCATCGCCTTGCCCATGCGCGACTTTTCCAGGAGCAGCCAGACCAGCAGCACCATGAGCAGGGCGAGGGCAAAGGTGAAGATCAGGTCCGCCTGGATGCGGATGCCGAAGGGTAGATACAGCGCGGGGTTGGCGCGGCCCGGATAGTAGAAGTGGAAGTCCGAGCCCCAGATCAGGTAGATGACCGAGCGCAGGAAGAACATGCCTGCCAGCGAGGCCATGGCGAAGAGCACGAGCGTTGCACCGCGCTTCCGCAGCGGCTGGAACAGGATCCGGTCCACGATCAGCGCGACCGCCGCCACCACCGGCACGGCGAGAATGATCGACAGGAGCAGGCCCCAGCCGAAGGAGAAGGGGCCGAGGGCCTCGTGCCCCGGCAGTACCGTGATGAGCGCGAGGGCCACGAAGGCACCGATGGTCATCAGGTCGCCATGGGCGAAGTTGGGAAATTTCAGAACCCCGTAGATCAGCGTCAGCCCCATGGAGCCGAGTGCGATGATGCCACCCAGCAGCACACCGCTCACGGTCAGGCCGAGCATCGTGCTTGTGCTGGAGCCGTTGGCGAAGCCCAGCACCAGGAACAGGATGAAAACCGCGCCCAATGCGATGAGCAGCGGCCCGCGCCTCTGGCCGGTTGCGCCTTCGTTGCGGACCCGCTCTTCTGCCGGGGCTTCGGCGTCCCCCCCGGTGGCGATAGTGGAATTGTCAGTCGTCATGGCACCCCCAGACACGGCAATCGCATGTGACTCCCGGCTTCATCCACCCAGATAGAGGCGGCCGACCTCCGGGTCGTTGAGAAGGCCGGGCCCCGTGCCTTCGAAACGGTTCTCGCCCGAGGCGAGGACATAGCCGCGATCCGACATCTTCAATGACAGCCGCGCGTTCTGCTCGACGATCAGCATCGCGGGGCCGTTGTTCTTGTTGATATCCTCGATCCGCTCGAAGATCATCTCGACCATCATCGGAGAGAGGCCGGCGGACGGTTCGTCCATCAGCACGAGCTTGGGGTCGAGCATGAGCGCCGCGCCCATCGCCACCATCTGCCGTTCGCCCCCGGACATCTTGCCCGCGCGCTGGCGGCGGCGTTCCTTGAGGCGCGGGAAGAGGTCGTAGATGCGGGCCTTGCGATCATCGACATTGGCATCCCGCAGGAGGAACGCGCCCATCTCGAGGTTTTCCTCGACGGTCAGGTCGGTGAAGATATTGGCCACCTGCGGCACGTAGCACATGCCGAGTTCCACGATCTCGTAAGGCTGCTTGCGCGAGATGTCGGCACCCTGAAAGCGGATCGTGCCCATCTTGGGATGCAGAAGGCCGAAGACCGCCTTCATCAGCGTCGATTTGCCTGCGCCGTTGGGGCCGATGATCGAGACGATTTCGCCCTCGTTCACCACCATCGAGACGTTGTGCAGGATCTCGCTGTCACCATAGCCGGCCGTGATGCCGTCAACTTCAAGCAGTGGCATATTGCCCACCCAGATAAGCCTCGAGAACACGCGGATCGTTCTGCACGTCCTGCGGGCGGCCTTCCATGAGCTTGCGCCCCTCGCTCATGACGATGACCGGGTCGCAGAGGTTCATCACCATGTTCATGTCATGCTCGATGAGCAGGAAGGTGATCCCCCGCTCGCTGCGCAGGGTCTCGATGTTTTCCGAGATCCTCTTCATCAGCGTGCGGTTCACGCCCGCCGCCGGTTCGTCGAGAAGCACGATCTTGGGATCGGTCATCAGTGTGCGGGCGAGTTCCAGAAGCTTCTTCTGTCCGCCCGAAAGCTTGCCCGCATATTCTTCGGTCACGTGGGTGAGTTCGACGAAGGCGAGGACCTCTTCGGCCTTGGCGCGGTTTTCCTCTTCCTGACGGCGCACCTCGGCAGGACGAAGCCAGCAGTTCCAGAACTGCTCGCCGATCTGGTTCGGGGCGACGAGCATGAGATTCTCGATGACCGACATGCTCGGATGTTCGCGCGGGATCTGGAAGGTGCGGCACATGCCGCGCTTGAAGACCTCATGCGGGGGCAGGGCGGTGATGTCCTCGTCGCCGAGATACACCTTGCCGGCATTCGGCTTGAAGAACCCGGTGATGACGTTGAACGCCGTGGTCTTGCCGGCACCGTTCGGGCCGATCAGTCCGGTGATCGTGCCTGGCTGCACCGAAAAGCTGCAATGGTCGATAGCCCGCAGCCCACCGAAATCCTTTACCAGGCCCTCAACCCGCAAAAGAGGGCGCCCACCGTCCGGCACTGTACTGTTCACCCGGTCCTCCCTGTTCCCCTGTTACTGTAGCCGTAACTTGCGCGAGGATGCACCGGCATATGACATTGATTCGTCCACCTCGTCAAACCGCAAGATGACATTCATCAATTGGGCATCAGTCGGGCCAACCCAGGATGTGCCCGGTCTGCCGCGCGCGCGGTGCCATTGCGTCGGGCGGGCGGGGCGCGGCATGGATGCGGCGCAGGGTGTCGGCCACGATCCGTGCCTCGCCGTCATGCAGGTTACAGGGGTCGAGCAGGATGTAGCCCGCCTCGAGTTCGTCATCGCGGATGATGACCGGCGGATCGCCCGCCGCCAGCGCCCGCGCGAGGCCCGCTGCAGAAAAGCCGCTGGCGGGTCCGGGTGTGATCTCCAGCCGGTCGAGCGGGTTGCCGGTCGGATCGGGCACGATCCTTGCGGCAAGGCCGGGAAGCGCGTCGACGGTCCCGAGCCAGAGGTCGAGGGCCGCCCGCTCCCTTGCCCTGATGCCCGCATGGTCGCGCCGTTCCCATGCCTTCAGCGCGGCCATGACCCCGGCCACGGATTCCTTGCCCACCTTCATTCCGCGCCCGATGCCACGATTCTGCAGCCAGGCCGCGCGCACAAGATCCTTGCGCCCGGCGACGATCCCCGATGTCGGACCAGACAGGAACTTGTGTCCCGAATAGACGACCAGATCGGCCCCCGCCCGCAGAAAGCCGCGCAGGTCGTATTCCGAGGCAGCATCCACGATGACCGGCACCCCCTGCGGGCGGCAGAGCGCCACGACCTCCTCAAGCGGCATCTGGCCGTAAGGCATGACGTGATGCGAGACGATATGCAGCAGCGCCGCCGTTTGCGGGCCGATCGCGCCGGTGATGTGATAGTCCATCACCATGCCCACCTCGCCTGCAGGCACGATCCGCGCGCCCGCCAGCCGCACCGCCTGGGCGATGGGCGCGCCGTAGTTGATCGCATGGCCAGCCTGCAGGATCACCTCGTCGGGAAGCTCGCCCCTGTCGTCGGGCAGCCGCTCGATGGCATGAAGATCGGCTCCGGTCATCGCGCCCGCGACGGCAAGCGTCACGCCTGCAGCCGTGCTGGCGGTGATGAAACCGGCCTCAGCCCCGGTCGCCTGTGCTATCACCTCCGAGGCGCGGCGCTGCAGGTCGTCGATCTCGACCCATTCGCCGGCAATCTCGGCCATCGCCTCCACGGCCTCGGGCAGGATGATCGACGCGCCGAGCGCGGTCATCGTCCCGGCGGCGTTGATCACCGGGCGCAGGCCAAGACGTTCGCGGATGCCGGGGCGGCGGTTCTGTTGCACGGGTGGACCTCCGGAGCTGGACGGGGTCGCTTGTCGTCTCTGGGCCGGGCAAGGGCAAGTCCCCCGATCCCGTCATTGCGAGGAGGCGAAGGTGGTGCGGCAAACCGGAGACGTGGGGCCGGGTTGCTTCGCTTTCGCTCGCAATGACGAAAGGGGTGATGGAGTCGGAGCCCTGGGCTATTGCCAATCCTCGCGCAGGATGTCGCGCAGCAGGACGGCGACCTCGTCGGCATGGGTCACAGGCAGGTAATGGCCGCCGCCCGCAACCATCTCCTGCTTGGCCGCGCGGTTCCATGACACGAGTGTCCCCGGTGCGCGGCGCGGCACGGTCGGATCCTGGTCACCCCAGATCGCCACCACCGGAATCCCGGCAGCGGCGATGGTGCGATGCGCGCCCTCCTGCCTCAGCCGCGCCATGTGCCGCAGAGACGACAGGACGGCGGGCAGGAAGCCGCGCCGCCGCAGTTCTCCCCGGCAGAGCCTGACGAGTGACGGAGCCACGGCCAGTGACCGCCGCAGGATGCGTGGTGCGCCAAGGCCGAAAAGCCAGTCGCCCAGGCCCGGAGTTTCGATCACGTGACGCAGCCCGCGCGGATTCGTGACCTCGATGCCCGAAGCGGCGATCAGCACCAGCCTTTTCACCCGCCCCGGCCGCGCGGCGGCCCAGGCGGTGGCGATGGCACCGCCAAGGGAATGGCCGACAAGGGTGATGTCCTCCGCGATCCCGTAGTGATCGAGCAGCCCGTCCAACTGACGGATGAAGAGATCGGGTCCCTGTTCGGCGTCTGTATTGTCGGAATAGCCGCGTCCGTAGAGATCGTAGGTCAGGACGCGATAGCCCAGATCGGCCAGTTCGGGCGCAAGCAGATCCCAGAGCGGCAGCGGCGTGGAGATGCCATGGATCGCAACGATGACCGGGCCACGCGATGGCCCGTGCCAGAGCGCATGTGTCGCGCCATCGGTGAGCCGGACCATCTCGCCCGGGGCCTTGCGCTGGTCGGGCAGAAGGCGGCGGGCTTCGGCCAGCCGGGGCCCGAAGACCAGGACGACAAGGACAACGAGCAGGATGAGGATGATCCACCAGCCCACATGTCTCTCCTTTCGCGCTCAGCCGTGGCGTGCGCGCCAGACCTCCAGAATGTGGCGGCTCACCATCAGGTCGAGATGCGCGCCACCGCCATTCTTGAACACGGTGATTTCGTCATCCGTTTGGCGCCGGAATGACGCGGGCTGATAGTAGTCGGCAACAATATGGTCCGCCGTGATCGCGCCCGAGGCGATCGGGTCCATGATCTCGCCGATATGATTCACCGTCGTGTCGCGCGAATCGACGAACAGGCGGCTGCGGACCAGCGCCGCATCGTCGACCTCGCGCATCCCCGGCCCATAGGCGCCGACAAGGTCGAGATGCTGGCCCGGCCGCAGCCACTCGCCCAGGACCAGCGGTGCGCGCGCCATCGTCGAGCAGGAAATGATGTCGGCCCCTGCCACGGCTGCCTGCAGGTCATCGGCGATTGCCGTGCCCGGCCGGTCGGCCACGAACCGCCGGGCCCCTTCGGGCGAGCGGTTCCAGACGGTGAAATGCGCCTCGGGAAAGGCGGCGGCATAGGCGTCGTGAAGGTTCCGCGCCTGCGCGCCCGCGCCCACCAGCAGGATCTTGCGGCTGTCCTTGCGGGCAAGGCGCGTGGCGGCCAGCAGGCTGTCGCCCGCTGTCTTCCACTTCGTGACAAGGTGGAAATCGAGTACCGCCTCGAGTTGTCCGTCCTTGTCCGAACACAGGACGACCGCGCCGCCCAATGTCTCGCCCCCGCTGGCGACATTGCCCGGGAACACGGTCGCGACCTTCACGGCGATGCCGAGCCCCTCGACCCAGGCAGAGCGGTTGAGAAGCGCGTCATCCGCATGATGCAGCAGCGAGTCGGCCACCAGCGCGCGGGGGCGTTCGTGGCCATCGGCGATCGCGGCGGCGACGGCGAGCCATTCGAGACCCTCCTCGCCCCTGTCGCGGGGAATGATGGCGGGGATCATCGTGCTTCCTCCTCGTCCAGAAGTCCCTCCGCCACCAGCCGCGCAGCCCAGCCTTCGGGGCCGGTGAAGAGATGCGTCCGCCAGCCGCGCGCCCGGGCGGCTGCGATGTTGTCGGCATTGTCGTCGGTGAAGATCAGCCTGTCGCCCGAAAGTCCGGTCATCTCCTCGACCAGTTCGTAGATGCGCGGCGCGGGCTTCATCACCCGGTGCTCGCCCGACACCACAGCCCCGTCGAACTCGTTGAAGAACCTGTAATGCCCGCAGGCATGGGCAAAGCTCTCGCGCCCGAAATTCGTGAGCGCATGGACCGGAACGCCGCGCGCCCTGAGGGACCGCATGAGCCGCACCGACTGGTCGATGGCGGGGCTTGCCATTTCGATCCAGCGGTCATGCCAGAGCCGGATTTCCGCCGCCCACCGCGGATGCGCTTCTGCCGTGGCGTAAACCGTCTCGCGCCAGGGCGCGCCGTTGTCGATCCGTTCGTTCATGTCCTCGAGATTGACCTCGGCGAAAAGTTGCTCCCGGGCCGTCGGCCCGATCACGCGGTCATAAAATCCCTGCGGGTCCCAGTGGATCAGGACCCGGCCGATATCGAGGACCACCGCCTCCGGCGGCATCAGCCCGCCCCTGCTGTTCGGTTCATGCCCAGAGCGCCTCGGCGTGGAATCCTACGTGATCCTCCATGAAGCTCGCGACGAAGAAATAGCTGTGGTCGTAGCCCGGCTGCAGTCGCAGGGTGACGGGCTGGCGGCGTTCGGCGACGGCATTGGCCATGGCGGCAGTGCCGAGCTTGTCGAAGAACTGGTCCTCGGTTCCGGTGTCGATCAGGACGGGTCCGTCGAAATGGCGCGCGAACATCAGGACCGAGGCGTCATGTGCGTGCCAGGCGGTCTCGTCCGGCCCGAGATAGGCGGTGAACTGCTTGCGGCCCCAGTCGCTTTTCATCGGGTTGCAGATCGGCGCGAACGCCGAGACGGAACGGTAGCGCCCCGACAGTGTGAGCGCGAGCGTCAACGCCCCATGCCCGCCCATCGAATGCCCGGTGATCGCCTGCCGCTCGGAATCGATGGCGAAGTTGCGGGTCAGCAGTTCGGGCAGTTCCTCGGCCACATAATCCCACATGCGGAAATGCGGGGCCCAGGGGGCTTCGGTTGCATTGACGTAGAAGCCCGCACCCTGGCCCATGTCCCAGGAGTCGTCATCGGCCACGCCCTCGCCCCGGGGGGAGGTGTCGGGGAAGACGACGGCGATCCCCTGTTCGGCAGCCCAGCGTTGCGCGCCCGACTTCACCATTGCATTCTCGTGGGTGCAGGTCAGGCCCGAGAGGAACCACAGCACCGGCACCGGCCCGTCCCGCGCCTCGGACGGCAGGAACAGGCCGAAGGTCATGTCGGTGCCCGTCGCCCTCGATGCATGGGAATAGACGCCCTGCACGCCGTCAAAACACCTGTTCTCGCTGATGGTGCGCATTGCTTGCCCTTTCTGTGATCCGGGCCGGATCAATGCCATGCTGACCGCTCAGGGGCAACCGCAGGCCCGGGGACCAGCCGCGCCAAGGCAGTCAACCTCTCACACCGTGACGGGGCGCTGAAGGGCCACCAGCCATGAGCCGACAGTCCGACGCCCGGATCGGGCGCGACCGCGGACGTGCCGCGTCAGGGTGTCTCGGGTGCGGGCGGCACCGAGCCTTCGTCGGCGGGCGGCGGGGCCGTGTCCTGACCGGACAGGTCACCGGCGTTTTCTTCGATATTCGCCTGGCCGGGCATCTCGGGATCGTCGGTCTCATCCGCCACCCACCAGAGGAAGCCTGCAAGCACCAGGATCACCAGCACGAGCATGCCGTAGATCGGCGCCCGGTGCTGCCGCACCTGCCTTTCGGGATCGTTGTGTGGTGCTGACATGATGACACCTCCATTTGCTGCGTTCTGAGGTGACAAGTCCGCAGCATGCCGTTTGGTTCCCGGGAGTCATCGTTCTGAAAAGAAGGAGATGTGAGGGGCAGCAGGCTGGATGCAGCCCGCGCTAGCCTGCACCGATCAGTACGCCCGCTGCGAAGACCAGTGCACCACCGAGCACGACCTGGAAAGTTGCACGCAGGAAGGGGGTCTCCATGAACCGGTTCTGAATCCAGGCGATCGCCCAGAGTTCCACGAAGACGATGATCATGGCGATCACCGTCGCCGTCCAGAAGTCGGAGATGAGATAGGGCAGGGCATGGCCGAGCCCACCCAGCGTCGTCATCACCCCGCTTGCGATCCCGCGCTTGAGCGGGCTGCCGCGCCCCGAGATGACGCCGTCATCATGTGTGGCCTCGGTAAAGCCCATGGAGATGCCCGCGCCGACCGAGGCGGCCAGCCCCACGAGCAGCGTCGTTTGCGTGTCCTGCGTGGCGAAAGCCGTGGCAAAGATCGGCGCAAGTGTGCTGACCGATCCGTCCATGAGCCCCGCAAGCCCCGGCTGCACCCAGGTGAGGATGAACTGGCGATGCGCGCGGCGTTCCTCGTCCTGTCCGGCGTCGCTTTCCTCGACCTGTGCGGTCAGATGCTGCGCGCGGGCCTCATGAACCGCTTCGGCATGGGCGAGGTCGCCAAGAAGCTTGCGCGTGGCGGCATCCTGCGTTCTCCGGGCGGCCTTCGTGTAGAAGGCGCCTGCCTGCCGCTCCATCTCGCCCGCTTCCTCGCGCATCCGCTCGAGGCTGAGGTTGGCCGTCAGCCAGACAGGGCTGCGCGCATAGAACCCTGCGACATGTTCGCGACGGAGCAGCGGGATCACCTCGCCGAAGCGCGTCCGGTGCAACTCGATGAGCGCCTGACGGTGGCCATCTTCTTCCTCGGCCATCCCGTCGAAGATTTTCGCCGACTCGGGGTAATCCGCACGCAGCCTTTCGGCGAGCGTGCGGTAGATCCGGGCGTCGTCCTCTTCTGAGGAGATCGCGAGGGCGAGGATTTCCTGTTCGGACAGGTCCGAGAAGTGGCGGCGCGAGGTGAGGGCCGAGAGCATAGGAGAGCCTCCTTGCTATGTTCCGTATCGCGCCTCCGTGGCCGGTCAGTAGATTACCACAGACCGGATCGATTCGCCCTTGTTCATCAGATCGAACCCTTTGTTGATGTCCTCGAGCGGCATCGTATGGGTGATCATCGGGTCGATCTCGATCTTGCCGTCCATGTACCAGTCGACGATCTTCGGCACATCGGTTCGGCCCTTGGCCCCGCCGAAGGCGGTGCCCTTCCACACCCGCCCGGTGACGAGCTGGAAGGGCCGCGTGCTGATCTCGGCCCCGGCGGGGGCCACGCCGATCACGACCGAGACGCCCCAGCCACGATGCGCGCATTCAAGCGCGTCGCGCATCACCTTGACGTTGCCGGTGCAGTCGAAGGTGTAGTCCGCGCCGCCGATCAGGTCGCCGCGCCTTTTGGTCATGTTGACGATATGGCTGACCACGTCGCCGTCGATCTCGGTGGGGTTGACGAAATGGGTCATGCC
>CAYUBT010000002.1:0-41268 GCA_964443055.1 uncultured Rubellimicrobium sp.
ACCGCAGCTCGGCCACCGTCGCGGCCCGCCACTGGGCCTCGGCCTCGGCATCGAGGCGCAGAACACCCTCACAGGCAATGGCGACGCAACTCACCCATTCGGCCTGCCGATAATCCTCAGGGACCGCCGCCACGAACAAGCCTGACGGAAAGTGCACGCCAGGCGGAACAAACACCTCTGCTACGCGACCCTCCGAGCGGCTCTCATGGGGGTGCAGCATGATCGTGGCGATCCAGACCCGTTCGGACGACATCAATGTCTGCGCGAGGCGACATTCAGACCCTGAGCAAACCAGCCCCCATTCCTGGAACTGCGCTACACTCTCGGCCCCCGCTCGCTCGGCCCCCAGCCCGCAGGCCAGAAGAATTGCCGAAACGGCACAGAATGACTGCGAAAACAAAGGGGTCTCGCGCACGAATCAATCCTGAGTGCTCAAAGTCTGGAAAAACAGCTTTGACAATGCGGCATTTTGACCTTTTCATCAAGTATATTCCGTATATTGTTCAGGCCCGGTTTCGCGATTTCTTCCCCGGGCGGCTGCCTGTCCTGCACAACAAGGCCGGGCAATATCGGCTGATCAAGCAGCACCGGCCACGCGCCCCCGGCACGGGAGCGGCCGCCACCCGGAACGGGGTTGATCCCGTTACCGATCGCCTCTCAGAAAAGCGGTGATCGCGTCGATTTCCTCCTGCCTGATTTCATGACCTCCCTCGTGAAGCAGCAGTTCGACGGCGGCACCCTGGCCGGACAGGTGGCGGGAAAGGGATTCGGTCAGCGGCAAGGGCGAGATCGGGTCATGCCGACCGGCGGTGATCAGGATTTCGCGCGACTGCAGCGCCGCGTTCGGTTCGGGGTTCCACGGGATCAGCGGATGCATCAGCACGACCCGGTCGAAGAGTTCGGGGGCCTCCAGAAGGACAGAGGCAAGGATGTTCGCGCCATTCGAATAGCCGAGCCCATAGACCGGAGCACCGGGGTTGGCGTCGGCATGTGCCCCGATGAATCCGGCCATCTTCGCCGTGCGCTCTGCGAGATCGTCCATATCGTAGACGCCCTCGGCGCGGCGGCGAAAAAAGCGGTTGGCCCCGTATTCGGACACGTCGCCGCGCGGCGAGACGATGCCCGCATCGGGCAGCATCCGGCGGATCAGGCCGGGGAACTGGTGTTCGTCGCCGCCGGTGCCGTGGAAGGTGAAGACAAGAGGAGCGCCGGGGGCGGGTTTCGTGGCGATATGCGTGTATCCGTTCAGGGACATGGTTTTCTCCACAGGTGATGCCCGAGGTGTTGCCTGCGGGGGGTCTTGCGCGGGCAGGCGATGATCAGTCGGTGATCGGGACAAGCGTCCGCTCGAGACGCTCGCGCAGATGGGCGTGTTGCTCGGGCAGTTTCAGCGCCTCGCCCAGATGGGCACGGTCCTCGTCACGCTCGAAACCGGGCTCGTTCGTGGCGACCTCGAACAGGACGCCGCCGGGGGTGCGGAAGTAGATCGCCCAGAAATAGTCACGGTCGATCACCGGGGTGACATGCGCGCCTGCATCGACCAGCGCCTTGCGAACCTCCAGCTGCGCCGCGCGATCCTCGACCGCGAAGGCGACATGGTGGACCGAGCCCGCGCCTTCGCGCGCCCGCTCTGCACCGGGTGTCACTTCAAGGTCGATGATATCGGCACCATTGCCTTGCGGGAGCACCAGCCGCGTGATGTCGCCCTGCCGGTCATGGACCTCGTAGCCCATGAACGTCAGCAGTTCCTCGGTTGCGGCACCGTCGCGCAGGCGCATCGTGACCCCGCGAAAGCCGTGGATGCCTTCCCTGGCCGGGACGGGGCCGCGGGCGAAGGGGGCGCGGGGATCGCCCGCAACCTCGACCAATGCGAAGTCGTCGCCATCCGGCCCGTGGAAGCGCAGGCGCTTCTCGCCGAAGCGCTCGACGTCTTCCAGACCGTCGACGCCGTCCTGCGCCAGCCGCTCGTGCCAGGCGCCCAGCGAGCCGTCGGGGACGGCGAACACGGTTTCCGACACCTCACCAGCGCCACGGCGGCCCCTGACGATATGCGGGAAGGGGAAATAGGTCATCACCGAACCGGGCGTGCCCAGTTCGTCACCATAGTAGAGGTGATAGACATCCGGCGCGTCGAAATTGACGGTCTTCTTGACCCGGCGAAGGCCAAGTGTCCGGGTGAAGAAATCGTTGTTGACCTGCGCATCCGCCGCCAGCGACGTGACATGGTGCAGGCCCTTGATCTGGGTAAGCATGAGATGCCTCCGGTCATTTCGATGTTATCCGACTATCAAGATAGGGTGCGGCGACCCCGCGCAGAACAGACATGATCTTGCACTTACTATTGCGTCCAGCGTAACAATCTCGACATGGGCGAACTGGAATCCATCCGCACCTTCCTGGCGGTTGCCGAGGCCGCGAGCTTTTCAGCTGCCGCCCGCCAACTGGCGATGACCCCCGCGTCGGTCAGCCGGACCGTCGCCCGGCTTGAGGACCGGCTGGGGGTCCAGCTTCTGGTACGCACCACGCGGCAGGTCGCGCTGACCTCGGCGGGTGCGGTCTATGCCGCGCGGGTGGCCCCCCTCGCCGAGGGCCTCGCCGAGGCTGCCGAAGAGACTCGCGACGCACAGGGGATCACCTCGGGCCGGCTGCGCATCAATGCGCCGGTATCGCTGGGACTGAAGGTGCTGCCCTCGGTCCTGTCGCAATTCGCGACTCTCTATCCGCAGACGCAGGTGTCGCTGTCCCTGTCGGACGGTTTCGTCGATATCGTCGAGGCGGATTACGATCTGGCGATCCGCATCTCGGGGCCACCGACCGACAAGTCGACCATCTGGCGCAAAGTCTGCGAGGTGCCCCGGATTCTGGTCGCCTCGCCGGGCTATCTAACCGCCCGTGGCGCGCCGCAGACGCCCGAGGATCTGACGGACCATGCCTGCCTAGGCTACCATGCCGATGCCGGTGCCGAAACATGGGAGCTGTCACAGGGTGCCAGCCAGCGCAGCCACCGGACGAGCGGCCCCTTCAGCGCCAACAACGGCGATGTGCTGGCGCATCTGGTGCTGAACGGCGAGGGGATCGCCCTGCTGCCGCGCTTCATCATCGAGGAAGAGCTTGCCGCAGGGAGCCTCATCGCCGTCCTGCCCGGCTGGTCGGCTCCCGAGATCTGGCTGACACTCTATTATCCGCCCTATGAGCGGTTGCCCCTGCGGGTTGCCACATTCTCGGATTTCTTTGAAACGCATGTCAAGGAGGCCCGCCCGCTCTGACTACCGCCGACCAAGGCCCCGATATCGTCCTTCCAGCCAGAATTCACCTTCTCCTCGCCCGCCGGGGCGGGCTCGACCACCGCACGGGCACATGTCTTTCAGAACGGCATGACCAGCGGCACCAACGCCACCGTCACCACCAGAACGATCACCGCCAGCGGTGCACCGATCCTGACGAAATCGCCGAAGCCGTAGCCGCCCGGTCCGACCACCAGCATGTTCACCGGCGACGAGACCGGGGTCATGAACGAGGCCGAGGCGGCCAGCGCCACGCCCATCGCGAAAGGCCAGGGCGACGCGCCAAGCGCCCCGGCCACCGCCAGCGCCACCGGGGCCATCAGCACTGCCGTCGCGGTGTTCGAGATGAACAGCCCCAGCACCACGGTCAGCACGAAGACTGCCGCCAGCGCCGCACGCGGACCCGCCTCGCCGACCAGCGTCAGCAGCATTCCGGCGACGAGGTCGACTCCACCGGTATTCTGGAGCGCCAGCGAGAAGGGGAGCATCCCCACGATGACCATCAGGCTCGGCCAGTGGATCGAGCGCCATGCCGACTGCATGTCCACGCATCCGGTCAGCCCCAGCAGCAGGCAGGCGATCAGGGCCGCCTGCACATTCGCCACCACACCCGAGACCATCATCACCACCATCAGCACGAGAATTGCCACGGCATGGGGTGCCCGGCGCGGAACGGCGATCGCCTCATCCGCTTCGGCGGGCAGGTTCAGCACGATCAGATCGCGATCCTTGTGCAGTTTGCGGATCGCCCGCCACGGCCCGATCACGAGCAGCGTGTCACCCGGTCGCAGTTCCTCGGACAGGATGTCGGCCGGAACCGTTATCGTACCATGTTTCAGGCCGATCACGACCAGTCCGTAGCGGCTGCGGAAGCGGTTCTCCGTCACGGTCCGCCCGACCAGATCCGAGTCGGGCGGCACCATCACCTCGACCATGCCGATCTCCTGGCTCTGGTCGGTGAAATATTCGCCGGTGACCGGCAGACGCCTGAGGGCGTTCTGCGCGCAGAAGGCCGAGACGGGAAGCTCCTTGTCGAAGATGTCAAGGAACAGCACGTCGTCCGCGCGCAATTCGGTTTCGCCGGTCGGCCAGATCAGCTTGCGCGCGAAGCCCTGCCCACGCTCGACCCCCAGCACGTTGACGCCGGCCGAGGCCCGCAGATCCAGCATGTCGAGACGCTTCCCCACCCAGGGCGAATGCGACTCGACCCGCATGCGGTACTCGCGGGCACGCAATCCATAGCTCTCGATCCAGTCGGCAAGCCGCGGACGGGGGGCGGGCGTTCGGGCAGGTGCGCGTGCGAGGAACCGGCGGGCCACCAGCATGTAAAGAACCGCCAGACCCAGCACCGGCAGGCCGAACGGCGTGAAGGCGAAGAAGTGGAACCCTTCGTGCCCGGCTCGCATCAGCTGCGTGTTGACGACAAGGTTCGGAGCGGTGGCGACCAGCGTCATCATTCCCGAAATCAGCCCCGCCACCGAGAGCGGCATCATCAGCCGTCCCGGCGACAATCCGGTGCCGGCAGCAATCCTCAGGACGATGGGAATGAAGATCGCCACGACGCCGGTCGAACTCATGAAGGCACCGATCCCCGCGACCAGCACCATCAGCAGCGCAATCAGTTGCGGCTCTCCCGGCCCGGCATAGCGGATCAGCACATCGCCCACATGCTGTGCAACCCCGGTACGCACGAGCGCCTCGCCGACCACGAACAGGGCGGCGATCAGGATCACGTTGGGATCAGCAAAGCCCGCCAGCGCGTCATCCAGGCCGATTGTCCCGGTAAGCGGCAATGCGACAAGGGCGATCAGCGCCACCGCGTCCATCCGCGGCCGGTTCAGCGCGAACATGGCGACGATAGCCGCCAGAAGTGCCAGCACTATCAGCAGATCGCTGTTCATCGCCCGTGCCTAGTCAACGGCAGGCTGCCGCGCAACGCATTTCCCGGCCCCGTAAACGGCAGGCGGCTGCGCCCGACATCCGGCGGAAAGGGCACAGCGGGGTTTCACGATGCCTGTTCCGTCGCGAGCCGCGAGATCGACGCATGCAGGCTCTGCATCTCGGTGTTCAGGAATTCGGGCAGCAGCGGCAGGGCGACGGGCCGGGTGCCGTCGCGGACGGCCTCCTGCAGCAGAACCAGCGCCCGGCTGACCCTCCCCTCGCCATCGAGGCCGAACAGGTCGCGGATGGCGGCACCAGCCTCGTCCTCCTCCATCTCCGCCAGTGACCAGCAGGTCGCCAGTACCCGATATGCAAGGCGCTGCGCAGCCACCACCGCAGGCCAGCTTCGCTCGGCCAGATCCCTCTGCAGGGGCGTGGCGCTGCCGATGGCCGCATCATAGGATTGCAGCAGGGCAATCGTGCGTTGTTGCAGATCGCGATACGCAAGCCGGGCCGGGCCGGATCGCGGATCGCCTCGTGCAAGCAAGCCGAGCACATTCTGCAGCGTGTCCAGCGTCCGCACCAGTTCCTGCGGGATGCGAACCGCCACCACCCGGGGCGAGGTCGCGGCGAGGACAGCCAGGGCGATCACGCAGCCGATAACCGTATCGCTGCCGCGCACCCACAGCAGGTGGCCGACATCACCCACCGGATAGCCTCCGGCGGCGATGGTCAGTGCCGCGGAGGTGATGAACACGACCGCCAGCGCGTAATTGCGGATTACCGTCATCTCGATGGTGAACGACACGAGTCCGATCGCCAGCACCAGCCACAGGCCCTGCAGGTCGATCATCAGGATCGCGCCCGCAAGGATCAGGCCGACCATGGTGCCGAGCATCCGCTCGATGCCGCGCTGTAATGCGCGCATCCAGTCGAGCCCCTGATGCAGGATCAGCACCGCCGCGGCCATGGCCCAATAGGCGCGCTCAAGTTCGAACGCGGCACCGATGAGCCCGGCGAGCGCTGCCGCAACACCGACCCGTGCTGCCGCCATCACCGCCGGGGACCATGGATTCATGCTCTCGCGCAATGTGCCGATGAGGCCGGTATGGCCCAAGGGAACATGGCCGGGATCGGTTCGGTCGCGCCTGCGCGTGGCCCCCGCTGCTTCGGCTTCGAGAACATGGGCGCGCGCGGCCAGCGCGGTGCGGATATCGTCATCCGTCGGGGCATTGATGATGTCGACCAGCACGAGGTTCAGTTCACGGTTGATGGCGCGCAGATGGCTGAGCACCCCGTCGGGCCGGGGCTGGACCGGCTGGTGGATCACGAGGCTCGTCCATGAATCGCGCATGGCGAGCGCTGCCGCATGACGGGCGTCGTCCTCACGCGTGCTGCCTGCGGCTTCGGCAAAGCGCGCGACAGCCGTGGCGGCGGCCCTGACCGCAGCCCGCTCCGGGGCCCGGAAGGCGAACAGGGCACCGACCATATGCGCGAGCCAGGCGAATGCGCCCCCGGCCAGAACCAGAAGACCGATGCGGAGCGGGTCTAGATCACCGACCGGAAGCGCCGTGCCCGCCGCGCAGGCAAGGGTGAACATGTAGGCCCCCGGTGGCCCCACCCGCAGGGCATTGCACAGGAATGTCGCCACCATGGCGATAGCGACGACCACCGACACGACCAGTGCCGGGCTTTCCGCCACCCCGACCCCCAGCGCGACCGTCACCGCAAATGCGAGGACGACCACCGCCAGATGCCGTACCCGGTTCACATAGGGCCGGCCGCTGCCGTAGAGCGCCGTGAAACCCCCGATCGTGGCCATCATCCCCATGGAGATATTGCCCGCGAGCCATCCTGCCAGAACAGGTGCGGCCATGCAGATGCCGGCGCGCAGCGCGAAGGGCCAGCGCCGCGCGGCCGGGCGCAGGCTGAAAAGGTTGGAGAGCCGGAAGGAAGGTGGCGCAGGCGGGGCGGGCAGGGTCATGGCGTGTCGGTGCTGGATGGTCCGGGCCGGGGATTCCTCGTGAGCGTCGGCTGTGCAGGCCGACCCGGACGGGGCGGTGGCGGCCTGCGCGTGCCGCCACCATCGCCGATTCTCGCGTGGACCGGAACCGGAAGCTTGCCGGGCCGGTCAGCTTGCCGCCAGCCACTCCGGCAGGGCCGGCCCCTGCGGCACGATCCCGGTCGGATTCAGCGCCTTGACCGAATAGTAACCATGCTTGATGTGGTCGATATCGACCGTCTCGCGCACGCCGGGGATGGCGATGATCCGGGCGGTATAGGCGCTGAGATTCGGATAGTCGGCCAGCCTGCGCAGATTGCACTTGAACAGGCCGTGATAGGCAGCGTCGAATCGGACCAGCGTGACGAACAGGCGGATGTCGGCCTCGGTCAGCCTGTCGCCGCTGAGGAAATCGCGACCATCGGCCAGATGCGCCTCCAGTTCGTCGAGCATGGCAAAGACCTGCCAAAAGGCCTCGTCATAGGCTTCCTGGGTGGTGGCGAAACCCGCGCGATAGACGCCATTGTTGAGTGCCGGATAGATGCGGGCGTTCAGGGCCTCGATCTCGTCCCGCAACTCCTCTGGGTAGAGGTCCACGGAGGTGTCGGCCAGATCGCCGAAGCCCGAATTGAACATCCGCAGAATGTCGGCCGATTCGTTGTTGACGATGGTGCCGCGCTGCCTGTCCCAGAGCACCGGCACCGTGGCGCGGCCGCTGACATGGGGATCGGCGCGGGTGTAGAGTTCGTGCAGCCAGGTGGCACCGTTCACCTCGTCGCGGTCGGAGCGGGGAAAGCCGCCAAAGCGCCAGCCCTGTTCGGACAGCACCGGGGACACCACCGAGACCGGGACCGCCTCGTCCAGCTTCTTCAACCTGCGCCCGATCAGGGTGCGCGAGGCCCAGGGGCAGATGAGCGCGACATAAAGGTGATAGCGCCCGGCTTCGGCCTTGAAGCCACCTCCGCCGGTCGGGCCGGGGCTGCCGTCAGGCGTGATCCAGTTGCGAAAGCTCGAGGTCTGGCGCACGAAGCCGCCCTTGGCATCGGTGCCCTGCACCGGCTGCCAGTTTTCCATCCATTTCCCGTCGACAAGCATTGTCGTCTCCTTTCACGCCACCAGGGCAATATCCGTACCCCAGGGATCGGTGAGGGTGGCTGACTGGCCATCCGGCTCGATTGTCAGCCCCGCATCATGCGCGCGGGCGAGGATCGCATCACGGGTGGCCGCATCGCGCACGATGACCTCGACCCGGTCGAGCCCCGCGCTGCCCTGCGGACGCGCACCCGCGCCGCGGCTGTTCCAGATGTTACCGGCCAGGTGATGATGATAGCCGCCGCTGCCAAAGAAACTCGCGCCGTGATAACGGCTGGCAATGTCGAAACCGAGGACGCCGTTGTAGAACTGCTCGGCCGCGCCGGTATCCCCGACCTGCAGATGCACATGGCCGATGAAACCGTCCTCGGGGAAGCCTGCCCACTCGCTGCCTTCGGCCGCGCCCAGCACGCCATCGACATCCATCGACTCGGTGGTCATGTGGATACCGCCCCGCGCATCGCGCCAGTGCGAGGGCGCGCGGTCGGCGTAGATTTCGATCCCGTTGCCCTCGGGGTCGGCCAGATAGAGCGCCTCGCTGACGATATGGTCCGATGCACCCTGCAGCGGAATCCGCCTGTCGGCGGCAAAGCGCAGCCAGCGGCCCAGATCGGCGCGCGAGGGCAGCAGGAACGCGGTGTGGAAGAGCCCGGCATCACGCCGATCGCGCGGCGTCAGCGCCGGATCACCCGCCAGTTCCAGCAAGGGGGCCGTGGCGCTGCCCAGCGTGACGGACCCCGCGCCTTCCTCCAGCCGCGTGAGGCCGAGTACGGCCTCGTAGAACCCGGCAACCTTCTCCAGGTCGCGCACCTTCAGGCGGACGCGCCCGATGCGGAGGGGAGCGTTCTTGTGATCGAAATGGTCACCAGTCGTCATGGTATTGCTCCGGAAAAACGGGCCGGGACGGAGCCCGGCACCTTGTTCAATTCTCTGGGTCAGACACGGCTCCCGCCACGGCGTCCCAGCGCCCAGGCACCATCTCCAAGCAGGGCCTGCACGATCAGCGTGATCGCCCAGAAGGCCGGGAATTCCCACCCGCCACCTTCGTTCGAGAAGAAGAAACCGGCCTCGCCATGAGGCGCATAGATCGAGCCGAGCAGCACCGGCACCAGTGCCAGCGACACCCAACGGCTCCAGAAGCCCGCGATCAGGGCAATTCCGCCCACAAGTTCGGCCACGATGACCAGATAGGCGAGGGCACCCGGAAAGCCGAGGCTTTCGAAATAACCCACTGTACCTGCGGGGGTGAAGATCACCAGCTTGAGCCAGACATGCGCGAGAAACAGCACGCCCATCGAGACGCGCAGGATCGTCGCCGCCAGATCGGCGTTATTGACGCCGTCGATCACGTTACGGCCGGCGGGGCGGGAAGAGAGTGAAGTGTCGGTCATGGTTCCTGTCCTTTTGAGAATGTCGAATGGGGTTCAGCCGATGCCCTGCCAAGCAGGGGCGATGTCGGTGCCATGGCCATGGCCAAAGCCGAGTGCGATGTTGAGGGCGGCGACCGGCTCGAGATAGCGGGCCGAGGCCAGTGCGCCGGTGTCGACCGCCTTCAGCCCCGCATCCCTGACCAGTGCAGCGACACTTTCGCGGGCTCCGGCATCGTCGGAGGCGACGAAGACCGTGACCGGCTGCCCGGCCGCCTTACCACCATTCTGGAGGACCTGGGCAAAGTTGGTGTTGAACGCCTTGACCACGCGCGTGCCTGGCGCGCTTTTCTGGATTTCTTCTGCCGCGCTGGTGCTGTGGCCGATAGCCAGGCCGGAAAAATCGGCGGTCATCGGGTTGGTGATGTCGATGACGATCCGGCCGTCAAGACCGCCGGCCTCCTCGATGACAGAGGTTGCGGCTTCGTAGGGAACCGCGAGGATGGTGACATCCGCACCGGCGGCATCCGCGAGGGAGGCCCCCCTGATACCCTGACCAAGCGTGGCGGCAGTGCTTTCGGCCTTCGCCGCATCGCGCCCGGCGATCACGACCTGATGGCCCGCGCCAGCGAAGAGCGTGGCAAGACCCGTGGCCATGTTGCCGGTGCCGAGAATGGAAATCTTCATTTGCTTTCTCCCGTTCGGCGCGCGGGATGCGCTCCGTTGCGAGAGATATGACATCAGCTTGTCCGTATGATAATCATCGGATTCAGAAGATCATTGCTTCCAGAGTGGAATCAGTTCGCCCCGGCCTCCCATGGCGGCACTCCCTGGAAACGGGCGATCAGGAACTCGACAAGGCTGCGGGTCTTGCCGGCCAGATAGCCCCGATGCGGATAGAGGGCATGAACATTGTAGGGCGCGGCCTCATGGTCCTGCAGCACCTGCCGCACCCGTCCGGCGCGCAGTGCCGGCCCGGCAATGAAGCCCGGCAGGCAGGCCAGCCCCAGACCGGCCTCGGCCGCCATCAGGCAGGCCTGCGCGTTGGAGTAGCGGATGCGGCCGCCGACCGGGATCGTGGCGGGTCCGCCATCGGCATCCCGGATCTGCCAACGGGTCGGCTCGCGCATGTTGGTGTCGAGAATGCAGTCGAGCCGGGCAAGATCCTCGGGTGTTTCGGGCACACCATGGCGGGCGAGATAGTCGGGCGCAGCCACGATCTGCAGGCGCATGTCGCAGAGCTTGCGCGCGATCATACCGGAATCATCCGGATGGCCGACGCGGATCGCCAGATCGAATCCCTCATCGACCAGTCGCACGAGCCGGTCCGAGAAGCTCACATCCAGCTCGATCCCCGGAAACTCGACGGCGAAGTCGTTGAGCGCGGGCACCAGAATCTGTGTACCGAAGGTCAGCGGCGCGCTCAGCCGCAACCGCCCGCGCGGCGCGCCGCTTTCGTCCCGGATCGAAGCGTCGAGCGCGTCGAACTCATCCAGCAGGATCCGCAGCCGCTCGTAATAGGCCAGCCCAGCCTCGGTCGGGGCAACAGCCCTTGTGGTGCGGCTGAGCAGCCGCACGTTCAGCAGAGATTCGAGCCGCGAGACCATTTTGGACGCCTGTCCCGAACTCGTCCCCAGCCGCGCGGCGGCAGCGGTGAAGCTGCCGGTCTCGACCACCGCGCAGAACATCCGGTCGCAATCCAGCCTGTCCAAGGAAAGCCCTCGCTCCTCGCGCCAGCGTCAGGCAGCGATGTCCCATTGCGGGGCCGCCAGTTCCTCGCGAAAGGCAAAGCGGACCAGATGCGACCAGACGACATCCCGCCCGCGGGCGAGCCCGTCCTCGTCGGCAGCCGCGACGGTGATCTCGAGCCGGTCCGCATGCGCCACCATCTCGACATTGCTGTTCGGAAACACACAGGTGCCGGTCCGCTCATCGAAGCGGGTCTCGATCTTGTGCCCGAAATGCTTGCACAACTGCTGCAGGTAACGGCTGGCGTTGGCCGTGGGCACGAAGGCGATGGACTTCATGGGTTCTTCTCTCTCATTTCATCGGGAATGATTGGCAGACTACGTGGCCGGTGGTGACGGTTCAATGCGCGCGGGCAACGATCCCGGCAACCGGCGGTCTTCGGATCATCATACAACGACGATATTCCCGAATCCCACCCGCAGCCGGAGGGCCGGTGCGCCACCCCGTCATCGCGGGTCGTGTCCGGGAAACGGGGGGCACCGGATCCCTCACACCTTCCGTCATTGCGAGCGGGGCGAAGCAACCCAGCTTCCCCACGTTCCGGGTTGCTTCGTCGGCTGCGCCTCCTCGCAATGACGGGAGCTCGGGCATCCTCTCCCGACCGGACACCCATCCACGGCCCTGTCCAGGGGCACCACATCGGTTCAGAAGGCATCCTACTTCAGAAGGACAGTGGACCCTCACTGCAACATGCACTCGGTGCCCTGCCCGATACGTCAGGGCTGTTGACGATCCCCGTCATTCCGGTGTCGTCTGGCGGTGCCCACGACCTCCGGGAGCACGATGACTTGTTGATGAAGCTGGCCTCCGCAATCCTGTTCGTGGTCGCGATGGTGACGGCGGCGCATATGTTCTGGCGACCGCCTCCACTGGAGGGAAGGACGGCAAGCGAGGCGGTCCAGGCATCACCCGAGACCATGCTGGGCAGGCTCGCACTCGCGCATCCTCCGGGCCATGACGGCGACAGCGGCGTCGCCCCTCTGCTCGATGGCCCGGAGGCCTTCGCGGCACGCATCGCGCTGATCCGCAGCGCCGAGGTGGCGCTGGACGTGCAGTATTACATCTGGCAGCGCGACGCGACAGGGCTGATCCTGCTGGACGAGCTGCGCAAGGCGGCCGAACGCGGGGTGCGGGTGCGGCTCCTGCTCGACGACAACGGCATCTACGGACTCGACGACGACCTCGCCGCCCTCACCGCGCTGCCCGGGATCGAGGTCCGTCTCTATAATCCCTTCATCCTGCGTCGACCGAAAGCGCTCGGCTTCGTCTTCGATTTTGTGCGGCTGAACCGGCGCATGCACAACAAGTCTCTGACGGCCGACGGTGCCGTGAGCATCCTGGGCGGGCGCAATATCGGCGACATCTATTTCAGCTTCGGCGACGGCACGCATTACATCGACACCGACGTGCTGGTCGCCGGTCCGGCCGCCGCGGATATCGGCGCGGATTTCGACCGCTACTGGCACAGCGGTTCGGCCCATCCGGTCGAGCGCATCATCAGGACGGCCCCCGAAGGAGCGCTGGAGCGGCTGGGCCACGACACGGAACAGGCGCGGGACTCGCCCGAGGGGCGGGCCTATTTCGAGCAATTGCGGGCATCGCCGCTCGCCCAGCGGTTGCGCGACGGCCAGATCGGGCTTGAATGGACCGGGGTGACCCTGGTCAGCGACGATCCGGCCAAGGGGCTGGGGCGGGCGGCGACCGGGGACATGCTCTTTCCGCAGCTGATGGCACTGCTGTCCGGACCCGTCCATTCGGTGGATCTTGTCTCGGCCTATTTCGTTCCGGGCCGACAGTTCACCCGCCAGCTCGTGGCCCTGTCGGCGAGTGGCGTGCGGGTCCGCATCCTGACCAATTCGCAGGCGGCAACCGATGTGGCGCTCGTCCACGGCGCCTACGCGCATTACCGGCCGCATCTGCTGGAATCCGGGGTGGAGCTTTACGAACTGATGCCCGAACATGCCGTGCAGGACGAACCCGAGCCGCGCGGCATCGGTGGCTCCTCGCGTGCGAGCCTGCATTCCAAGACCATGGCCGTGGATGGAGAGCGCATCTTCATCGGCTCCTTCAACTTCGATCCCCGTTCCCTGCTTCTCAACACCGAGATGGGCGTGCTGATCGACAGTCCGAACATGGCCGGGGGGCTGGCCGAGGCCTTCTCGCGCAGATTCCCGGACATGAGCTACAGGCCGGTTCTGAGCAGGGGCGGCCGGATCGCATGGGAGGAGGCTTTGCCGGACGGAACTCTGGCGCGCCACACGATTGAGCCGGGCACCAGCGCCCTGTCGCGCCTGACATTGCGCCTGCTTGGGCTCTTGCCGATCGAATGGCTCCTCTGACGGCGTATCCCGACCCGCGAGACCCGATCCGCCGCCCGGCATGGATGCAGGCCGAAGTCTGCCTGGCGGGCAGCGCGGCGGAAGGTCATGATCCTGCGCGAAGCCGCAGGGCGCATTCAACAATCCGTGATCGGGATTGAAAGCGGGACACCGGACAACGAGGTGGCAGCCGGGACCGGGCCCCTCTGGCGACCAGAACAGGTCGTGATGTCGGACCAAGATCGAGCACGCTCGACGTGGTCCTGACTGCAGGTGATCCGCTCGGGCCGTGCTCCGGACAACTGGAGACGGCAAATGGAATTTCTGATGATCCTGTGGCTCGGCAAGCCGCTCTGGATGTGGCTTGGCTTTCTGGGAGTCATCGGCCTTCTGCTCGCGCTCGACCTCGGCGTGCTGCACCGGGGCAGCCGCGAGGTCGGAATGCGCGAGAGTCTGCTGCTCTCGGCGGGCTACATCGTGATGGGCCTGCTCTTCAGCCTGTTTGTCTGGTGGCAGTTCGGGGCCACCGCCGCGGCGCAGTATCTGACCGGCTTTGTCGTCGAGAAAAGCCTCGCCCTCGACAATATTTTCGTCATCGCCCTGATCTTCGGCTACCTCGCCATCCCGCGCGAATATCAGCACCGGGTGCTGTTCTGGGGCATTCTCGGCGCGATCGTCATGCGCGCCATCATGATCGGCGGCGGCGCGATCCTCATCGCGAGATTCGACTGGATCCTCTATTTCTTCGCGGCTTTCCTGGTCCTGACCGGACTGCGGATGCTGTTCGCCTCCGAAAAACCGACCGATCTGTCACGAAATCCGCTGCTGCGCTTTCTGCGGCGGCGTCTCCGCATCACCGACGAACTCCACGGCGAGCGTTTCACCGTCCGGCAGGCTGATCCGCAAACCGGCAGGCTCGTGCGTTACGCGACACCGCTGTTTCTGGCCCTGGTGCTGGTCGAGGTCGCCGACGTGATCTTCGCGGTCGACTCGATCCCGGCCATCTTCGCGATCACCACAGATCCCTTTCTGGTCTATACGTCAAACATCTTCGCCGTTCTCGGCCTGCGCGCACTCTATTTCGCCCTGGCGGCCGTGCTTCACCGCTTCGCCTATCTGAAACAGGCACTGGCGGCGCTGCTGATCTTCATCGGCGCCAAGGTGTTCGCTCCCGGCCTGCTGGGTATCGAACATGTCCCCGAGGGCTGGTCGCTCGGGATCACCTTCGCCATCCTGCTGACGGGGATTCTGTGGTCGCTGTGGCGCAGCCGCGAGGGTGGCGCGGAGCGGCACGGGGCGGAAGATTCAGCCTGAGGCCCCTCCCCGCAATGACGATGGGGAAATGGTGCTGCGGTCAATTCCCGTCATTGCGAGCGGAGCGAAGCAAGCCAGCTTTCCAGCGTTCTGGCTTGCCGCGTCGGCTGACGCCTCCTCGCAATGACGGGGGTTTGGGGGGAATCTGCGGTCTGAATGCCTGTCCACGGCCCTGTTAAGATCGTCACATCACTTCAGGGAAGGTGCAAACTTCACTGCAACAGGCGTCCGGAGCCCCTGGCCGAGTGCCCATCTGCTTGCATGCCCGGCCCCCACCCCCTATGCAGGCTGCCGGGTGTCCTCCGCATGGGGCGGAGAGGCAGGCAAATGCGCTGGTCGGGCCGCCACGCAACGCCGGTGACGCTCGTGACCCATTCCCCCATACCGCCACGAATCCCCCTCGGCCATGCCATCAGCCAGCGCACGCTCGGCTCGCTCGAGCGGTTCCTGAAGATCGAGGCCGCGAGCGGCATCGTCCTCGTGATCGCCGCCGTCATCGCCCTGTCCTGGGCGAATTCATGGCTCGCCGACAGCTACCACGTGCTCTGGGCCACGCCTGTCACGCTCGGGATTGGCGAATTCGTCGTGACGCGGACGTTACAGTTCATCGTCAACGACGGGCTGATGACCGTCTTCTTTCTGGTCGTCGGCATGGAGATCCGGCGCGAGATGCACAATGGCGCGCTGAGTGACCTGAACCAGGCGAGCCTGCCGATCATTGCCGCACTCGGCGGCGTCGCCATTCCGGCGGTGATCTACCTTGCGTTCAACAGCGGGCCGCCGGGTGCGAACGGCTGGGCGATTCCGACCGCCACCGACATCGCCTTCGCGGTCGGGGTCCTGTCGCTTCTCGGCCGGGGGATTCCGTCGAATATCCGGATATTCCTGCTCACGCTGGCGATCATCGACGATATCGCTGCGGTTCTCATCATCGCCTTCTTCTATTCGGGCGGCCTGGAATGGTCGGGCTTTCTGGTGGCCGGTTTCGGTATCCTCCTGATCTTCGCATTCCAGTGGCTCGGCATCGGAATCGCCCATGCCTATGTCCTGCCCGGCGCGATCATCTGGCTAGGTCTTCTGGTCACCGGCGCGCATCCGACGCTGGCAGGCGTCGTGCTGGGGCTGATGACCCCGGTCGTCTCCAGACCCGCCCGGACACGGCCTGTCGATGTTCTCGTCGCCACGTCAAACGACCTCGCCAATGCGGACGGTGCGCAGGACATCGAGGGTCAGGCCGCCTCGCTGCGAAAGCTGCGCGACGCCCAGCGCGAGCTTCTGCCGCCCGTGGTCCGGGTGCAGACCGCCCTGCATCCCTGGGTCGCATTCGTGATCATGCCTCTGTTCGCCCTGGCCAATGCCGGGGTCAGTCTGGGCGGCGTCGATCTGACTGTCTCGCAACAGCAGACGACCGCGGCCGGTGTCGCGGTGGCACTCGTTCTGGGCAAGCCGGTCGGGGTATTGCTGGCAAGCTGGCTGGCCGTGTCGCTTGGCCTGAGCCGCATGCCTCCGGGCGTGACCTGGTCGGCTCTGTTGCTGGTCGGCCTGCTGGCGGGGATCGGATTCACCATGTCGATCTTCATCACCATGCTGGCCTTCGATAGCGAGGCGCTCCAGGCAGCGGCGAAGATCGGCGTGCTGGCAGGCTCGCTGATCGCGGCAGTGGTCGGCCTGCTCTGGGGCGCGGTCTATCTGCGCATGACCGACAGGCCTTTCCTGCGCACATGACAGGCGCGGGGCAGCTGCGAGCCGCCATGGTGCCGAAAGCCTCCCCGGCGCAGGCCTCCGGCAACGGATTGGCGATACGAGAATCCGCTTCCCTCCGGAACAGACCAATTTTTTGTATATTTTTGCACCAATGCTGGTAAATTCGCTCCTGATTCCGTGATGCCGGAGGTCGGCAAGCAAAGCTGCTGGGGCAAGACATGAGAGGAAACGCCGTGTTCAGAACCACCCCTGCGCCGCGCACCCCGATCCCCGGCCTGCTTGCCGCCATCGTCGCCGCATCCTGGCTCGCCGCGCCCGTTGCCGCACAGGCGCCGATCATCATCTGCAGCTACCAACCCGAAGAGGACGACCTGATCGGGGTCTATACGGTCACTACCGGGCCAAGCGTGCTGCATTCGGGCGGCGCCGCCATCCCGATGCCGACGATCGACACCTATCAGGCAACCCTCGCCATGATCGACAGGACACTCGTCCTGTTCGCGGACGGCAGACCCACGGTCGACCTGCATCTCGTCGGGGATGGTGAGCCCGACTGGGTCGGGCTGGGCGATACCAGCGAAACCCCGGTTGTGGACAGTTCGGATCTGGGCATGCTGCTTGAATGCGACGAGAATTCCCTGCCCAGACTCACGGGGACCGGAATCGGGACGTCGCAGGAAGGTCGGCAGTTCGAATTCACGGTCCGCCTTTTCGCAGCAAGTGACGGCATGCTCTTCGGCGACAGCAGCTGGACGATCGACGGCATGACCATGATCGAAAGACAGGTCTACACGGAAATCGGCGGCTGAATGGCGCAGACTGCCCGGACCGAACCTTCCGTGAGGGCCCGTGCCGAGGTACCCGTCTGCGTCAACCCGTTCTGAACGCGCGGCGGGGCAGGCTAGGGTAGCCGCGGCTCACCCGCGTTCGGGGTCATCCACCAGCCGCAGCGCGACCCCGCCCGACAGGAGCGCCTGCGCGAGATCCCCCGGCGGCGGGCTGTTGGCGATCAATTCGTCGAATCCTTCGCTGGCACAGACCCGCACCAGCCCCTTGCGCCCGAATTTCGAGGCATCCGTGACCACCACCCGCCGCCGTCCGCGCAGCAGCACCGCCTGCCCGAATTGCGCCTCCTCGAGATCGTAGTCGAGAACATCGCCGTCGGCATTTACCGCCCCGGCCGAGATGATCGCATGATCGACGCTGAAGCGGTTGATGAACTCGATAGCCGAATGGCCCAGGGCCGCGCCGCTGTCGGGACGCAGCTCCCCCCCCGCCATATAGACACGGTTGCCGTTCACCGTGGCCAGCGTTCGCGCGATGTCGGAGGAGTTGGTCACCACCGTAAGCCGCCGGTGATCGAGCAGCGCCCGCGCCAGCAGGCTGGTGGTCGTCCCGGTGTCGAACATGACCGATGCGCCGTCCTGGATCGTCGTGGCGGCAAGACGGGCGATGGCCTCCTTGGCGATGCGGTTCTCGCGCATGCGGCGGTCGAAGGGGGCCTCATGCGCGACCGAGGGCAGACCGACCGCGCCGTGCATCCGCAAGACCTCGCCACGCTCTGCCAGGGTGCGGAGGTCACGGCGGATCGTCTCGGCCGAAACATCAAGGGCGTGGGCCAGTTGCCTGACCCCGGCGGTGCCGACCTGTTCGAGGATCTCGAGGATCCGCACATGCCGTGGCGAACGCTCCATCACGGCTCCCGAATGACCGATAAGTTGCACTTCATGACCGATTCAAACCCGACAATAGGCCGAAGCGGGCATAATACAACATTTCCGTTGACAGACTCGTGATATGGCCTGCATCCTCACCCAACAGCCAGACATCTCAGGAGGAGGGGCTGATGGCAGAGGCCCAGCGCCACGGCGCGGATGTTCCCGAGGACACTGTCAGACGGATTTCTGCCCTGCCGATCTGGCAGGGCAAGCTGAGGCTCCGGCCGCTTCTGGGCGGGATCAGCAACGAAAGCTGGCGCGTGACCGATGCGACCGGCGACCATGTGGTGCGCTTCGGTCAGGATTATCCGTTCCACCACGTCCTGCGCGACCGCGAGATGATGACCGCCCGCGCCGCCGAGGCGGCAGGCTTTGCCCCCGCCGTGGAATATGCGGGCAAGGGCACGATGGTCAGCCGTTTCCTGAATGCCAAGACCTATGGCGAGGCCGACGTACGCGACAATCTCGTGCGCGTGGCCGACCTCGTCCGCGACTTTCACCACGAGATGCCGCGTCACGTCTCGGGTCCGGCCTTCCTGTTCTGGCCTTTCCATGTCGTGCGCGACTATGCCCGCACACTGCGCAAAGCCGAAAGCCGGATGGTGCCGCGGCTGGACGGCTGGATAGAGCTTGCCGACGAACTCGAGGCGGCGCAGATGCCGCTACCGATCATCTTTGGCCACAACGACCTGCTGCCTGCGAACTTTCTCGACGACGGTGACAGGCTCTGGCTCATCGACTTTGAATATGCGGGCTTTTCCACGGCAATGTTCGATCTGGCCGGCCTGTCGTCGAATGCAGGCTTTTCCGCCGAACAGTCGGACGAGCTGCTTGCGCGGTATTTCGACCGCACCCCAGACCGCGACCTGCGCCGCTCGCTTGCGGCCATGCAATGTGCCTCGCTCCTGCGCGAGGCGATGTGGAGCATGGTCTCGGAACTCTACCTCGACGCACCGGGAACCGATTACGTGGCCTATACGCAAGAGAACCTCGAACGGCTCGACGCCGCACTCGACCATTATCGCACCAACCACGGCTGACCCATGGAAAACCCGCTTCCCTCGCAGGCCCGGATCGTCGTCATCGGCGGCGGCATCATCGGCTGCTCCACCGCCTACCACCTCGCCCGCGACCACGGGGCCGATGTGGTGCTGCTCGAACAGGGCACGCTCACGTCGGGATCGACCTGGCACGCCGCCGGGCTGGTGGGGCAGTTGCGCTCGTCGGCCTCGATCACGCAGGTGCTGAAATACTCGGTCGAGCTTTACAAGCAGCTCGAGACCGAGACCGGCCTTCAGACGGGCTGGAAGATGACCGGCTGCCTGCGGCTGGCCACGAATGCGGACCGCTGGACCGAATACCGCCGCCTTGCCACCACCGCCCGCAGCTTCGGCATGGAGATGCATCTGGTCTCGCCCGAAGAGGTGAAGCGGATGTGGCCCCTCATGGACACATCCGATCTGGTGGGCGCCTCCTGGCTGCCGACCGACGGACAGGCGAGCCCCTCGGACATCACCCAGGCACTGGCGAGGGGCGCAAGGATGCACGGGGTCCGCATCCACGAGGGCGTGCGCGTTACCGGCTTCGACATGGACGGCAACCGCATCACCCGTGTGCGCACCAATCAGGGTGTGATCGCCTGCGAGACGGTGGTGAACTGCGCCGGGCAATGGGCCCGGCAGGTGGGTGCGATGGCCGGGGTCTCGGTTCCGCTGCAGCCGGTGAAACACCAGTATATCGTCACCGAGAGAATCCCCGGCCTTGCACCCGACGCGCCCACGTTGCGCGACCCTGACCGGGGCATCTATTTCAAGGAAGAGGTCGGCGGCCTCGTGATGGGTGGCTATGAGCCGAACCCGCAGTCCTGGCACACCGGCCTGCCCGGCGGCGACGTGCCCGATGACTGGCAGTTCGGCCTCTTCGACGACGATTACGACCATTTCGAACAACATCTGACCCAGGCCATCGCCCGTGTGCCCGCGCTCGAGGAAACCGGGGTCAAGCAGATGATCAACGGCCCCGAGAGCTTCACCCCCGACGGCAATTTCATCCTCGGACAGGCGCATGAATGCGCCAACATGTTCGTGGGTGCGGGGTTCAACGCCTTCGGCATCGCCGCGGGCGGGGGCGCGGGCTGGGTGCTGGCCGACTGGACGATCAAGGGCGAGGCACCGCTCGACCTGTGGGTCGTCGACATCCGCCGTTTCTCGGAGCTGCACCGCGACCGCGCCTGGGTCGAGGCGCGCACGCTCGAGGCCTATGGCAAACACTACACCGTGGCCTTCCCGCATGAAGAATATGAATCGGGCCGGCCCGGCATCACCTCGCCGCTTTACGAACGGCTGAAGGGGCATCGGGCCGTCTTCGGCTCGAAGCTGGGCTGGGAGCGGCCGAACTGGTTCGCCCCCGACGGCGTCGCGCCGCGCGACGAGCTTTCGATGGGTCGCCAGAACTGGTTCGACGCCGTGGGCGAGGAGCACCGCCTCGTGCGCGAGGGCGTGGGGGTCTTCGACCAGTCATCCTTTGCCAAATTCGAGCTGCGGGGCAGCGATGCGGCAGCAGCGCTGGAACGTATCTGCGCCAATCGCGTGGCGCGCGACCCGGGACGGCTGACCTATACGCAGATTCTCAACTCGCGCGGCGGGATCGAGGCGGACCTGACCGTTGCGCGGGTCTCGGACGATCTGTTCTATGTCGTCACGGGCACCGGCAGCCGCACCCATGACCTTGCCTGGATCACCGACCACCTGCCCGGCGGGGCCGATGTGCGGATCGAGGACGTGACCGAAGGCTGGGGCACGCTGTCGCTCATGGGGCCGAAGTCGCGCGAGGTGTTGTCGGCAGTCACGGACGCGGATGTGTCAAATGCCGCCTTCCCCTTCGGCCATATGCGCGAGATCGAGGTCGCCGACCATGTCGTGCGGGCGCTGCGCGTGACATATGTGGGCGAACTGGGCTGGGAACTGCATGTGCCCCTCGCGGGAACGGGCAAGGTGTTCGATGCGCTGATGGCAGCGGGCAAGCCCCACGGCATCCGGCCTGCGGGTTATCGCGCCATCGAATCCCTGCGTCTGGAAAAGGGCTATCGCGCCTGGGGGTCGGACATCACGCCGAACGACAACCCGTTCGAGGCCGGTCTCGGCTGGGCGGTCAAGCTGAGGACGAACACGGATTTCATCGGTCGTGCCGCCTGCGAGGCCGCCGCCGCCGCACCGCTGAAGAAGCGCCTGGCGGGTTTCACCACCAGCGATCCCTCGGTCGTCCTCCTGGGGCGCGAGACGATCCTGAGGAACGGCAGCCCGGTGGGCTACCTCACCAGTGGCGGCTTCGGCTACACCGTCGGACTGCCCATCGGCTACGGCTATGTCCGCAACGCCGACGGGGTGAGCGATGCCTTCCTTGCCGAAGGCAGCTACGAACTTGTCGTCGCCAGCGAGGCGGTGTCGGCAGAGCTCCACATGGCACCGCTTCATGACCCGAAGGGAGAGCGGGTGAAGGCCTGATCACGAAAAAGGAAACGACAACAACAACCGCCCGGGGGGAGAGTCCGGGCTTAACGGGAGGGGAAGGGACATGGCGTCTATCGGGACGTTCGTCATCTACATCATCATGGCCTGCGCGGTCGCGGGGGCTATCGCCTCGATCCGCAATTCCGAGGAGGGACTGGGCAAGGAGTTCATCGAGGGGCTGCATTCCATCGGCCCGATCTTCATTCCGGTGGCCGGGATCATGGCCTCCATTCCTTATCTGTCGCGGTTCATCGAGGCCGCGGTCGGGCCGCTGTTCGCCCTGATCGGGGCTGACCCGTCCATTGCCGCCACCACCATCATCGCGGTGGATATGGGCGGCTATCAACTGGCCGACGCATTGGCCGAAACGCGTGATGCGTGGATGATCGCCACCGTCGTCGGCTTCACCTCGGGCGCGACGATCATCTTTTCGATCCCGGTCGGGCTGGCGATGCTGAAGAAGTCCGATCACAAATACATGGCCCTCGGCATCATGGCGGGGATTCTCTCGGTGCCGATCGGCGTGTTCATCGCCACCGTGATCGCGGCGCTCTCGGGGCTGCATATCCGCCCCGACGTCTCGACCATCTCCGAGGCCAGCTACCAGATCGCCGTCGGCATCGGCTTCATCCTGACCAACCTCGCGCCGCTGATCGTCTTCTGCGTCGCCATTGCACTGGGCCTGCGCTTCGCACCCGATGCGATGATCACGGGCTTCCTGTGGTTCGGGCGGATCATGTATGCCGGTATCACGCTGGTGCTGGTCTTCTCCATCGTCGAGTATTTCACCGGCTTCTTCACCATGGTGCTCGGCTCCTGGGGCTTCGATCCCATCATCGCCGACGAGGCTGACCAGTTCCGTGCACTCGAGATCGCGGGCTATATCGGCATCATGCTCGCCGGGGCCTTCCCGATGGTCTACCTGCTGATCAAATATCTCTCCGGGCCGATGGAGAAGATCGGCAAGCGCATCGGGCTCGAGCCCGAGGGGACGGCGGGGCTGCTGGCGGCCACCGCCAACATCCTGGCCATGTATCGGCTGATCGAGCTGATGCGCCCGCGCGACAAGGTGCTGGCGATCGCCTTCGCGGTCTGCGCGGCCTTCAGCTTCGGCGACCATCTGGCCTTCTCGGCCAACTTCCAGCCGACGCTGATCCTGCCGCTGCTGCTGGGCAAGCTTCTTGGCGGCGCTGCGGGCTTCATGCTCGCGGTATGGCTGTCGGTCCCCAAGGCCGAGGCCCTCGCTGCCAGCGAGCCGGCGAAGTCGGCCGCCTGAAGGCGGCAGCGCATCCTTATGATGCTGCGCCAGGGGGCCGCCGGCCCCCTGGCGTCATTGTCTGAAACGGCCTGCTCCACGGAAATGGCTCCGGGCTCATGTTGCAGTGAAGCTCACATCCTTCCCTGAACTGATGTAACGACCTCGAACAGGGCCGCAGACGGGCATCCAGACAACAGGATTCCCGCACATCCCGTCATTGCGCGGAGGCGAAGCCGACGCGGCAAACCAGAGAAGTGGGGGGTCTGGGTTGCTTCGCTGCCGCTCGCAATGACGGAAGGTGTGATGGATCCGGGGCCTGCAGGACATCCCAGGATGCGCCTCCGCGGGGCACCGCTCGATTTCAGATGTGATCCAGCCTGTCGGCCGCCCCGACGGGGCCGACAGGCTGGATCGCCAGCGCGACCTTGCGACCCTCGTGAAAGGCATAGGGTGCCTGACGGGGGGCGATGCAGTCGCCGATGCGGCGGGTGGTCTTGCCGGGGAAGTGCTCGGGAAAGGGATCGAAGGCCTGGTTGGTCGTCGCCACGACCAGCGCCGAGGCGGCGATGGACTCCTCTGCTCCGGTCAGCAGGCTGCGGATCGTGGCCCCGTCACCGCGCCATTCCGTCACGACATGCTCGGTCAGGAACCGGGCCCCCAGCCGGGCAAGCCGGGCGCGGGCCGCTCCATCGGCCGAAGTGCGGATCAGTTCCTTGCCGACAAGCGCGTCAGGCGTGACGATGGTGACCTGGACACCCTGTTCCGCCATTGCCCAGGCAGTGCCGACGCCCCGCCAGCTGCCGCCTTCGTCCAGCAGGATCACCCGCTCGCCCAGCCGTGCCTCGCGCCGCATCACCTCCTCGGCGGACCAGACATTGCCCTTGCCCAATCCCGGCAGGCTCGGCTCGGACGGCAGCCAGCGCTGGCGAACGTCGGGATCAGGCAGCGAGCCGGTGGCGAGGATCACCTGTGTGGCCGGATGGGCGGCGATATCGTCCTCGTCCATGAACGTGTTGAGCCGCAGCGTGACGCCAAGCCTTTCAAACTGGCGTTCATACCAGTCGAGAAGCTCGATGATCTGGCCCCGGCGCGGCTGCTCCCCGGCAAGGCGGAACTGCCCGCCCGTTCGTGATGCGGCCTCGACGATCTCGACCCGGTGACCACATTCGGCCGCCGCACGCGCCGCCTCGAGTCCGGCCGGACCCGCGCCCACCACCAGCACGTCCTGCGGTAACGTCACCTGCGTGAAGCGGTCGCCGCCCCACTCCCACTCACGCCCGGCCGACGGGTTGATGAGGCAGGAAATCCAGTAGTCGCGCGAACGCCGCCCCCAGCACATCTGATTGCAGGAAATGCAGCCGCGCACGTCTTCGGCACGTCCCTCGGTCACCTTGCGCGCCAGATGCGGGTCGGCGATCTGACCCCTCACGATCGACACGAGGTCGGCCTGTCCGGCTGCGATCACGGCCTCGGCATTCTCGGGCGTGCGGATATGCGCCTCGGAGGTGATCTTCGCATGTTTCACCGCGCCCCTGAGCACTTCAGTCACGGGCGCGGTCAGCTTCTCGCCGAACAGGAAGGTCGGCATCAGCCGCTCGAAATCGAGATAGCCGCCATGGCCGCAGGTAACGTAATCGACATGGCCGGTCGCATCATGCAGGGCGACGATCTCGGCGAGGCTTTCGACCGAAAGCGTCACGTCATAGGCGTCCGAGGTCGAAACCGCCAGGCCGATGATGAAATCCTCGCCGCATTCACGGCGGATGCCCTCGATCACGAGACGTGAAAACCGCGTGCGGTTCTCGAGGCTGCCGCCCCATTGATCGTCACGGACATTGGACCACGGCGTCCAGAACTGGTCGAGCAGCGAATGATAGGCGGCCCAGACCTCGACACCCTGAAACCCGGATTCCCGGCACCGCACCGCTGCGGCGACATGGGCGGCGATCAGCTCCTCGATCTCGCGTTCCGTCATCCGGTGCGAGCCGTCGCTGTCGTGATAGCTGGCGTGGCCCGAAGGCGACCAGTGCGGCTGGAAGCTCAGATCCGAATCGCCATGCGCACCGATATGGTAGATCTGCTGCACGATCACCGCGCCTGCATCCCTGACCGGCCCGGTCAACTCGCGGAAGGCGGGGATGACCTCATCGCTTTCGGCCAGATAGTTGCCGCGCGTCAGCACCCCGGTGCGATGCGCGGGCACCGGCTCGCAGACGATCATCGCCGCACCGCCGATGGCGCGTTCGAGCAGATATCCGCGCGTGCGGGCCGAAGGCAGCCCGTTCTCGGCCATGTTGTTGGTGTGGGCACCGAAGACGATGCGGTTGCGCAGGGTCTGGCCACGCAGTTGCAGCGGAGAGAGGAGGTGGCGGTGGTCGGTCATGCTGGCCCGTCTCGTCAGGGTTCCGTCATGACCGCCAGCCTATCACGGCTTTCTGCCACCGCCACCTGGCGCTTCCCGCCTTTCCGCTATTCGGGCAAGGCACCGCAGAAGCCGCCGGTCGCGGCCTCGCCGGAACCCAGCGCGAGAAGGGGCGGGGCGGCATAGGGGTTCGGCGGGGTCCGGACCACGTCCAGTGCGACCAGCGTCAGGATCATCAGGATCGCAAGCGGCGCCGTCAGTTGCCGGGTCATGTGCGCGGCTCCAGCCCCAGGATCGGGCGTAGCCGGATGCCCACCGCCGAGCCCGCGAAAGCCGCTGCGAACCACGCCCAGCCGTGCAGGCTCCCGGTCGAGATGCCCGAGAAGAACGCACCGACATTGCAGCCGAAGGCCAGCCGCGAGGAATAGCCCAGCAGGAGCCCCGCGATGATCGTCGCCACCCAGGCGCGCGCAGGCAGGCGCGGCAGGGGTTGCGACAGCCCGCCGTTGCGCCAGGCCGCCACGAGGAAGGCCCCGGCGACAAGGCCGATATTGGTGAGCGAGGTCACATCGGTCAGCACGCTCTGATACAGGATGGCATCAGTGGACGGCGCGCTCCAGAAGGCCGAGCCCGACAGGTCCGCCCCAAGGGCCACGGCTCCCTTCGCGGCCCAGAGGCCCAGCCCGTAGACGACGCCCCAGGGCTGGCCGGCGACGATCAGGTTGCCGATGGCCAGAAGCGCCAGCGCCAGCGCCGCCCACACCATGTTGCGCGGAATGCGCCGCGTGCCGGGCGCGGCGAGCACCAGAAGCAGCACGGACACGGCAGCCAGACCCGCCAGCGTCGTCACAAGACCCTGCTGCCCGGTCAGCCGGATCACGGGCAATGCACCCAGATCGGTCCACCAGATCAGGCCATAGGCCCCGAGAAAGCTGCCGATGGCGAAGAACGGCAGGGCGAGCAGCCCGACCGGATTACCGCTTCCGGCGTTCACTAGCGTGCCCGAGCCGCAGCCCAGCACCACCTGCATGGCCGCACCGAAGACGAAGGCCCCGCCCAGCATCGCCCAGCCGATCGGGGCATGGGCGCCGAACATTTCCTGCGAATGCTGTTCAAGCAGCGGGAAGGCGACAATGGCCACCAGCCCGATGGCGAGCAGATGCGCAAGCACGCCGGCCGGGTCGCGGCGCACGATCATCGCCCGCCACGGTCCGGCAAAGCCGAAGCGGAACCCTTCAAGGGTGATACCGAAGCCCAGCCCGATGGCGAGCAGCAGACCGAACCGCGCCCCCGCGAACAGGGCGACCGCCAGTACGGCCGCCAGCGCGGCCAGCAGAAGCAGGCCGCGCCGCAGCATGGCGGGGGATGCGCCCCCGCCGGGAGATGCCATGGCCTGCATCAATCGCCCCGCAACTGGCCGAGAAGGTTGCTGAACAGGCCGGGTGTGTTCTCCATGGGCCGCCCCTCCTGCGACCAGCCGACCATGGAGTCGGGATAGAGCCTCACATCCTCGACCCCGGCCAGTTCGGACAGCGCGAACCATTCTGTCGCCGCCCAGTGGCCGGTGTTGCAGAAGGTCACGACCTGATCGTCGGTCCCGATGCCGACGCTTGCCGCCTCGGACAGCGCGCCTGCGGGATCGAGCGTGCGGGTCCCATCACGGAACCAGACCGAATGGGACAGGTTCTCGGCTCCCGGCAGGGTGCCGGGCCGGTCCGCAACCGGATGGGATTCACGGCCCTCGAAATAGCTGGCCGGACGCGCATCAAGCAGCCGCGCCTCACTCTCGCCCGCGATGATTTCGGCGACGTCATCGGTGGTAGCAAGCCAGCGGTCCGAAAAGGTCACGGTGATGTCGGAGGGCTCCGGCACGTTCGTGCGCGTCTCGAGCGGCAGGCCCTCGGCCGCCCAGGCCGCAGCCCCGCCGTCAAGGATCGCGAGATCCTCGAGCCCCGAAGATTTCAGCGTCCAGTAGACCCGCGCAGCCGCCCCGAAATCGGAATCGTCACTTCCCTGGTGGACGACGACGACGGGTTGCTCATGGGTAAGCCCCAGTTCGCGCAGGCGCGACTCGAGTTCCTCGACGGGCACAAGGGCCCCCGGATTGTCGGCCCCGCCGCGGAAGAGCGCATAGGGGGCCGAAATCGCGCCCTCGACATGGCCCTGCTCATAGGCCGGTCCACGGATATCCAGCACGATCGGAGCGTCGTCGGTGCCGATCAGTTCCTGCAACTCGGCCGGGGTGATCAGCGGCCCGATCGCAGCGTAAGAGGCCGTGCTCAGCCCCAGGAGAGCCAGTGTGGTGAGGGAAAACAATCTCATGACGTGCCTCCGTGATCATCTGCCTGCTTTTTGGTGGGAAATGCGGCAGAATCAACAAGCGGCAACGCCATGGAGGAGAGGAACGGACGAACACGGTCTTCCACCCGCCTCGCTCGTCGGGTCTTTTTCCGGGACGCAGTTCAAGGGGCGAGACAGGGGTCTTTCCCTGTCCGTTGCCGCAGAATTGTGTTCTTATTTCACGATGCCGCCGCCTTGCCCGCCGGCCACCGGCACACAGGCCGTTTGCACGGTCCTGCAGCGGCATCAATGCCGGTGTCGGCGGAGGATTCGGAGGCACGAAACGGAGCCCGCCACCTGCATGGCACGGCGGGCCCCGTTCGGACGGGCAATCGCGTCGTGCTCAGCGCAGCGCGCCCTGAAGCGCAGGCATCGAGACGTTGAGCAGGAGCCCGTCGACCCCGGCCCGGCTGCCCGCCAGATTCGCAATCTCGACACAGCCGCCGGGCGGCGCATAGGCCGGATCGACAGCCACCCTCAGCCGCGTCAGCAGCCCGCCCTCGACATAGGCACCAGCGATCACGCCGATCATCTGGTTGGCCGACGTCAGCACCGGCACGCCGATCAGCAGGTCGTAATTGCCGGCTTTGGTACAGGTCGCCGGAACCGCGAGACGGGCCTGCGTCAGCACGCCGACATCGCTGATGACGATCCCGTTGCCCGGGGTGCCGCCGCCATTCCCGTTGCCGGGGTTGGTGCCATTGCCCGGATCTGTGCCGCCGGGGTCGGTGCCCCCGGGATTGCTTCCGCCAGGATTGCTTCCGCCGGGGTTGTTGCCGCCGCCCGAACCGCCGGTGCCGATATCGACATTGACGCCACCACTGCCGCCGACCGAGGCGTTGACACCAACCCCCTGACCACCAACTCCGACATTGGCATTGACGCCATTGCTGCCACCGACAGAAGCGTTGACGCCTACTCCCTGGCTACCAACTCCGACATTGGCGTTGACGCCATTGCTGCCACCGACAGAAGCGTCCACACCGACGCCGCCGCTGCCACCGGTGCCGACATTGGCATTGACACCCCTGCTACCAAGGAGATTCACGCCAACACCGCCCCCACCAAGGCTGATGCTGCCGACCCCCAGATCAATAGTCTGCGCCGAGACCATTCCCGGCGCAAGCGCAAGCGCGCCCAGTGCAACGGCAAGCCGCAGATGGCGGGGCGCGGAGAAGGTGAAACCTCGTTTCTGAATATCGAACATCGACTCATCTCTCTCTTGTGGTGCCGCTGCCGCGGGGGCAGAGGCGGTTTCGGATCACGCGCCTGATCTGCGTTACGTGTTGGCGTCAGGTTCCCCACCGAGCCCTATTCCTCACTCGCAGACGCGTGTTTTCTTCAACGGGAGCCACCAGAAAACTTTTGCCTTTCCTCGGCTCAGACTGTGACCGGACCCGTTAACCATCCAACCAAAGCATTGATCCGTGGCAGGAAAATGGCATCCGATCTAAACTGACCGTGGCTCCAACGCGTTGCGTTGGAAACAAAAATCTGGAGACAGCCCACCCTGGGACGAGGTGAATCAGACCAAAGTCTGATCTGCCTCATGCCATTGGATGACGATCCAGGCCGGTCAGGGAGGCTCGATCGAAAGCATCAGCCTTTGTCCTGATTCGCACGGGACGTGGGCGGATTCGGGGGACCGGCAAATCATGATCGCCCTGGTCCTGCGGAACCTTGCGAAGCGGTCACCCCGGGGCCACCTCAGTCAATCTGGAGGCAGAAAATCCGCAACATCATGAAATATCGCATGGTTTATCGGCTGCTGCTTCACAAACCAGATCCGAACCCTTTCTGGCCCTTCATACGACTTTGGTTTGATTCCAGCGGGCTAGCACCTTGCGCCGGTGTCAGGGCCGCCCGCCAGTGCCGATGCTGACACCAAGAGCTGACCAACGCAGGATAAGGATTGAAGCCATGGCAGCAGTTTATCTCTTGGGTGCAGCCGTCAGTGCGACAATGATTCTGCTGGGGTGCCTGGCGAGTGGCAACGGATTTCTCACGTCTCTTCTCTTCAGCTACCTGGGTGCCCTGGTCGTCATCGCACTGCTCGTAGTCGCGCGCCTGTGGGCGACCCGGCCGCTCGACCATGAGGCAGACCGCGAAAAGGCAGGGCTCGCCACGGATTACGGGCCCCTGGTCTGAAGACCGGGTGCCCGGGCACGTATCAGGCTCCCATGCGTTGGCACCGGGTGCCCGGTCGGTTAGGCTGCCCGGGTCAGGCCCCTTGATCAGTGGCGTGTAACCCGGCGATGACGAAACGCTTCATTCGACATGAAGACACGCCCGGCCCCCGGCTCGGACTGATTTTCCTGTGCATGGTCACCCTGGCCTTCGTGTTGGCGTCCTCCGGCATTGCCCGGGCCGACCCCGCACCGGGCCTGCCGCTGGAAGAAATCCACGACGGCCTCGATACCCATGGGCACACCGAGTTCCTGACGATCATCACGGCCCTGTCCCGTGTCGGATACGAGATCGTCTCCACCGATGTGACTCTGCTCAACCGCGTGCGGATTCGCGCCGAAAACGACAACCATCTGCGCGAGATCGTGGTCAGCCGCGCATCGGGCCGGGTGCTGAGGGATGTCGTGGTACAGACTTACCAGGCATCCACGCCGGTGCCTCTCGAAGAACTGCTCGAGTTCCTGCCTGACGGAACCATTCGGGCCAGGCAGGGTGGGAACTGATGACGGCCCGGCTCAACAGGAACATGAAACCGCATGCGGCGGATCACGCCCCCGGATGGCGCCGGATGGCGGTCATCTCGGCGATTGTCGCGATCCAGCTCTCGGCCGCCGCCTATTTCTGCCTCAAGATCCTGGCGGAGGTCTTTCTTGTCGAAATCCCCTTCATCCCATGGGAGGTGCAGGAACATCTCGAGATCCTCGCCAGCGTCGGGCTTCTGCTCGGCCTCGCCAGCACGCTTGCCCTGCTCGGGCAGACCTGGCGGCGGATGGGGCGTCTCAACGAACAGGTGCAGGCGGTCTCGGGGCAGTTCCAGGACCTGATGGAGCGCCAGTTCGATGAATGGGGGCTGACGGCGACCGAGGCCCATGTCGCGCTGATGGTGATCAAGGGCTTCAGCAATGCCGAGATCGCCGGTTTCAGAGGAACCACCGAATCGACGATCAAGTCCCAGATCACCGCGATCTTCCGCAAGTCTGGCCTGACGAGCCGCCACCAGCTTGTCACTAGCCTGGTGGAGGATCTGGTTTCCGCCGTGCCTGTCGAGACGGCGGCCCCGGATCGAGAGCAGCAGAACGGCCCGCCCCCCGGCGGGACGAATCAGGGCTGAGCACATTCTGTTGCCGCAGGCCGGCGCAGGGGGCCCCGGGGGCAGCGCGTCGGGAGGCATGGGGCAGACACGGCGGAGCGCCGGACGGTGGGCCCGGCCGTCCGGGGCTTCAGGCCGCAGGGGCAAGCTTGCGCTGCGACGGCTCCATCAGGTCGAGCACCGGGCCCTTCGGCACGATACGGTTGGGGTTGATGGTCGGATGGCTGCCGTAATAATGCTGCTTGATATGGTCGAAATCGACCGTCGCCGCCACGCCCGGCCACTGGTACAGCTCGCGCGTATAGGCCCAGAGGTTCGGATAGTCGACCAGACGGCGCAGGTTGCACTTGAAATGGCCGTGGTAGACGGGATCGAACCGGATCAGCGTCACGAAGAGCCGCCAGTCCGCTTCGGTGATACGGTCGCCCACCAGATAGCGCTGGCGGCCCAGCAACGCCTCGAGCCGGTCGAGCGTGGCGAAGACACTGGCGACCTCGGCTTCGTAAACCGCCTGATCCGTGGCGAAACCGGCCTTGTAGACCCCGTTGTTCACATGATCGTAGACCTCGGCATTGATCGCGTCGATCTCGGGCAGAAGGTCGGCGGGGGCGTAGTCGCCGGGTTTCGCGCCGATCCCGTCGAAGGCCGAGTTCAGCATGCGGATGATCTCGGCGCTTTCGTTGCTGACGATCGTGTCCTCCTTCAGATCCCAGAGCACCGGCACCGTGACCCGGCCGGAATAGCCGGGATCGGCCCGCAGATAGACCTGATAGTGGAACTCCGCCCCGGCAACCGGGTCGGGCACAACGCCCGGGCCCGGCGCGAATGTCCAGCCGTTGCTGCCCATGTAGGGGTTGACGACAGAGACGCTGATCATGTCCTCAAGCCCCTTCAGCGCCCGCAGGATCATCACCCGGCTGGCCCATGGGCAGGCAAGCGAGACATAGAGATGATAACGCCCGGCCTCGGCCTTGAAGCCGCCGCGCCCTGACGGTCCGGGGCTGCCGTCGGGCGTGATCCAGTTGCGGAACTGCGACTGCGAGCGGACGAATTTTCCCCCGGTCTTCGCCGTGTCGTACCATTGATCGTGCCATTTCCCGTCAACGAGCAGTCCCATGTCCATCTCCTGACTGTTGTCTCATGTCGGCATATGGCCCCTGGCGCGGGGCGCGGGAAGTCGATGCCAACGCATGGGCTTTGTGCATTCCTGCACGGGCAGCGCCGTCTTTTTGCATTTTCGCAGAGGAGAGGCAAACCGCGCCCCATGCCCGGGCGTTCCGCGTGGACGGCAGGACGCTCGCGGGCGGCGACGCCTTCCCCCTGATCGACGATGGCGTGCCTGACGGCATTCCGCATGGACGACGAAGGACGCCTCTGGTCATCAGCTTTCGATGGAGTACATTGCTTCGATCACGCAGGTGAATTGATCGGAAAGGTGAAGGTGCCCGAAATCGTCTCGAATCTCTGCTTCGGAGGCCCGCGTCGCAACCGGCTCTACATGACCGGGACGACCTCGCTCCATGCCGTGACCCTCTGCGTCAACGGTGCGCAGCGCCCGTGAATGCGCTGGTACCACAGGATGACGCGTGAGCGGCAGTAGCCTCGACCGGATCGACCGCAAGATCCTGCATGAGCTGATGCGCAACTCGGCCTTGCCGATCGCGCAGCTTGCGGATCGCGTCGGGCTCTCGCAGACGCCGTGCTGGAAGCGGGTCCAGAAACTCGAGGCGGCGGGGATCATCACCGGACGGGTGGCTCTGGTCGATCCGGCGAAGATCGGGCTCGGGCTGACGGCATTCGTCGAGATCGAGGCCGACGAGCACACCCCCGAATGGCGCGACCGTTTCAATACGGCGGTCGCATCCTTCGCCGAGATCATGGAAGTCCACCGCATGGCGGGCCATGCCGATTACCTGCTCAAGGTGATCGTTGCGGATACGGCCGCTTTCGACGAGTTCTATCTGCGCTTCACCGACCGTATCAACTGCCGCAAGGTCACCTCCAAATTCTCGATGGAGACCATGCGCATGTCCACCACCCTGCCGGTCGACACGCAGAAGGCCTGAGCGCTTGCGGTTCCTGCCGGTGCGGTTCCTGCCGGCGAATCGACGGGGACAGATGTCCGCCCCTTATGCAGAATCGGGCTGAAACCAGCCCTTCGGACAGATGTTCCAAATTTCTTGCGCCAAAGAGATGAGAATTCTTGTCCGGCCCGTTATTTCGCAGGTTCCCTTTTCTTGCCGAAGGGTGACCTGCCGTTATCTTTGCCCGTGAATTCGGACCCTCCGAAAATCGTTTTCGTGAAAGGAATACAGATGTTTTCCCGCAAGCTCTCCCTCGTCTCGGGTATTGCCACGCTCGCCGTGGCCGCGACCGGCGCACTGGCCGATGACGGCCCGCTCGTGACGACGGAATGGCTCGAAGCCAATCTCGACGCCGACAATATCGCCATTCTCGAGGTCAGCGTGAACCCGGGCGTCTACGAGCGCGGCCACATTCCCGGCGCGACCAATATCGTTTGGCACACGGACCTCGTGGACCCCATCCGCCGCGACATCGCCAGCCGCGAAAACCTCGAGGCGTTCCTGCAGGCCGCCGGGGTCTCGGAGGATGACACGATCATTCTTTATGGCGACACGAACAACTGGTTCGCCGCCTGGGGTGCCTGGGTTCTCGATGTCTACGGCGTCGAAGACGTGAAGCTTCTCGACGGCGGCCGCGTCGCCTGGGAGGCGGAAGGCCGTCCGCTGGACAGCGCACTGCCCGTGGCCGAAGCCGGCGACATCACGCTCGCCGAGGCCAACAACGACCTGCGCGCCTTCCTGCCCGAGGTGGTGGACGCCTCGCTGAACGAGACCCATGCCATCGTCGATATCCGTTCGGAAAACGAATATACCGGCACGATCATCGCACCCGAAGGCCTCCAGGAGACCGCCATTCGCGCAGGCCACGTCACCGGCGCGGTGAATGTGGTATGGTCGGCCGCCGTGGCCGAGGACGGGCGGTTCAAGTCCCCCGAGGAACTGCGCGAGATCTATGCCGCAGTCGGTGTCGACGGATCGCAGCCGATCATCACCTATTGCCGCATCGGCGAGCGCTCCAGCCACACCTGGTTCGCGCTCAGCAAGATTCTTGGCTATGACGTCCAGAACTATGACGGCTCCTGGACGGAATACGGCAACGCGGTCGGCGTGCCGATCACGAATCTGGCCGGAACGGTCTGGACAGGCCAGTAAACGATGACCACCCGCCCCGCGGAACCGGCGCTCGTCGAGCGCGCCGTCGCTGAACGGGTCACGGGCTGGCCGGGCCGCCGCAACCTCGGGGTTGCGGCGGCTCTGCTGCTGGTGACCGTGCTGCTGCTATGGCTGGTGCCGCCGCGGGACGCATTGAACAGGCCTCTGCCCCTGTCGATGCTGCTCGGCCTTGTCTTCGGCGTGGTCCTGCAGCGCTCCAGATTCTGCTTCTGGTGCAATTTCAACGACTGGCTGACCGACCGCGACCCGCGCGGGCTTCTGGCCATTCTCGTCGCACTGGCCAGCGGTGCCGTCGGCTATGCGGCGGTTCTGCATGGCTGGGTGCCCGACCCGTTCTCGGGGCGACTTCCTCCTGACGCCTTCATCGGTCCTGTCGGCCTTCCGCTGGTTCTCGGGGCGTTCGCCTTCGGAGTGGGCATGGCGCTTTCCGGTTCCTGCGTGTCGGCCCATCTCTACCGGCTGGGCGAGGGCAGCATCGGCTCGATCCTCGTGCTCATCTGTGTCCTGATCGGCTTCGTGGCCGGGTTCCTGTCGTGGAACAGTCTGTTTCTGCTGTCGGCAAGTGCGAATCCGGTGATCTGGCTGCCCGCGCATTTCGGCCATGGGGGCGCGATTGCGCTGTCGCTTGCGGGCTTCGCCATTCTGACGATCCTGCTCTTTCGCTATGCGCGCCCGGTCCGTGAAGAGGCCCCGGCCGGCCCGGCCGACGCCCTGTTCCGCCGCCGCTGGCCTCCGGTGACGGCCGGATTGCTGGTCGGGCTGATCGCGGTAATCGCCTATCTGCGCGTTGCGCCCCTGGGCGTCACGGCCGAGATCGGCTCCGTCTCGCGCACGTTCGCCAGCGACATGGGTTGGCTTCCGCAACGCCTCATCGGCCTCGACACGTTGCGTGGATGTATCGCCGTGGTCAAGGAGACGCTGGCGTCGCGGAACGGGGTCTTCGTGGCGGGGCTCGTCCTCGGCTCGGCCATAGCCGCGCAACTGGCCGGACAGTGGAAGCCGGTCTGGCCCGCACTGGCCAGCCTGCCGAGGCTGGCGGTCGGCGGGCTGCTCCTCGGTTTCGGCGCGATGATCGCGCTGGGCTGCACCGTGGGGGTTCTCCTGTCGGGAACCATGGCGGGCTCGCTGTCGGGCTGGGTCTTTGCACTCGTCTGCGCGCTGGGTGCGCTGGCCGGGAAACTGGTCCGCAACCACCTGCCCGCACGCTTCGGCACCTGAGGACTTCCCGACGACCGGGAAGGCCGCCGCCATGCGCTTCAACCGGCAGCCATTTTGCGGGTTTCACTGCGGCCTGTGACCTCCTGCGAGGGTTCAGGACGCAGAGTGTCCTCACACCCGCCCGCTCCAGGCGGCAAGGGCAAGGATGGCATCCTGCACCGGCCCCCCGCGATGAAGGTCGAGACGGGCGAGCACATGCATACGGTCCCGGCCCCGTTTCGGCGCGGTCGCGAGCGCGTCGAGCAGGGCGCGGGCTTCGGGTGTCAGCGCCATTTCGTCCCCCCGCGCGCGAATGTCGCCCAGTGCCTCGAGGTTGGCCGCGACCCAGCGCCCCCAATCCCCGCGCAGGACGAGGCGGAGACGCCGCAGTGCGGCCCTGACACCCCTGTTGCCGCCCAGGACATTGTCGCCATGCTGGCGGTAGTGAAGCACGACCGCATCGTCGATCACCGTCCGCCCGCCGCAGGCGAGGACGAGAATGGCGAGCCACCAGTCGTGGAACGGCACCCCCGGCCCGCCCGCGCGACGGGCCAGCACCGTGGCGGCCGGATCGAGCACCAGCGAATGGCCCGAAACGGGGTTGCGCACCAATGCGCGCGCCAGCGTCACCTTGCCCGCAGGCGGGTGCGAGCGCCTGATGATACGGCCCCGGGAGTCGACATGGAGCGATTGCGCGCCATGGATCGCGGGGCCCGGTCGCGCCCTTTCCAGCAGCATCAGCGCGCGCCCGAGTTTCCCCGGCAGCCAGATATCGTCCTGATCCGCGAAGGCCACATGAGTCTGCGGGCCAAGGGGCAGGTCGTGCCGGCCGAGCAGCGACAGGAAATTCGCGGCAGCCCCGCAGCGCGGCCCCGCGTGCAGGCGGATGTCGCGGGCAGGGTGACGGGCGGCAAAGTCCGTGACGATCCTGCATGTATCGTCGTCGGAGCCGTCATCGCTCACATGCAGGGCCCAGTCTGTCATCTCCTGCCGGGCGATGCTGTCGAGCTGTTCGGGCAGGAATCGCGCGCCGTTGCGCGTGGCCATGAGGATGAGGACACGGGGGAAGGTGCTCATAACTGCAGCAGGCGGCGCCAGTCACGGCGTAGAAGCATGATCCCGATCGCGAGCAGGATGGCCGAAAGACCCAGCACATAGAGCCGCGAAACCCAGAGCGCCTCGTAGCCCGTGTAGAAGCCGCGCCGCATGACGCCGATCACATGGACGAGCGGATTGAACCACAGGAGGCCGCGGAAAGGTTCGGGCACGGTCTCGAACAGGAAGAAGATCCCCGAGACGAGAAACAGCGGCCGCGTCAGCACCGCCCAGACCCGTTGCCAGATCTGGAACCGCGTCATGAGCCAGCAATTCATCGTCCCGACCCCGAGTCCGAGGAACAAGGCCAGCGCCATGGCTTCGAGGATCAGCGGATAGTCCGGGATCACCCGCGTATCGAAGACGGCGAGGATGCCCGCAAAGACGATGAAGGCGACCATGAATTCAGTCAGCGCCGCCAGCAGGAACCGCGCGAATACCGCATCGAGACAGGTGACGACCGGATAGGCCAGCAAGGGCCGCGAGAAGGTGAGCGCCTGCGCGATCCGGCCCGAAACGGTCTGGTAGGCCATGAAGGGCATCATCCCGGTCGCATAGAAGAGCGGGAAGTTCACGCCGAGGCCGGGCGAGCGGATGAAGGCCGAGAAGGCGAGAGTCAGCAGGGCGATCCCGGCCACCGGTTCGAGTACGCTCCACAGGTAGCCGCCGGGCGAGCGGCCGTAGGTCGTTGCCATCTCGCGCAGGATCAGGGCGGCGACGGTCCGCAGCCCGGCGAGGCGACGTCTCGGCATTGCCGGGCGCAGGAGAGGCAACCGGGGCGGGGTCCGCCGGGTCGAGGGGGCCTGCGTGGTCATCGGGGCCTTTCGCAGAAATCCATGGGAAATTCATCCCGGATCATGTAGCAGGTGAATGATGGATACAACCTTACCGGGAGATAGTCATGTCCGGATCGTCCAGTGCGGGCAAGACGGGCCGGGGTTCCGCAGCGCTGGTCGCTGTCCCAGCGCCCGCGCCACCCCCTGCGGATGCGGCCCCGGAATCCACGCCGAAACCCTCCCCGAAATCCGCGACCGGATCGTCGGCGAAACCTGTCCCCGAACCGGCTTCGACATCCGCCTCACGGCGGCCATTGCCCGATACGCCCCCCGATCCGGGAAATGCGCAAAAGCCACCGTCCGCCCCCGTCCGTCCGCCTGTGCGGCGCGCATATCTGCATCTGCGCCACTGGCTGACGCTGGCGAGCTTTCTGGTTCTGGTGCTCGCGCCCACGGGCGGCACGGTCTGGTATCTGTGGGAGCGCGCCGCCGACCAATATGCCTCCTATACGGGCTTTTCGGTGCGCCGCGAGGAGGGCGCAGCCTCGGCGGCCGGGCTTCTGGGGGGGCTTGCGCAGCTTGCCGGTTCGGGGCCTTCGCCGGACGCCGATATTCTGTATCAGCTTCTGCAGAGCCAGCAGTTTGTCGCCGGGATCGACGAGGCGCTCGACCTGCGCGCGATGTGGTCGCTGCCCGGCCTGTCCCGGGAAACAGGTGATCCGGTCTTTGCCTTCGATCCGGGCGGGTCGCTCGAGGATCTGGTTGATTACTGGCGACGCATGGTGCGTGTCTCCTATGACGCGGGCTCGGGGCTGATTGAGGTCCGCGCACTCGCCTTCCGCCCCGGTGACGCCAATGCGATCACCGGCGCGATCATCGAACGCAGCTCGGTCGTGATCAACGACCTCAACGCCATCGCGCGCGAGGATGCGATCCGCTATTCGCGTGACGAACTCGATGTGGCGGTCGAGCGGTTGAAGGAGGCGCGCGAGGCGCTGACCAGGTTCCGGAACCGCAATCAGCTCGTCGATCCCGCTATCGACCTGCAGGCGCAATCGGGGCTGATCGGCACATTGCAGGCCCAACTGGCCGAGGCGCTGATCGAGGCAGACCTCCTGCGCGGTGCCGCGTCGTCGGGCTTCGATCCGCGTCTCGCGCAGATCGAGCGCCGGATCGAGGTGATCGAGGCGCGGATTGCCGATGAACGCACCCGCCTTGGTCTCGGCGGGAATGAAGCGGCGAACGGCGCACCGGGGAGCGAGGCCTTTGCAGATCTGGTCGGCGAATACGAACGCCTCCAGGTCGAACAGGAGTTCGCCCGCCAGAGCTATGTTGCTGCCATGGCCGCCCATGACGCCGCCCGGGCCGAGGCGCGGCGCCAGAGCCGTTATCTCGCCGCCCATATCCTCCCGACCACGGCCGAAACCGCGCGTTTCCCGCAACGCACGGTCATCGCCGGGCTGGTTGCGCTCTTCGCCTTTCTCGCCTGGTCGATCCTCGTCCTCGTCGTCTGGTCGCTGCGCGACCGCCGCTGAGGGCGAACGGATGATCCGGCTCCACCATCTGACCAAGGTCTTCACCCTCGAGGGGCGGCGCAAGATCGTCGCCCGCGACATCTGCGCGACCTTCCCCACTGGAAGATCGGTAGCGCTGCTGGGCCGCAACGGCGCGGGCAAGTCTACGCTCCTGCGCATGATCGCCGGGACGATGGATCCGACGTCGGGTCGGATCGTCTCCACCGGCACGATCTCGTGGCCGGTGGGATTCGCGGGCTCCTTCCATGCCGATCTCTCGGGGCTGCAGAACACACGATTCATCGCCCGCATCTATGGTGTGGACACCGGCGAGCTGGCCGATTTCGTCGAGGATTTCGCCGGGCTCGGGGTCCATTACCACCTGCCATTGCGCAGCTATTCCTCAGGGATGCGCTCGCGGCTGGCCTTCGGCGTCTCGATGGGGATCGCTTTCGACACCTATCTTGTGGACGAGGTGACGAGCGTGGGCGACGCCGCATTCCGCGCCCGCGCCGATGAGGTCTTCACCGCCAGGATGACCGGGGCCAGCGCCATCGTCGTCAGCCATTCCATGGGCACATTGCGCAGGCTATGTGACTGTGGCGCGGTGCTCGAAGACGGAAAGCTCCATTTCTTCGATGATCTCGAAGAGGCGATCAGGGCGCATGAGCGCAACATGACCGGCTGACCCGGCCCCGCGGGATTTTCCGACAAACCCCGGCAAACGCCCCGCCTGCGCCGCAATTCCTTCCCGCCGATGCACTCCTGCGCAGCAAGGCTCGCTCATCTCTTCGGGGGGCGAGGCGATGGGCTTTCTGCACGGCGCGGGGACGGTCCTGGACGGGCCACCCACACATGTCGAGGGGATCCGGGCACTGGCGCTGACGGGCGCAGGCACCGACAGGATGCGGCTTGTCAGCGCCACGGGCTGGCAGGGCGGACTCATCGTGCGCGATGCCGGGGCGCTCGAAATCCTTGAACAGAAAAGCCTTGTCGAACCGCAGGGGCAGATGGGCACGCCCGCGCTGACGGTGATCACGCTCGGCGGACGCGAGGCGCTGGTGCTGCACGGGGCAGGCGCGGACGCGCTCTTGTGGTGGACCGGGCGGCCGGGCGATCTGCTGGCCGGGACGATACCGCTCGATTTCGGCGGCCGGACGATCACCTCGCTGACCGCCCTGCCCGTGCCGGGAGACGGCGACGCGCTCTACACGACCTCGCTGCAATCCGCCGCGATCACCGCCTGGCACCGCGACGCCGAGGGCGGAATCACAAAGACGGCAGAGATTCAGGTGCCTTCGGGCACGGTGACTGCGCCGCCCGTGCCACCCCCTGGTTCGGGGGCCGAACTCGTCCCCCCTGTGATCCTTCGGGCCGACAGTGGCGACTGGCTCGTCGTGGCCGAGACGCGCGGGGCGAGTCTCGCGCTCTGGCGGCTGGGCGGTGAGGGGCAGGCCCTGTTCGCCGGGCGCCTCACCGCAGCCGAGGGGCTTGCGGTCAGTGCCCCCTCGCGGATCGCGACGACGCAGGCGGGCGGGCGGGATTTCATCCTGCTGGGCGCGGCCGGGACGGGATCGGTCACGGTGATCGAACTCATGCCCGGGGGTGAGCTGGTGATCCGCGACCAGGTGAATGACGACCGCAGCACCCGGTTTGCGGGCCTGTCGGTGCTCGAGGCGGTGACGACGGGGGAGATGACCCTTGTCCTGGCCGGGGGCAGTGATGACGGGCTTACGCTCATGGCGCTTCTGCCTTCGGGGCGGCTTGTCCATCTCGACACGATCGAGGATACGGATGCGCTCACGCTGATGAACCCGCTCGCGCTGACGGCGCATGTCGCGGGCGAGGTGCTTACCGTCGATGTCGCGGGCGAGGGCGAGACGGGCCAGAGCCGCCTGACCCTCGACCTCGCCGCGCTGGGACAGGTGCTACGGGCGGGGGATGAGGGCGGCGCGCTGTCCGGGGGCGCGGGGGCCGATATCCTGATCGACGGGCCGGGCAGCGATGTGCTGACGGGCGGTGCAGGTGCGGATCTGTTCGTTCTGGGCGCGGACGGCGAGACGGATGTGATCCTCGACTTCACCCCCGGCGAGGACCGGATCGACCTTTCCGCCTGGGGCCGGATTCGCGACATCTCCTCCCTTGAAATCATCCGCAGCGGCGAAAACGGGGTCGTGATCCGCTGGGACGACGAGGAACTGCTGGTTTTCCCGTCAGGAACTCGGCCGCTTGCACCCGGGGATTTCACGAAAGA
>CAYUBT010000003.1:0-25119 GCA_964443055.1 uncultured Rubellimicrobium sp.
TCGAGAAACCGACAGCCGCCAGTGCGCGGAGCGCCGATTCGCGGCCCGAGCCGGGGCCCTGGACCTCGACCTCAAGCGTCTTCACGCCATGTTCCTGCGCCTTGCGGCCCGCATCCTCGGCGGCCATCTGCGCGGCATAAGGCGTGGACTTGCGCGAGCCCTTGAAGCCCATCGTCCCGGCCGACGACCACGAAATCGCATTGCCCTGCACGTCGGAAATCAGGATCTTGGTGTTGTTGAAGGAGGAATTCACATGCGCCACACCGGCAGCGATGTTCTTGGAGACCTTCTTCTTGCCGCCACGGCGGATATCACGAGCCATGTCGGGTTCTCCTTATTTCTTCTTGCCGGCGATCGGGCGCGCGGGCCCCTTGCGGGTGCGGGCGTTCGTATGGGTCCGCTGGCCGCGCACCGGCAGGTTGCGGCGATGGCGCAGCCCGCGGTAGCAGCCGAGGTCCATGAGCCGCTTGATGTTCATCTGGCTCTCGCGGCGCAGGTCGCCCTCGACCACGAGATTGGCGTCGATATATTCGCGGATCGCCAGAACTTCGGCGTCCGAGAGATCGTTCACGCGGCGGCTCTGGTCGATATTGGTCGCCTCGCAGATTTCGCGGGCGAAATGGTGACCGATGCCATGGATATAGGTGAGGGCGATGGGAACCCGCTTGGCGGTCGGGATGTTCACGCCGGCAATACGTGCCACGTATGGTGTCCTTTCGTTGCGGTTCCGTAGCTCCGGAACCTTTTTTCACAACTGCTGCGGAAAGCCGCTGCAAGTAACGAGGTCGTCCGGCGGAGCGCGCCGCCACATGATTCGCCCCCGCGACCATGGCCGCAGGGGGACTGAAGCCCCATAGAGAGTGCCACGGGGGGCGTCAAGCCCCGGAAGCCGCCCCTTCGAGCACACCGGCGATGGCCGCCGCCACATCGTCGATGGCAGCGAGGCCGTCGACCTGGCGCAGGAGCCCCTTGGCGTAGTAATAGCCCACAAGCGGCGAGGTCTGCTTGTAATAGGCGAGCAGCCGGACCTTCAGACTGTCGGCATTATCGTCGCCCCGGCGGGTGAAGGTCGTGCCGTCGCAGTTCACGCAGCGTCCGTCGCCCGGGATCGGGCGGGTGCGGTCATGATAGACTTCGCCGCAGGTGGCGCAGGTCGAGCGGCCCGAAACCCGTTCGACAAGTGCATCATCATCGACCTGCATCTCGATCACATGGTCGATGCGCCGCCCGGTCTCGTCCATCAGGGCACCGAGCGCGTCGGCCTGCGGAAGCGTGCGCGGGAAGCCGTCGAAGATGAAACCGGCTCCGGTGCCTGCGGTCTGGATACGCTCGCGGATCAGGCCGATGACGATTTCGTCGGTCACGAGATGGCCCTTGTCCATGACTTCGGCGACCTTGCGGCCCATCTCGGAGCCCGAGGTCCGCGCCTCACGCAGCATGTCCCCGGTCGAGAGCTGGATCATGCCGCGCTCCTCGACAAGACGGCGGGCCTGCGTGCCCTTGCCCGCGCCGGGCGGGCCGAGAAGGATGATGTCCGTCATCTGCGTGCGGGCCCCCTCGCCTTGGGCTTGCCTGTTCTGGTACCCTTCGCGCCGCCACGCCGCCCGCGCAACTGCGAACGTTCGATCAGCCCTTCATACTGATGGGCCAGAAGATGCGACTGGATCTGCTGGATCGTGTCCATCCCGACCGACACCACGATCAGGAGCGAGGTTCCCCCGAAATAGAACGGGATCGCGAGTTCGTAGCGCATGATCTCGGGCAGGAGGCAGACCAGCGTCAGATAGGCCGAACCGAGCACGAGGATGCGGGTGACGACATAATCGAGGAACTCCGCCGTCCGTGCACCGGGGCGGATACCGGGAACGAAACCGTTCTGGTTCTTCAGGTTGTCGGCGACATCCTCGGTCTTGAAGGCCACTTCATTGGTGTAGAAGTAGGTGAAGAAGACGACCATCGCCCCGTAGAACAGCAGATAGAGCGGCTGGCCCGGACCGAAATAGGCCAGGATCCAGCTCATGACCGGGCCCGACGTTCCCGTCTGGCTGAAGGTCGAGATCGTGGTCGGCAGCAGGAGCAGCGCCGAGGCGAAGATCGGCGGAATCACCCCCGAGGGGTTGATCTTGATCGGCAGATGCGAACTGCCGCCGTCATAGACCTTCATGCCCACCTGGCGCTTGGGATACTGGATCGGCACCCGCCGCATGGCCCGCTCCATGAACACCATGAAGACGAGGCCGCCGGCCAGAAGAACGATCACGCCTATGATGACCGGCATCGAGACGACGCCGGTCTGCCCCTGGGCGAGGAACTGCGCGGCCGCCGCCGGAATCTCGGCGATGATGCCCACGAAGATGATGAGCGAGATGCCGTTGCCGATCCCGCGCGCGGTGATCTGCTCGCCCACCCACATCAGGAACATGGTTCCGCCGACAAGGGTGATGACGCAGGAGAAGATGAAGAACAGGCCCGGCGACGAGACAAGATTCCCCGCCTGCAGGCTGACGGCAAGGCCATAGGCCTGGAAGAACGACAGCAACACGGTGAAGTAGCGCGTATACTGGTTGATCTTCTTGCGGCCCGCCTCGCCCTCTTTCTTGAGCTGCTTCATCGGCTCGTACATCGAGGCCACAAGCTGCACGATGATCGACGCCGAGATATAGGGCATGATCCCGAGCGCAAAGACGCCCATCCGGGCCAGTGCGCCGCCGGTAAACATGGTCAGCATCCCGCCGATCCCGTCCGAGGCGCCTTCCATGAACTCGCGCAGGGCGGAGCCGTCGATGCCGGGGACGGGAATATAGGTTCCGATCCGGTAAACGACGAGCAGGAGGATGGTGAAGACGATGCGCTGCCTCAGCTCGGTCGCCTTGCCCAGGGCGGACCAGCTGAGATTTGCGGCCATCTGTTCGGCTGCAGATGCCATGAAGGGCTCTCTCTGTCAGGACAACGCCGCCGGGCCGCTGAGGCGGTCGGCGGCGCGTGTAAACGCTCTCACGGGTTTAGGTCCCGCATGGGCGGGACACAAGCCGTCATTCGGCCGCGGCCGCCGTCTCGGCCACCTTCAGCGCGCCGCCGGCCTTCTCGACCGCGGCGATCGCACCCTTGCTGGCCCCGGTCACCGAGATGCTGGCCTTGGCCGTGATCTCGCCTTTGGCCAGCACGCGCACGCCGTCGCGCTTGCGCCGCACGAGACCCGAGGCGACGAGCACGTCCTCGGTGATCTCCGCCTTGGCGTCGATCTTGCCCGCGTCGATGAATTTCTGGATCAGCCCGAGGTTGACCACCGCATATTCCTTGCGATTCGGCTTCACGAACCCGCGCTTGGGAAGGCGCATGTAGAGCGGCATCTGGCCGCCCTCGAACCCCTTGATCGCCACGCCGGACCGGGACTTCTGCCCCTTGATCCCGCGCCCGCCGGTCTTGCCGACGCCGGAACCGGGACCACGGCCTACGCGGACCTTCTTCTTCGACGCGCCGGGATTGTCACGCAGTTCATGCAGTTTCATGTCGCTCTCTCCTCGCCGGATGCGACCCCGAGCGACGGGCCGACCACGGCATTGCTGATGTGAAGCGGCCGGAAGGCCACCGCGCGCATTTAGTCGAGGGAGGGGCGGGATGCAAGCGGGAGCGCGGGCACCCTACACCCCCGCCTCGATGATCGCGCGCGCCAGCACCGGCACCGTGTCGCGGTTCAGGCCGGCGATGTTGATGCGGCTGTCACCGACCATGTAGATGCCGTTCGTTTCCCGCATCCTGTCCACCTGCGCCGGCGAGGCCCCGAGACGGCTGAACATGCCGCGATGCTCGGCGACGAAGGCGAAGCGGTCGGAATTGGTCAGCCGTTTCAGTTCATCGGCAAGCTGCGCGCGCAGCGTCAGCATGCCCGAACGGATTTCCTCGAGCTCCGCCTCCCAGTCGGCACGCAGTTCCGGGTCGGTGAGGACCATCGTCACCACCCGCGCACCGTGGTCGGGCGGGAAGGAGTAGTTCTGGCGGTTGAGATGGGCAAGATTGGCCTGCACGACATCTCGGCGGCTCTCGTCCTGCATCACCGCCATGAGGATGCCGGTGCGCTCGCGGTAGATGCCGAAATTCTTGGAGCAGGACGCGGCAATAAGCACTTCGGGGAAGGATGCAGCGATCAGGCGGGTTGCCGTTGCATCCTCGTCCAGCCCGTCGCCGAATCCCTGATAGGCGAGATCGACCATCGGCACCGCGCCACGCTCCTTCAGGACGGCGATGATCCGCGCCCAGTCCTCGGCGGCGGGGTTCACCCCGGTCGGATTGTGGCAGCAACCGTGCAGGAGCACGATATCTCCCCCGGCCACGCGGCCCAGATCGGCAAGCATCCCGTCCAGATCGAGCCCGCGCGTGGCCTCGTCAAAATAGCGGTAGGTTTCCACCTCGATGCCCAGATGCCGCATGATCGACACGTGATTCGGCCAGGTCGGGTCCGAGACCCAGACCTTCGCCCCGGGGGAGGCCAGCAGCACAAGCTCCAGCCCCTGCCGGATCGCCCCGGTCCCGCCCGGGGTCGCCGCCGCCGCAACCTGCCCGCGCGCGACCGCATCGCCAAGAATGAGGCTGATCATCGCATCGAGGAAGGCGGGCTCTCCGGCAAGGGAGGTATAGGCCTTGGTGGTCTGCTCCTCGACCAGCCGCCTCTCGGCCGCGCGCACCGCCCGCATGACGGGGGTGAGGCCGGTCATGTCCTTGTAGACGCCGACGCCGAGGTCGATCTTCTCCGCGCGCGGGTCGGCGCGGAAGGCCGCCATGAGCGAGAGGATCTTGTCGGCGGGCTGTTCCGTGAGACGGTCGAACATCAGCTTGCTCCTTGAGCGACGGGAAGGTCGGACGGCAGGCCCCATTCGGCCCATGATCCGTCATAAAGCGAGACATCGCCCACCCCGGCGCGGGCAAGGGCGAGAAAGAGAATGGCGGCGGTGATCCCCGAGCCGCAGGTGGTGATGACGGGGCGGTCGGGGTCCAGTCCGGCACGCTCGAAGACGGCGCGCAGCTCGCCGGGCGATTTCATCGTGCCGTCTGCGGCCAGCACTTCGGCGAAGGGCAGATTCAGCGAGCCGGGGATATGACCGCCGCGCAGGCCGGGGCGCGGCTCGGCCGCCTCGCCGCGAAAGCGCCCGGGCGGGCGGGCGTCGAGGATCAGGGCGCTGCCATCGCGCATCGCCTGCGCCACCTGCGCACCGTTGCGCACAAGCGATGGATCGGGCGATGAATCTGGCGCGAACGTTGGCGGCGGTGCGGTGTGGGTGTGGGTCGCCCCCGCGATGACGGGGTGTCCTTCGGCCCGCCATTTCGGCAGACCGCCGTCTAGCACGGCAACATCGCGCCAGCCCATCAGGCGGAAGGTCCACCACACCCGCGGGGCCGAGAACATCCCCTGCGCGTCGTAGATGACGACGCACGCACCCGCGCCGATACCCAGATCACGCAGGGCCGCAGCGAAAGTCGCGGGGTCGGGAGCCATATGCGGCAGGCCGGTCGCATGGTCCGCGATCCCGTCGATGTCGAAGAAGACCGCACCGGGGATATGCGCAGCGGCATGCTCCGCCCGCGCATCGCGGGCGTCGTCCGGCATGAACCAGGTGGCATCGACGATGCAAAGCCGGTCAGCGCCCAGACGTCCGGCCAGCCAGGCGGTCGAGACAAGTGGTCCGGCGAGATCGCCCATAGCTCTGCCTGTTTGCGAAAGTCGGGCCGGGCTTAGCGAAGGCACCCCGCCGCCGCAAGAGGACGGGGCGCGTGCGCCCCGTCCCCGGCGACGCTCACTTCGCCATCATGTTCTTGACCAGCCCCGCAATCGCCGTGACGACGATGCCGCCGATCCCGCCGTTGACCACGGCGTCACCGATCCCGTTGCCGATCATGTCGGGGATGAGTTGCCCGCCGGCAAGCCCGCCGACAATCCCCGCGATCGAGTTGCCCACGGTTCCCAGCGACACGCCCTTCGCTGCCGTGCCCGTGGCGTTGCCGGTCACGAGGCCGGCGACGATCTGGATGAGATATTCCACTGTCCGCTCTCCAGAGGCCGGTGAACGGGTCGAACCCGGCGGCCCCCTGGCCCCTGCAGGGTCCGCGCCTACCATATTAACGCATCTTGGACCCGATGAATACAAGAAGTGGTGCCAACCGACAGAAATTGCCTGAGGAATGTGTCAGCCGTATTCCTTCAGCAGCCGCGCCTTGCGACGATTCCAGTCGCGGGCGGCCTCGGTTGCGCGCTTGTCATGCAGCTTCTTGCCCTCTGCGATGGCAAGCTTGAGCTTCACCCGTCCCTTGTCGTTGAAATACATCACCAGCGGCACGATGGTCATGCCCTGCCGTTGCGTCGCATTCCACAACCGGGCGAGTTCCTTCCTCTTCACCAGCAGCTTGCGGCGGCGGCGCTCCTCGTGGCCCCATTGGCGGGCGGGTTCGTAGATGGGGATATGCGCGTTCACGAGCCAGAGTTCGCCATCCTCGACGGCGGCGTAGCTCTCGGTGATGTTCGCATGGCCTTCGCGCAGCGCCTTCACCTCGGAGCCCATGAGCACGATGCCGCATTCGAGATCGCTCTCGATCCGGTATTCATGCCGCGCCCGCCGGTTCTCGGCGATCACGCGATAGTTCGTATCCCTGGGTGCCCTGGCCATGAGGAAACGAGATAGGGGCGCGGGGGTTCCGTGTCCAGACTGCGCCTTCCCGGGAGAAAGTGACCGCAGCGGCACCTCTTTCTCCACATCTCCCGCCGATATGGCTATTGTCGGACGCGACAGGCAGGTGATACCGGCACAGCACAACCATACGGCCGGAAACGGGCAGGCAGGAATGGCAGGACGGGGCAGCGGACGCAGGCCGTTGGTGGCAGATCGGCGCTATCCGGCGGGCAGCACGGCGCAGCGCGCGGCGCGCAGCGGTGGCGGCAAACGCCCACCGGCGGGCCGGTCGCGCAAGAGGCGCAAGGCCATACCGCGCAGGCAGCGCCGAGGGCCGCTGGGCTGGCTCGTCGCGCTGTTCACCGGCGTCCTGCGCCTGATCTGGCGGATGGTCTGGGGCATCGGCATCGTCACGGCACTGATCCTCGCTGCAGCAGTCACGTTCTATGCCGTGCAACTGCCGCCGGTCGGGTCGCTTCTCGACGGGCGCGCGCGCGGATCGGTCACCATGCTCGACCGCTCGGGCCAGCCCTTCGCCTGGCGGGGCGAGCAGTTCGATCTCACGCAGATCGACGATGTGTCGCCCCATCTCGTCAATGCTGTCATCGCGACCGAGGACCGCCGCTTCCGGTGGCATCCGGGCGTCGACCCGATCGGCATCCTCGGGGCGATTCGCATCAACCTTTCACAGGGCCGCGGCCCGTTCCAGGGCCATGGCGGCTCGACCATCACGCAGCAGACGGCCAAGCTGCTCTGCCTCGGGCGGCCCTATGACCCGACCCAGTGGGAAAGCGAGGCCGACTACGAGGCCGACTGCCGCCAGACCACGATCTGGCGCAAGATTCAGGAGATGGTCTATGCGATGTCGATGGAGGTCTCCTACACCAAGGAAGACATCCTGACGAGTTATCTCAACCGCGCCTATCTGGGCGGCGGGGCGCGCGGATTCGAGGCAGCGGCGCAGCGCTATTTTGGCCATTCCGCCGCCGAGGTGAGCCCGGCCGAGGCCGCCATGCTCGCGGGCCTCCTGCAGGCGCCCTCGACCTATGCGCCGACGGCCAATCTCGCCCGCTCGCAAGGCCGCGCGGGCGTGGTCGTGGGACTCATGGAAGACCAGGGCTATCTGACCTCCGACCAGGCGCGCGAGGCGCGCGAACATCCCGCCGAACTCGGCCAGCGGGCACGCGGCGGCGGCGCGGGCGGTTACTTCGCCGACTGGGTGATGGAACAGGGACCGGATTTCTTCACCCGGGCTACGACCGAGGACGTCACCATCGAGACAACCTATGACCCGCGCATCCAGAATGCCGCCGAACAGGCGCTGTCACTGGTATTCGAGACACAGGTCAGCGAGGGGTCCGAGGCGCAGGCGGCCATCGTCGTCATGAGCGCGGACGGGGCGGTGCGGGCCATGGTCGGCGGGCGCGACACGAGGGCGTCAGGCACGTTCAATCGCGCAACCCAGGCGCTGCGGCAGACCGGATCGGCCTTCAAGCCCTTCATCTATGCCGCCGCACTCGAGAACGGCATCGACCCGTGGTCGACGGTCGACGACTCGCCGCTGACGATCAATGTCCCCGGGTCCGGCCCGTGGAGCCCGCGCAATTACGACCGGGAGTTCAAGGGGCCGATCTCGCTTGTGCAGGCGCTTGCAGAAAGCCGCAACATTCCGGCAGTGCGCCTCTCCGAGGCCGTCGGCCGCGATTCGGTGGTGCAGGTCGCAAGCATGTTCGGCCTTGACGGCGATCTCGACTCCGGTCCGGCGCTGGCGCTCGGGTCTTCGGAATCGACACTGATCGAGATGACGGGGGCCTATGCGGGCATCCTCAATGGCGGTTCCTCGGTCACGCCCTACGGCATCCGCACACTCAGGCTCGCGGGCGACAATGCACCGCTCATGGACCAGACCGGCGGGATCGGCGAGCGGGTGATCCGCGAGTTGGCCGCCCGTGAACTGATCTGGATGATGAACCGTGTGATCGAACAGGGCACCGGCCAGCGCGCCCGCATTCCGGGCTGGGAACTCGCCGGCAAGACCGGCACGACCAGCGCCGCGCGAGATGCCTGGTTCGTGGGCTTTTCCGCTGATTACGTCGTCGGAGTGTGGATGGGCTACGATGACAACACACCGCTGCGCGGGGTGACCGGCGGGGGACTTCCGGCAGAAATCTGGCGTCAGGCGATGGAGCGCATTCTTGCGGACATGAGCCCCGCCCCGCTGCCGATGAGGGAACCCTCAGGCACGGGCGGCAGCTTCATCGACCCCAGCGGAATCCTGGCCGAGGGGACGGGAGAACCGGGAGCCGCGCTCGGCACCACCAATCCGGCGGTGGACGCCGCCCTGCGCGAGGCATTCGGCCCGCCGGGCGGGGGGGATTCGACCGCCGGCGGGATCGACCGCGCGCTGGAGGAAATCTTCGGCCCGCCCCGGGACTGAGGGACGGCACATCATCAACAGTGTGGGCGATTACCTGGTCGTCCCTGGGTGCCTTCAGGAATCCGGGGTGATTGTGCATGATTTCTTCGAGATAGCCGATATGGTCGCCACTCTGATAGAAGATCAACCACTAAAAACAACCTTGAGTTGCTTTTAGTCATGTGATAAGTACGCGGGGAGCCTGCGGAGGCTCAAATGAAACGGAACCGCCATTTCATCATCGCGCTTGTTGCGGCCATCGGCGTTGCGGCCGCGGCACAGGCAGACGATACGATCACCTTCAATCTGACGAACACGACCGGCAGCAGGGTCAGCGTGAATTCTGCCTTCACGACCTGCTCACCCTCGGGGTCCAACTGCACCGTCCCGTCGTCCATTGCGAACAGCACGACGGAAGCCATCGTTCACAACGCCGTAAACGGGGCAACTGTCGGGCCGCTGCTGATCGCGCGTTACGCCTATACCAGCGGCGGCATCACCAGGTCCTGTCAATTGACGGTGCGCGTCAGCAAGGATTCCGGCGATCCGACACGATGCGTAGCCAATTCCCTGAACTTCGACTTCACGAAAACCGACGGCACCGCCACCAGCCCAGTCTGTGGAGCCGTAGCGGTATCAACCGAGAACTATACGACCTGCACATTCGTGCTGTCTGCCACCATGTCGAACTGACAGTTCCAAAGCTACGCCAGCCGCGGCCAGTATGCATAGAACCGGACGTTGTCGATCGCTCCGATGGTCTGGTCTCGTGTTGACGAGAGCTGCTGATAAAGATCCCAATTCCCGCCATCGGGGGTAAATCCACCATTACCATAGACATACCCGTCCTTGTACATGGTAAATCGCACAAGAGGCTGCATATCCAGTTCCGGCACCTCGTCGATCGTGTGCACGACGATCTGCCCTGACCGGAGTGCGGCCATGAAACCGGGGTCGGCCTGCATGCGTTCGCTCTTGCTCAGCATGGCAATCACCTGCGCCCTGAAGGTTTCCTTGTTCTCCGGGATCGTCGCGATTCTGATCTCGACCTCATCGGCCATGCCGCGCGCGGTTCGCATCAGGAACGAGTCAGCGCCATAGGCACGTTCGGCGGCCTCGAGGCTGAGCCTGATTCGGGTGTTCCCCGGTGGATCGGCAGCGAAGGGCGCAGGCGCATCTGCCACCTTCACCCCGCCCTTGTCTTGTATCTCCGCCAGTTCCGGCGCCTGCCGTGGCCCGGCGCCGGTCAGGAGGCGCAGGGCAACGGCGGCGGAACTGTTCAGATGCAGGCTCGGACCGGCAAGCGACATGGCGGGACCCTTTCGACAAGGCTTCAGAGTCACATTGCCAGTGTCACGTTAAGAAATCGTTGCGGCCGGCCCCACGCCCCCACCCGTCATTGCGAGCAAAGCGAAGCAATCCCGATGTCGCGCGCACTGTCGTCGGGATTGCCCCGTCGCCTTCGGCTCCGCGCAATGACGAAATTCCTATGCCCCCGCGATATCCCGCGTCAGCCGGTCGAGGCTGCCGCCCCGTTGATCGAGCATCGCCTGTATCTCGGTCCGTTCGGCCAGAAGCATGTTCACGCCGTCGATGATGATGTTGAAGAAGGCAATGCGCCCCGAGGCGTCCGAGACATGCCAGTCGACGCGGAACGGTGCCTGTCCCTGCAGGACTGCACGTGTCTCGACCTCGATTCCGTTCGGGATCTGCCGCGCGGTGACGAACTCGACCCGGCCGCCGATGAATTCGCGGAAGCGGCGGCCGTATTTTCTGGCGATATAATCGCGGAATGCCGCGGTGAAGCTGCGCAACTGCCCCGCCGAGGCCGCGCGCGCATCCACACCCAGCGCATAGCGCGCGATGGTCGGGACATCGGCGAAACGATCGAAGACGCCGCCAAACTCGCCGATCATCACCGATTCGGGTGCGCCGGACGCGATGATCCGGTTCACTTCGGCCAGGAGCTGCTCGACATGCGCCTGTGCCTGGCCGAGCGTCATGGCCTGCGCAGGCAGCGCGATCACGGTCGCCAGCGCCGCCGCTCCGGCCAGAAGGTCGCGGCGGGTGAGGGCATGGGTCATGGCAGGTCCTCGTAAGGGTCAATGAAGGCGGAGCCGCCGCCGTAAGGGTCGATATGGGCATCATCCCCCGCGTCACCCAACTGGTAGCGGCGGTTCTGCAGATACATGAGGCGTGTCTGCGCGTAGGAATCCGCGCTTTCATAAAGAACCGAATCGACCGTATCGCCAAACCGGCCACGATCGATCACCTGTTCGGCAACCCATGCCGGATATTGCAGGCCTTCGATCGCCTCGACCTGCACCTGGTCGATCCGGCCCAGCGGATTGAGCAACCTGTCGATCACCTCACCCGCAGCGTCGCGTTCGGTTGACGGGCCAAGTACCGGCAGTTCCAGATAGGCCCCCTCCGGTACGCCCCAGCGCGCGAGCGTGCCGCCGAAATCGGCCTCGACCTCGTGCAGGCCGATCGCCCCCGCCGGATCGGCAAGGCCAAGCACCCCCACGGTCGTGTTGAGGACGAAGCGCATGGTGTTGGTGGCGGCTCCGCCGATATCGCCCTGCAGGATGTTGTTGAGGATGGCCGAGGGCAGGCCGGTGTTGCGGGCAAAGTTCAGCACCGGGAGGCGGATCGCGTCGGGCAGGTGCCTGCTCGCCTGCCCCGCAGGGCGCAGGAGCGCGCGATCGAGCCCCCTGTTGAATTCATGGACCTCGCGGTTCGAGGATTCGTACGGATCGTGAATCTCCACCCCGGGCGGTGCCACCGAACAGGCGGCAAGCGTGAGCGGGAGGATCGCCGCGACGATCCATGTCGGACGCGGTCTGGCCTCTTTGGCTGGCTCCCGCATCTGCTGTCGTGTCTCCCGCGCTCACTTCCCTCGCCGTTCTACGCCCGGCGACGGCCCGAGACCAGAGTCAACCTGCTGGCAACCAGTCCGGGCACATGATCGTGTCATGGACATCATCGCCCGAAGGCGCGGCAGGCGCGAACTCGCGCACGCCCGTCGCGAACTGCGCGGACTGCTTGCAGCGGTCGCGCTGTTCGGTGGTTTCGTGAACCTGCTGATGCTCACCGGCCCGCTCTACATGCTGAATGTCTACGACCGTGTCCTCGGCTCGCAGTCGGTCGAGACCCTGGTCGCACTTTCCATTCTGGCGGGGTTCCTGTTCGCCATGCTCGGCCTTCTCGACAATGCACGCGCACAGGTCATGGCCCGCGCGGCGGCGCGGCTACAGGCAGCGCTCTCAGCGCGGGTCTTTCGCGCGGCGCTGCAAGGCAGCAGGATTCCGGACGTTGCTGCCATCGCGGGCCGGGCCTTGCGCGATCTGGACGCGACCCACCGGCTTCTGTCCGCCCCGGCCTTCCTCGCCCTGCACGATCTGCCCTTCACACCGCTGTTTCTGGCGGCGATCTTCCTCTTTCACCCGCTGCTTGGCGCGTTTGCCCTTGCCTCGGTCGTCATGCTTGCCCTGTTCGCACTGGCCAACCATCTCCGCCTCGCCACCCCGCTCGAGGAGGCGGGGAGCGCTGCCTTGCGCGCCGACGGGACGGCCGCGCAGATGCAGCAGGAGGGGGAGATGATCGCGGGCCTCGGAATGCAGGACGCCGCTCTTGCGCACTGGCAGGACGCACGGGCGCAGGCGCTCGTCCTCGGCCTTGCCGCCGCCGATACCGGCAGCCGTCTTGGTGCGACGGTGCGGGCGCTGCGGCTGTTCGTGCAATCGGCGATGCTGGGGCTCGGTGCCTTCCTCGTCATCCGGGGCGAACTGGGCGCAGGCGCGATGATCGCGGCCTCGATCCTTCTCGGCCGTGCCCTCGCTCCGGTCGAGGCGATCACCGGCCAGTGGGCCCTCTTTGCCCGCGCGCACGAAGGCTGGGGAAATCTCGCGCTGCTGCTCGGCACCTGCCCTGCCCGCCCCGCGCCCACCGCCCTGCCGCGCCCCGAAGGGCATCTTGCGGTCGAGGGGCTGACGGTTCTCTCCCCCGGTGGCGAGGTCACCCTGCGCGGGCTCTCCTTCGCGGCTGGTCCCGGAGATGTGGTCGGCGTGATCGGCCCGTCCGGAGCGGGAAAATCCGCACTCGCCCGGGCGCTCACGGGGATCTGGCCCGCAGCGCAGGGGGCGGTCAGGCTCGATGGCGCGACACTTTCGCAATATGGCGAAGGCGGCGGCCGGATCGGCTATCTGCCGCAGCGGGTCACCCTGTTCGACGCGGGCCTGCGGGACAATATCGCCCGGCTGGCCCCCGGTGCGGACAGTGCCGCCGTGATCCGCGCCGCACAGATGGCCGGTGCGCATGAGATGATCCTCCGCCTGCCCAAGGGCTACGACACGCAGGCGGACGTCGGCCTGTCGGACGGGCAGCGGCAGCGGATCGGCCTTGCCCGCGCCCTCTACGGCAGCCCGGTGCTGCTCGTGCTGGACGAGCCGGACGCCGGCCTCGACAGTGACGGGTTGCGCGCGCTCGCCATGACCTTGCGCCGCCTGCGAGAGGCGGGGACATGCACCATGGTCATGACCCATCGCCCCGCGCTCCTGCAGGAGTGCAACCTCGTCCTCGTGATCGAGGAGGGCCGCCGCCGCGCCTTCGGTCCGCGCGACGAGGTGCTGCGCAAGGTGCTCGCCAATGTCGCGGCATTCGACACAACCGCACCGGCAGCCGCATCGTGACGGGAGCGGCCCGCCCGCTGGCCTCGGGCCTGGTCGCGCTGGTGCTGCTGGTCGGCGGGTTTGGTCTCTGGGCAGCGTTCGCGCGGCTCGAAAGCGCCATCATCGCCCCCGCAAGGATCGAGGTCCGGGGTGAGGCCCATCCCCTGCGCCATCCTGAAGGCGGCATTGTGACCCGCGTCTTCGTCACCGAGGGCGAGGTGGTCGCAGCCGGGCAGGCACTCGTCCGGCTCGACGCCTCCGGCCTGCAGCCCGAGCTTTCCTCCATCGAGTCGCAGTTGCACGACATCGCCCTCCGCCGCGCACGTCTGATCGCCGAACGGGACGGCACCATGCGCCCCGATCTCCCGCCCGGGGACACGAGCGAACTTGCGCTCTTCACCGCCCGTCGCGCGGCCGAGGCGCAGCAGATCGCGCTCATCGAGGAACGCCGCCGCCAGGTCGCCAGCCAGATCGAGGGGCTCCATGCCGAATCCGCCGCGCTCGCGCAGGAGGATCGGCTGGTTGCCAGCGAACTGCACATCCAGCAGGGCCTGCTCGGACAGGGCCTCGCCCAGGGATCGCGTGTCCTCGCGCTCGAACGTGACCGCGCGGCCATGGCCGGACGGCAGGCACAGATCGCCGCCGCCATCGCCCGGGCCGGGGCCGCGCTTGACGAACTCGCGCTGCAGATCGACGAGATCGCCACCAGCCGCCAGGCCGAAGCCACCGCCCGATTGCGCGAGCTTGAAATGACCGTGACCACACTCGAGGCACAGCGCGACATTCTCGCTGCCAGAATCGGGGCGCTGACCTTGCGCGCCCCCGCTGCCGGTGAGGTCTGGGGCCTCCGGGTCACCCGCGCATCCGCCGTTCTGCGCCCGGGCGAGGCAGCACTGCATCTTCTGCCCGCCGATGCGCCGCTCCTTGTCGTTGCACGGGTTGCGCCAGGGGACATCGACCAGTTGTCCGAGGGTCAGGGCGCACGCCTGCGGCTCACGGCCTTCGATCCGCAGCACCTGCCCGAACTTGCGGGGCATGTCGCGCATATCGCCCCGGACACGACGGCGGACCCGCCGGGCGGCGCGCATTTCTACCGGGTGGAGATCGCCCTGAACCCGCCGGATGCCGCGCCGCGCCTGCGCCCCGGAATGGAGGGCGAGGTGCTGTTTCGCACCGGCGCGCGAAGCCCCGCGCAATATCTGCTCCAGCCGCTCCTCGCCCATTTCCTCCGCACCTTTCGCGAAGGATGAACTGCGGGTGAGTTGCGCCCGCGCGGGCCGGGGAGTAGCGTCCGCCCGCAATACAGGAGATGCGGCATGGCTGGAAAGATCGACGCGCGGCTTGGTGAACTGGGGATTTCCCTGCCCGAGGCCGCCGCCCCGGTGGCGAATTACGTGGCCTTCGTGCGTTCGGGCAATCTGCTTCATGTCTCGGGCCAGATCGCCCAGGACGAAAACGGCCCCGTGAAGGGCAAGCTCGGCGCGGATATGGAAACGGCGGCGGGCGCGGCGGCGGCGCAGCGTTGCGCGCTGTCGCTGATCGCACAGGTGCGCGCGGCCTGCGACGGTGATCTCGACCGGGTGGTGCGGGTCGTGAAGCTCAACGGTTTCGTCAACTCCACACCCGATTTCGCCGACCAGCCCAAGGTGATCAACGGGGCATCCGACCTGATGGTCGAGGTCTTCGGCGATGCCGGTCGCCATGCCCGTTCGGCCGTGGGCGTCGTCGGCCTGCCGCTTGGCGTCGCGGTCGAGATCGACGCGGTCTTCGAGATCGCCTGAGATGGCGCGCGTGCCGCTGCCCGAGGCATTCCTTGCCCGTCCGCTGGCCCACCGGGGCCTGCACGGGCCGGGTGTGCCGGAAAACAGCCTCGCCGCCGCACGGGCGGCAATCGCGGCGGGCTACGGGATCGAACTCGACCTTCAGCCCTCGGCCGACGGGGTGGCGATGGTGTTCCACGACGCCACGCTCGAGCGCATGACCGCGCGCGAGGGACGGGTGGACAGCCTGACGGCGGCCGAACTCGGGGCATTGCGACTGGCCGGGACTGACGAGACCATCCCCACCTTCCGCGAGTTTCTCGGCGAGGTGGCGGGCCGCGTGCCCGTCCTTGTCGAGATCAAGTCGCAGGACGCCTATACGGGTGAACACACCGGCCCGCTGGAAGAGGCCGCTGCACGCGATCTGGCCGGTTACAGGGGGCCGGTGGCCGTCGCCTCGTTCAACCCGCTCTCCGTCGCCGCCATGGCGCAGTTCGCACCCGACATCCCGCGCGGACATATCACCTGGTCCTGGGAGCCGCCCGATCCCGAGGAGCCGGTGAGCGAGGAACGCGCGCAGCACCTGCGCGACATTCCCGATTACGAGGCCACCGGCGCAAGCTTCATCAGCCACGAAGCCGCCGATCTCGCGCGCCCGCGCGTGGCCGAGCTGAAGTCGCAGGGCGCGCGCATCCTGTGCTGGACCATCACCTCGCCCGAAACCGAGGCCGAGGCGCGGAAGCTGGCCGAGAATGTCACCTTCGAGGGTTACCTTCCTTGACCAGCCCGCCACCGGCATGAGCGGGCCCTTCGACATCACGCTCCACCGCAGCCTCGCGGAGATCTCGGAGACCGAATGGGATGCCTGCGCCTGCCCCGAGACGGTGGACGGCGGGCGGCCCCTCGATCCGTTCACGACATGGCGCTTCCTGCATCTGCTCGAGGAATCCGGCTCGGTCGGCCCCGGCACCGGCTGGCAGCCGCATCATCTCGCCGCACGGCAGGACGACATGCTCGTCGGGGTCGCGCCACTTTACCTCAAGTCCCATTCGCAGGGCGAGTATATCTTCGATTTCAACTGGGCCCATGCCTGGGAGCGCGCTGGCGGGCGCTATTATCCGAAGCTCCAGATCGCAGTGCCGTTCACGCCGGTGACCGGGCGGCGGCTTCTTGTGCGCCCCGGTCACGAGGATGCGCGCGCCGCACTGGTGGCGGGGGCGGTCCAGATAGCCGGGAACAACAACCTGTCATCCCTGCATGTCACCTTCTGCACCGAAGACGAGGCCGCGGCGGGGGCGGCGCTCGGCCTTCTGCGGCGATTGAACGAGCAATATCACTGGCACGACGAGGGCTACGGCACCTTTGACGGCTTCCTCGCCGCGCTGTCGTCACGCAAGCGCAAGGCGATCCGCCGCGAGCGGCGCGAAGCGCAGGCATTCGGAGGCGAGATCGTGGCGCTCACGGGCAATGACCTGCGCCCTGAACACTGGGCGGCGATGTGGCGTTTCTATCAGGACACCGGCGCACGCAAATGGGGCCAGCCCTATCTGACCCGCACCTTCTTCGAACTGGCCGCCGAACGGCTGGGTGATGACGCGCTGCTGATCCTCGCCCTGCGGGACGGGCGCGCTGTTGCGGGTGCGCTCAACTTCATCGGGCGCGAGGCGCTTTTCGGCCGTTACTGGGGGGCCGTGGAACATCATCCGTTCCTGCATTTCGAATTGTGCTATCATCAGGCCATCGACTGGGCGCTCGAACACGGCCTGAAACGGGTCGAGGCGGGCGCGCAGGGCGAACACAAGATCGCACGCGGCTATCTGCCCGTGGCCACGCATTCGCTGCACTGGATTGCCGACCCCGGCTTTCGCGCCGCCGTCGCGCAATATCTCGAGGCCGAGGCCGAAGCCGTAGAGGAAGAAGTCGAGGTGTTGACGGCGCTCGGGCCGTTTCGCCGCGACCAGCACGAGGAGCAGGAATGACACTCACGCTTTACACCAACCCGATGTCACGCGGACGGATCGCACATTGGCTGATGGAGGAGGCCGGCCTGCCCTACGACCTCGTCTATCTCGATTTCGGCACGACGATGCAGGGCCCCGAGTATCTGGCGCTCAACCCCATGGGCAAGGTGCCCACGCTGGTCCATGACGGCAGGGTCATCACCGAATACCACGCGATCTGCGCCTATGTGGCGGACTCTTTCCCCCAGGCGGGCCTCAAACCTGCCGAGACCAGCGCCTATTATCGCTGGCTCTTCTTCGGGGCGGGACCGATGGAAGGGGCGATCATCACCGCCTCGCTTGGTGCCGAGATCACGCCCGAACAAAGGCGTCGGGTCGGCTTTCGCGAGCTTGAGACGATGGCCGATATCCTCGCCGACTGGCTGGGCAGCCATCCCTGGCTTGCCGGTGACACATTCAGCGCCGCCGATGTCGCGACCGGCAGCCAGATTCACTGGGGGGTGCAGAATGGCAGCTTCCCCTCGCGACCGGCGCTGGCCGGTTACGTCGAGCGCATCACCGCGCGCCCCGCCCATATCCGCGCAGCGGCGGCGGATGATGCCATGTTCGCGGCGGCGAGGGAGAACGACAATGGCTGACAAGCTGAACAGCGCCGCACGGCGCGAAACGCTGCCCGCTCTGGGCGAAGCCGGCTGGCGCGCGGTGGCGGGACGCGATGCGATCATAAGGACCATGCGCTTCCGCAATTTCTCCGAAGCCTGGGGCTTCATGTCCCGGGTGGCGCTTCTGGCCGAGCGGCTGGGCCATCATCCCGAATGGTCCAATGTCTGGAACCGGGTGGCAATCACCCTGACGACCCACGACGCAGGGGGGCTTTCGCAGCGCGACATCGACCTCGCACGTGAAATCGACGCGCTGGCCGCGAGTGCCACGCCGGAGGACACGGGCGATCCCATCACCACGCTGATCGACAACCCGCCCGGTTGAGGCCGCCAGCACGCGGCCCTTCCCCTCAGCGCAATTCGACCTCGCTGCGGGCGCTGCGGCCCGTGGCGTCGATCACTGTCAAGACCGAGAAGCCGGGGCCAAGGTCGGGCAGTTCGGCTTCACGTGTGCGGCTTGTCGCGACGGGGCGGCCATTGGCAAGCCAGGTGAAGGGCGGCGCGCCGTCGCGGACGCGGGCGGTGATGGCGGTGCCCTCGATCACGCTGCGATCCGGCGGAAAGGCGATGGCGGGGGCGGGCACGCCTCCGTCATCTGCCGCACCGAAACGGCGAAGCGGCGCGGGCAGCCTGTCGCCCGAGACCAGAAGCGTCTCGGGCGGCGGCGCGGGCAGGGGCGTGACCCGCGCATCCGTCCGGGCGAAAGCCGCGAACATCACCGGCGCGGCCAGCTCTCCGCCGAAGGCCCCCGGCACCGGCGTGCCATCGGCGCGGCCCATCCAGACGACAACGACATACCGCCCGTCCCAGCCGGCCGCCCACGCGTCGCGGTGGCCGTAGGAGGTGCCGGTCTTCCAGGCAATCCCCGCCTGCGCCACGCCGGCAGGGCGCGGCAGGTCGCGCAATATGTCACCCAACTGCCAGGCCGCAGCTGCACCCATCACCCGATGCGGCAGGAAGCCGGGCGTCGGCGCGGGCACGGCGCGCAGATCGACCGCGACGCCGCCCTCACCGATCATGGCAAAGACGCGGGCTAGGTCGAGCGCACTCATCCCCAGCCCCCCCAGCGCAATCGCCAGCCCCGGCGCGCCCTCTCCGGGGATCACCGGCTCGGCTCCGCTCCGGCGCAGGGCCGCCATGAGCTGCCCCGGCCCCATCGCGTCGAGCAGCCGCACCACCGGCGTGTTGAGCGAAAGCTGCAACGCCTCGCGCAGCCGGATATCGCCGCGAAAGAGTCCGTCGAAATTCTGCGGCCGGTAACCGTCGAAATCGACCGGCGCATCGGTGATGACCGTCTCGGGATGGGCCAGCCCCCGGTCGAAGGCGAGGCCGTAGACAAGCGGTTTCAACGCCGAACCGGGCGAGCGCGGGGCCGTGGTCATGTCGACGAAACCCTGACGCCGGTCCGCCTCGTAGGATGAGGAACCCACCGAGGCAAGGATCTCACCCGTCGTGTGGTCGGCGACCAGAATCGCCACCTGCAGCCTGTCGCCGTGCCCGGCCACCGCATCGCGGGCAAGCGATTCGATACGCGCCTGAACGCCCGCGTCGATGGTCGTGTGCAAGAGACGCACCGCCGGATCACCCGCGCGCAGACGGTCTGCGAGATGGGGTGCAAGGAGCGGGAAATCACGCCGCCTGTCGGGCGAGCGTTCCGAGAGGGCTGCGTCCGCCTCTTCCCCGGTCAACAGGCCGTCGCGCACCATGCGGGCGAGCACCCGGTCGCGGGCAGCGCGCGCAGCCTGCGGTTGGCGGTCGGGACGGCGCGCCTCCGGCGCCTGCGGCAGGGCGACCAGCAGCGCGGATTCGGCCAGTGTCAGCCGCGCGGGCGGGCGTCCGAACCACGCATAGGAAGCCGCGCGCACCCCTTCGAGATTGCCGCCGAAGGGCGCGCGGTTGAGATAGATCGAAAGGATTCCCTCCTTGCCGAACCGCCGTTCGAGCGCGAGCGCGACGCGGATCTGCCGCAGCTTGCCCTCCCAGGCCCCGGTGCCCGATTCCTCCAGAAGCCGCGCCGCCTGCATCGACAGCGTCGAGCCGCCCGAGACGATCCCGCCATGGGTCAGCGCCTGCCATCCGGCCCGCGCCATCGCCCGCCAGTCAACGCCGCTGTGGCTGCGAAAGCGGCGGTCCTCATAAGTGATCAGCATTTCGATATAGCGCGGATCGACGTCACCCGGCGTCACCCCCAGCCGCCAGCGGCCATCGGCGACCGTATAGGCGCGCAGAAGGGTGCCGTCGCGGGCCAGCACCTCGACCGACTGCTCCTGCGCGAGGGACGGCAGTTCGGTCGCGTCGATCCAGGCATCGAAGGCATCGCGCCCGAGCGCCGCGACCCACAGAAGGAGCGCGGCGAGCGCGAGGGTCCGCGCGCGCACGGGCCTCACTCGGTCACGGTCACGCGGCCGGAGTCGCTGTTGGCGCGCATCTGCGGTCGGTACATGTCCTCGACGCTTGCCGCCGGATGGCGGAACGTGCCGGGGCTGACCGCGCGCACGATATAGGCGAGACGGAAGGTCGTCCCGTCGCGAGCGTCAACAGCGGCAAGGAAGCGGTCTTGCCGGAATTCGGCATGTTCGGGCGCGCGCGTCTCGAGCCAGGGCAGCGCCGAGATGTCACCACCGCGCAGCAGGTCGGGATTGTCGATCTCGAATCCCGCGGGCAGCGGATCGGCCACCATCAGATGTGCGGCACCGTCGCCGAAGGGCTCAACCGTGAGCACCGTCACGAGCCGCGTCCCGGCCGAAACTCCGTCGGGCGAAGCGGGTTCCCCCTCAAGCGTGTAATGGTCGCGCCGGATCGAATAGCCCTGCCCGCCCGCATCGGGCGGCACGTCGGGCACGCCGAAGGCGGTGAGGGTCAGCTCCACCTCGTCCGCGCCACCATTGGTGATGCGCAGCGGTGCGATGGCGGCGCGGTCCGCACCCACGCGCACGACCGGCGCATCGGGGGTGACGCCGTTGATCGTCAGGCCCGAAACACGCAGATCGTCGATCAGCGCATTCGCCGCCATCAGCGTCCAGACGGCCTCCTGCGTGCTGACCGCCTGTCCAACACCGGCCATGCGCTCGCTCAGCATGTCCCTGTCCACCGCATTCGAGCCAGCCTCGAGCGCCAGCGTCAGCACCGCCGCCGCATCGCGGCGCATCGTGCCGAAATCGTCGCGGGCAGTCGTCTGTGTCGCTCCCTTGCTTGCGGCAAGGATGCGCGAGGCCCGTCCGAACATCGCATCCGCGCGCGGCTGGTCACCATAGAAGGCCAGCGCCGCGCCAAGCTGCGCCAGAGCAAGCGGCGTGGCGAAGGCGTCAGCGCGGACATCAGCGTAATAGCGCAGATCGCCCACCGCCGCCTCGCCCTCGCGCGCCAGTGTCAGGAGCGCATAGGCGAGGTCTTCACCACCCTGCTCGAATTCGGGGTAGTAGTTGACGGCGTTGCGCAGGTTGTCGATGGCGCTGGTCCAGGCCGTCTGTGGCACCTCATGCCCGTGCGCCCGGGCACGGCCGAGGAAGTCGGTCGCATAGGCATCAAGCCAGAGACTGCCCGACGAGGCCGACCACATGCCGAAAGCACCGTTGGAATCCTGATTGGCGAGGACCGCCGTGATCGCCTCGCCGATCCGCTGGTCAATGTCATCCGCCGCACCCAGCCCAAGCGCCTGCGCCACGTCACTGAAGTAGATCAGCGGCATGGCGACCGAGGCCACCTGTTCGGTGCAGCCATAGGGATAGCGGTCGAGGAAACTCATGAGCGCCGCCGCATCCAGACGGGCGAGCGGGCCGATGGACAGCGTCGCCTCGCCCGTGCCGGGCAGGAAGCCGTCGAACGCGGCCGCATCGAGCGTGAAGCTCTGCCCCGGAGCCAGCGCCAGCCGCGTGGTGCGGCTGGTCTCGGGGTCACTGGTCTGGACGGCGAGCCGGAGCACGCGGCTCAGCGCCTGCCCGTCCGGCGTGGTGAGCGTGACGGTGATCTCGTGAATCCCCTCGCCGTCCGCCGTCACCGGGATTGACAGCCGCGCCTGACCGCCCTCGGCGAGAGTGACACTGGCGGGCACCTCCTGCATGTCGATCGTCACGCCATCAGCGCTGACCGCGAGCGACATCTCGCCCGCCGGTCCTTCGGCATGGATGAGGTCCAGAAGCAGGCGCGAGCGGTCGCCGGGTGCCATGAACCGGGGCAGCGAGGCAGAGACGACCACCGGATCGCGCACGACCACATCCGTGGCCGCCTCCCCCACACCGCGCGCGGACCAGGCCACGGCCATGAAGCGCAACGTGCCGTTGAAGGCGGGCAGATCAAAGGTGATTTCGGCCCGGCCCTGACCATCCACGGCAACCGGCCCCTCGAAATAGGCCACGAGTTCCTCGGTCGGAGGCGGTGCCTGCAGGGCCAGCGACAGCGCCGCATCCCCGCCCGAACGGATATCGCCCGTCGTACCAGTCATGCCGTCGATGAGCCTGCCGTAAAGGTCGCGCAATTCCACGCCCAGCCGACGCTGGCCGAAGTAATGGCCCGAGGGATCGGGGGTCTGGAAGCGCGTCATGTTGAGGATGCCGACATCGACGGCGGCGAGCGTGACGAAGGCGGGCTCTCCCGGCACGGCACCCCGCACGTCGAGCGCCACGGTGACCGGCTCACGCGGGCGAATGTCGAGCGGCGTCTCGATCATCACCGCCAGCGCCCGGTCGCCCGGGTCGATGGCAGCATGCACCAGTCCCAGGGCGCGCGAGGGGTTGCGCCCCGCCTCCGCATCCATCGGCCGCAGCACTGTCGCCGCGACATAGACGCCGGTGCCCCAGTCCTCGCTCACCTCGAGCGGGATCAGGTTCTCGCCTTCATCGACCGCGACCACCTCGCGGTGGATCACATGATCGGACATGACCGTGACAAGAGCGGTGCCCGCGAAACGCGGGACGATGCGCAGGATAGCCGTGTCGCCCGGTGCGTAGCTTTCCGCATCAAGCGAAGCCTCGAGCATGTCAGGCGTGTCGTCTTCCGCGCCTGCGCCATACCAGCCCGCATCGAAAGTCATGGACGAGGCGTGATAGTCCGCGCCAGTGCTCTCGACCACGAGTTCGTATGTGCCCCATGAGACGGGGGCCGAGATCGTCACCGGCGCATCGGCCAGGCTGGCCGTGCCACTCGTCACCCGCTCGCGCGTCACGACACGGTCCCAGTTCCACGACCCGTAGGACATGAACCACTGGTAGCGGGTCTGCAGGCGGTTGACGGTCCATTGCACCTCCATCGCCTGCGGCCGCAGATCGGGGCCAAGCGCGACGAGGTCGAACCGGGCCGACGAATCCTCGGGCACGACCCCGTCGAAGAGCGGGCGCATTCCGATCATCGCCTGAGCGGGGGTCACCGGGATGGTCGCCTGACGTTCCACCGGGCGGCCCGAACCCTCGCTCACCCGCATCGTCACGGTCGCGGCGAGCGGGCGGTCGGCGGTCAGGGCCGCGTCAGGCACATTGGCGCTGACGGTCACGCGCCCGTCCAGGTCGGTGCGCGACTCGTCAAAGCTCTGCCTGCGGGGAAAGAACGTCTCGTCCTGACGGCCGAAGACATAACCATCCCAGCCGGGCAGCTCGTCAGCGGGCGCAAGCACCAGATCACCCTCGACCGCGGCATCCCCGGCGGGCGGGCCGAAGAGATAACGCGCGGTGACATCGAGCGGAAGCGCTCCGCCCGCCCTCACACGGTCCGGCGCGCCCAGTTCCACCTTGATCCGGTCGGGCAGGAAATCCTCGACGAGGAAATGCGTGGCGGCGAGCGCGGGGGCATCGACATCGGCCCGGACCTCGACCGCCCAGGTGCCGCGCGGAGCGGTGGGGGCAACCGGCAGGGCGAAGACATGGCCGCCTGCAACATCCAGCACGCTGGCGACACGCGCATATTCCACGCCATCGGGGCGGGTGAGAATGGCCGTGAGAGGCACGCCGCTCACCGCCTGCGCACCATCGTCGCGCATGAGTGCCGTCAGGTGAACGGTCTCTCCGGCCCGATAGACGCCGCGGTCGGTGGTGAGGAACACGTCGATGGGTCCGGCGGCCTCGCGCCCCTCGACACCACGGTCGGACAGGTCGAAGGCCGGATCGAGCAGCGAAAGGAAGCCCATGTCGTCGCCGGAGGTGGCGACGACCACTGCCGGCTCGGCCGCGCCGGTGCCGCGCGTCAGCCCTGCGGCAAAGGTGGCGCGGCCTTCGGCATCCGTCATGGCGGTGCCGAGCACGGCATTGGCGCGACTCAAAAGCTGCACCTCGGCCCCGGCCACGGGCGCGGTATCGGCGAGGCTGCGCAGGTCGACCGAAAGGCCGTCCGTCCCCAGCATCGTGCCGATGCCGAGATCCGAGAGCAGAAACCACTGGCTCGCCGGGGGCGTGTCATAGGGATCGACCCCGGGGATCGTGACCGTCAGCACGTAGAGACCGGGCGGCTGGCCGGACAGCGGCTCGGCCACCGGAACGCGCGTCAGCATGTCGCGATTGAGATCGCCCGCAATCTCGAGTTCGCCCGCCCAGACAGGTTCGGCCAGTTCGACGTCGAACCATTCATTCTGCCAAGGATAGAGATTCGAGCTGAACAGCCCCTCCTGCAGGCTGCGCAGGATGTTACGGTCCGACATATGCGAGAGCGCGAGATCAAGGCGCGTGACATTCACCGTCTCGACGGGCAGGCCGGCATCGGGCGTGCGCGGCAGGACATAGGCGCGTGAGGCGAACCGGGCCTGGGGCAGACGGTCGCGCACATAGAGATTGAGGTCCGCATCACGGGCCAGAATCTCGCCGCTTGCGGCAGGCAGACCCTGGCGCAAGGTGACGGCGTAGCGTTCGCCATGGCGCACGCCGTCAATGCAGAGCTGGCTGTCGCTGACATCCACCGTGAACGGGACATCCGGCATCCGCACGAAAGGCGCATAATCAAGCCCGGCCTGCACGAGAGATTCGGTGAAGGTCACGCAGATGCGGGGCACGGCCGGATCGCTGTCCACCTG
>CAYUBT010000003.1:25219-37319 GCA_964443055.1 uncultured Rubellimicrobium sp.
CGCGCATAGGTCATCCAGTCATCGGCACTGTCAGAGAGCGAGACTGCCGCTCCGGCGAAACCGTAGGCACCCCGGGCATCGCCTCGTGCCTCGGCCTGAAGCGCTGCCGCGCGCAGGCTGTCGGCCGGGAATCCATCCGAGGAATGATGACGGCCGATATTGCGGGCCTGCATCTCGGCTGCATCAAGATCCCGCGCGGTGAGGAATTCCAGCTCCGCCGCCCGCGCGGGCGCATCGGCCAGCACTTGCGGATCGGTGCGCAGCACGTGGCCCGAGATCGCATCGGCAAAAATCTGGGACGCGCCCACGGCACCCTTGGGGAAACAGGAATTGTTGCGCGCATTGAAGGTGAAGGCCACGCAGGCGTCGTCAGCCATACAGGTGGCCTGGCAGGCATCGAGCGTCGTGTCGAAATACTGGCCAAGGTCGGAACCGGGGAAATCGGTGTCCCGCTCGATGGCAACCCGTGCCCCGGGTACGCCGTTGTCGGCGGCGGCTGGCAGGGGGGCAAGACTGCTGACGGCGAGAAGGGCTGCTACGACGAACCGGCGCATGACGGGACTCCCGCGAGACATGGGCAATGCCACAGCGTCGCACGGCTTCGTGAACCGCGCAAGAAACGGTTCCGTGCGGGCCTCCTGCGTCTCGGGGACCGGAATGTCACAGGGCTCCGAACACGAGGCGGTGCCGCCGGTGCGGCATGCCAGAGACGTGGGGACCAGGTTGCTTCGCTGCCGCTCGCAATGACGGGAAGAGTGATGGACCGGGCAGCCCTGCGGAATGTCACCCGTCCTGCAGGACGGCCAGGAAGGCCGGGCCGAATCGCTCGGCATGGCGCGGGCCGATCAGGCGGGCGAGGTCATCCGCGCTGCGCGGGCGGCGTTGGGCAATGCGGGCGAGTTCGCGAGGCGAGCATTCCATGGGCCGTTCGCCCCCATGCGCGCCATGGCGCAGCTCTGCCTGCGCCTCGGCAAGCCTGTCGTAAAGCGCGCCCGCCCCACCCCGCGCAGCCAGCCGCGCACGAGCGGGATGGACCGGCCCGCTCGCACCCTGTGCAATCACGTCGAGAAACTCCTGACCGTAGCTTTGCAGCTTCTTCGCCCCCACGCCGTGAATGCGCGCCATCTCGTCAAGCGTCGCGGGCCGCGCCGTCGCCATCTCGATCAGCGTGCGGTCGGCAAAGACGACATAGGCGGGCACATCGGCAGCCTCGGCCAGCGCCCGGCGGCGTGCCTTGAGTGCGGCGAGAAGACCCTCGTCCTCCTCCGCCACCTGCGCGCGCACCTTCGGCGCGGAGCGCGATGTCAGCGTGTCGCGGCGCATCCGCACCACCGCCTCGCCGCGCAGGACCGGATGGGCGGCAGGCATGACCCGCAGGGCCCCGTGACGCGCCGCATCGGGACGCAACAGATCCTGCCCCATCATCTGCCGCAGCATCGCGATCCACGCCCGCCGGTCATGCGCCCGACCGACACCGAAGGTCGGCAACTCGTCATGACCGAGCTTGCGGATGCGGTCGGTCGCATCTCCGGTCAGCACCGCGACCAGATGCGCAGCACCGAAGGATTCACCTGTGCGCACGGCAGCGGAGAGCGCCATGCGCGCCTCGGTCGTGGCGTCGAATGTCTCGGGCGGGGCCGCGCAGAGATCGCAGTTGCCGCAAGGCCCGCTCTCCTCACCGAAGAACGCCAGTAGAACCTGCCGTCTGCACGCCTGTGCCTCGGCCAGACCCAGCAGCGCGTTGAGCCGCCCGTGGTCGGCATGTTTGCGCTCGGGCGGAGCGGCACCCTCGTCGATCTGGGCGCGGCGCATGCGGATGTCGTCGGCACCATACAGCGTGAGCGTATCGGCCGGCTCGCCATCACGGCCCGCGCGGCCGATCTCCTGATAATAGCCTTCGATGGATTTGGGCAAATCCGCATGGGCGACCCAGCGAATGTCGGGCTTGTCCACACCCATGCCGAAGGCGACGGTCGCGGCAACGATGAGTCCGTCCTCGCGCTGGAAGCGTTCCTCGGCGCTGCGGCGGGCATCGGCCTCCATCCCGCCGTGATAATGGGTCGCGCTGTGCCCCGCCTCGCGGAGTGCTGCGGCAAGGGTCTCGGTCCGGGCGCGGGTGGCACAATAGACGATGCCCGCCTGCCCGCGCCGGCTATCGGCAAAACGCAATATCTGCTCGCGCGGGCGATCCTTCACCGCGAAGGCGAGATGGATGTTCGGACGGTCGAAGCCGCGCAGGAAGGTGAGAGGCGCCTGCCCGCCGAACAGCCGCGCGGCGATCTCGTCCCGCGTCTCCTCGTCCGCCGTGGCGGTGAAAGCGGCGAGCGGAACGGCGAGCGCGCGGCGCAATTCGCCGATGCGCAGATAATCGGGGCGGAAATCATGGCCCCACTGGCTCACGCAATGGGCCTCGTCCACGGCGATGAGCGAGACGCCCGCCCGTTTCAGCAGATTCAGGGTCGAGCCGAGCGCCAGACGTTCGGGCGCGAGGTAGAGCAGCTTCAACCGCCCGGAAGCCAGTGATTCAAGAACGGATTCGGTCTCCCCGGCCGTGTTGCCTGAGGTGATCGCTCCTGCCGCCACACCCGCCGCCCGCAGCGCCCGCACCTGGTCACGCATCAGGGCGATGAGCGGCGAGATGACCAGGGTCACCCCCTCGCGCATCAGGGCCGGAAGCTGGAAGCAGAGCGACTTTCCGCCCCCCGTGGGCATGATCGCAAGCGTGTCCCGCCCCGAGGCCACCGCCTCCACGATCTCCTCCTGACCGGGGCGGAAGGCGTCGAATCCGAACACCTCGCGCAGAAGGGGAAGCGCAGGGGTCATTGGGTTTCCGTGGGGCAGACTGCTCTGGGATGGTTCTAGGCCGGGGGAAGGGCGGGGGGCAAGGGTGGCGGCTGCACAACCTCCGTCATTGCGAGGAGGCGGAGCCGACACGGCAAGCCAGCACGTCGGGATACCGGGTTGCTTCGCCTACGGCTGGCAATAATGAAAAGCGCCCCCTCTCAATTCTCGTTGATGTCGTGCCTGATCACCTTCACCTGGTCGTGCCCGCGTTTCGAGGTCGCGCGCAGGCCGATATAGGCCAGCAGCGACAGCACCGCGAAGAGCACCAGTGCCCAGGCCCCGGTCAGGGGCAGCAGGCCGGTCGCCAGCACGATCCCCATCACCACCGCGCCGATGGCGAAGCCGAGGAAGATGTAGCCCGGCAGCAGCACCTCGAGGATGCCGAGCACCAGCCCGCCCGCGACCCAGGCCCACCATGTCGCCCAGAGCGGATCATCCAGCATCGCGGCCACCCCTGAACATGCGGAACGCATCGGCGAAGGCCGAGAGCGTATCGGCCGGCACGATGATCGTCTGCCGCCCCGCGCTGCCGCCAAGCGCGACCAGCGATTCGACCTGTTTCAGCGCCACCTGATATTGCGCGGCCTCGAGCCCGTTCTTGGCGATGGCAACGGCGACGGCCTCGGTCGCATAGGCCTCGGCGTCGGCCTCGATCCGCCGGGCCTCGGCGCGTTTCTGGGCGGCGTAGAGTTCGGCATCTGCCTTCAGCTCGACCGCCCGCTTCAGACCTTCGGCCTCGGTCACCTGCGCGCGGCGGGCGCGTTCGGCGTTGAGCTGCTGGAGCATGGCCGCCCGCGTCGCCTCATCAAGGTTCACGTCGAGGATCTCGACCCGCGTCACCTCAATGCCCCAATCGTCGACCTGATCGGCCAGCTGGATGCGGATCGCCTCGATCAGCGTGGAGCGGTTCGACTGCACCTGGTCCAGCTCGATCTTGCCGATTTCCGACCGCACGATCCCGGCCACGGTGGTGGTGATGGCCCCGTCCACGTCGCGGATGCGGTAGACGGTCTTTTCCGGCTCGATGATCCGATAGAACACGCTGGTCTCGACCGTCACCAGCACGTTGTCCGAGGTGATGGCATCCTGCATCGAGGGCGGGAGCTGGCGTTCGAGGATCGAGACCTTGTGCGCCACCTTGTCAAGGAACGGCACGATCAGGTTGAAGCCCGGCCCGAGCACCACACGCAGCCGCCCGAAACGCTCGACCACGTATTTCTCGGACTGCGGCACGATCCGCACCCCGACAAAGATGACGATGATGATGAAGAGGGCGATCAGGATGAGAACCAGATTCGATCCCACCAGTTCACTCAGGAGGTTCTGCCAGTCGTTCATCTGCGGTATCTCCTTCATGCCCGCACTTTATCCCGGCGGGGGCCGCGCGCAAGCGGCGTTTCCAGCGCTGCCGACTGCGGATAGACTGACACCATGCCTGCCCTTTGCCGCGACTGTCTGACCGTCTTCGACCATGGCACGCGCTGCCCCGGCTGCCGCTCGCCCAGGGTGGTGGCGCACCCTGAACTCTTCGACCTCTCGATCGCCCATATGGATTGCGACGCATTCTATGCGAGCGTCGAGAAACGCGATCACCCCGAGTTGCGCGACCGGCCGCTCATCGTCGGCGGCGGGCGGCGCGGGGTGGTCTCGACCTGCTGCTATCTGGCGCGGATCAAGGGCGTGCGATCGGCCATGCCGATGTTCAGGGCGCTGAAGCTCTGCCCGGATGCGGTGGTGCTGCCACCCCGCTTCCCCGCCTATGCCGAGGCCTCGCGCGCGATCAGGGCGATGATGGGAGACCTGACCCCGGCTGTCGAACCTCTCAGCCTTGACGAGGCTTTCATGGATCTCTCGGGCACGATGCGCCTGCATGGCGCGCCTCCTGCGGTCATGCTTGCGCGACTGGTACGGCGGATGAAGGACGAGCTGGGGCTGACCGGCTCCATAGGCCTCTCGCACAACAAGTTTCTGGCCAAGATCGCCTCCGATCTCGACAAGCCGCGCGGATTCTCGGTGATCGGCCGCAAGGAAACACGCGACTTCCTGCGCCCGCGCCCGGTGCGCACGATCTGGGGCATCGGTCCGGCCGCGCAAGAGGCGCTGGACCGGGTGGGCGTGCATACGATCGCCGACCTCGAACGCTGGGAGAAGGACGAACTCGTCCGCCGGTTCGGAGCAATGGGCGAAAGGCTCTGGCATCTGGCGCGGGGCGAGGATGCGCGACGCGTGACCCCCGACGAGCCCGTGCGGTCCATCTCGAGCGAGACGACATTCGACGAGGACACCGCCGATCCCGCGCTTCTCGACGGCCATCTGTGGCGCATGGCCGACAAGACCGCCTCGCGCGCCAAGGCCAGGGGGCTGGCCGGGGCGACAGTCACGCTGAAACTGCGCCGCGCCGATTTCCGCATCCTTACCCGGCGCATGACCCTGTCCTATCCGACCCAGACCGCCGACCGCACCTATCAGACCGCGCGCGGGCTTCTCGACCAGGTGAATGACCCCGGCCCGTTCCGCCTGCTGGGCGTGGGACTTTCCGGCATCGTCCCGGAACGCGGCGACGATCCGCAGCGCGACCTCCTCGACCCGGACACCGCCCGCCGCGAGGGTGCCGAACGCGCGGCCGACCGCGTGCGCGCCCGGTTCGGCGAGGAGGCGATCTTCAAGGGCAGGAGCTGGCGGTAGGGAGACCATCGAGCGGATGCTGTACGGCCCGGTGGAGACATCGTCGTCGCGGGGCCGGGCAACACCGCGCGAACCCGTCCTCCACATCTTGCCCCTTGCGCCGAAATTTCCTTTCCTGACCCCTGACCGACTCGGGTCGCCAGGGAGGGACGGACAATGGAACAGACATGGCGCTGGTTCGGGCCCGATGATCCGATACCCCTTGCCCATGTCCGGCAGGCGGGGGCGACCGGCATCGTCACGGCCCTTCACGATCATTACCGGGGTGAGGTCTGGCCCGAGGCGGCCATCGCCCGGCGCAAGGACATGATCGAGTCCGCCGGGCTGCGCTGGTCGGTGGTCGAATCGATCCCGGTACCCGACGCGATCAAGCTGCGCACGCCCGACGCGGGCGAAGCCATCGCCGCCTTCAGGGAGACGATGACGCGGGTGGCACGCGCGGGCATCGAGGTGATCTGCTACAATTTCATGCCGGTGGTCGACTGGACCCGCACCGACCTGCATCATCCCATGCCCTCGGGCGGCCTCGCGCTGCGCTTCGACATGATCGATTTCGTCGCCTATGACGTCTTTGTCCTGAAACGCCCCGACGCCGCCGCCGACTACCCCTCCGCGCTCTGCGCGCGGGCCGAGACACGCCTCGCATCCATGGACGACACTTCCGTCGCCCGGCTCGAACGCAATATCATCGCGGGCCTGCCCGGTGCCGAGGGCAGCCATGACCGCAAGGGCATCGGCGAACGCGTCGCACGTTACCGGGGCCTGGGCGACGACGGCATGGCCGCGAATCTGACCGCCTTTCACAAGGAGATCGTCCCCCACGCGCAGGAACTGGGACTGCGCCTCTGCATCCACCCCGACGATCCGCCCTTCTCGCTGTTCGGCCTGCCGCGGGTCGTTTCGACCGCACGGGATTTCGCGCGCATCTTCGACGCGGTCCCCGAGAGCGGGAACGGCGTGACCTTCTGTGCGGGCAGCCTCGGCTCGCGCCGCGACAACGACCTGCCCGCGATGCTGCGGGCGCTGGCCGAGAGAGTGCATTTCGTCCATCTGCGCAACGTGACGACGGAAGAGGACGGAAGCTTCACCGAGGACGATCACCTCGCCTCCGGCAGCGACCTCGTCGAACTCGTCTCGCTCCTGCGCGCGGAAGAGGCGCGCCGCCGCGACGCGGGCCGGGCCGATGCCGACATCCCCTTCCGGCCCGATCACGGGCATCTGCTGCTCGACGATCAGGACAAGGTCACCAATCCGGGTTATTCCGCCATCGGCCGGCTCAAGGGGCTGGCCGAGATCCGCGGCATCATCCGCACGCTGGACCATCTGGAGGCACGGGGCGGATGACCGGCGAATTCGAGGGACAGGTCGCGCTCGTGACCGGGACAAGCGGCATGGGGCTCGCCTCCGGCCTGCGCCTTGCCCGCGACGGGGCGCATGTGCACCTGCTCGGCATCGACCCGCAGGCGAACGACCGCGCGCGCGAGGCAGCGCAGGGCCTCGCCGTCACCGTGCATGCGGGCGATGTCTCGCGCGAGGAGGACGTGTCCGCCTGGGTCGATGCGGTAATGCAGGTCGAGAGCGGAATCGACATTCTCGTGAATGCTGCCGGCATCCAGACCTATGGCGATCTCGACACGACGACCATCGCCGACTGGGACCGCGTGATGAACATCACCCTGCGCGGAGCGTTCCTGACCTCGCATTTCGTCTGGCCGCACATGAAGGGACGCGGCAAGGGCGCAATCATCCACATCTCTTCGGTGCAGGGGTTTTCCAACCAGAACAACGTGCTGGGCTATGCGACGAGCAAGGGCGCGATCCATGCACTCACCCGGGCGATGGCGGTCGATTGCGCGAGATTCGGCGTGCGGGTGAACTCGATCTCGCCCGGCTCGATCCGCACACCGCTGCTCGAGGATGGCGCGCGCCAGCTTTCGGCGGCCACCGGGCGCAGCGATGCGCAGGTCATCGAGGATTTCGGCAAGGGCCATCCCGTCGGCCGGATCGGTGAGGCCCGGGAAGTCGCCGAACTCGTGGCCTTTCTCGCCTCGGACCGCGCGAGCTTCATCCTCGGTCAGGACACCCGGATCGACGGCGGCCTGACCGCGCATCTGGGCGTGTAGCGGCCACGCCCCCGCGGGCCGTGGCCGCCGCATCCCTCAACCCATCACCGCCTCGGCCGTTGCCAGCACCGTGCCGTTGTGGACGAGTTCGGTGGCGGCCTGCAGGCGGGGATAGAGCACGATGTCGCGCTCGAGGTGGCCGATCTTGCGCCCGTCCGTTGCCGGGGCATTGCGCAGCATGGCCAGCACCGCGCGCGAGGCAGGCGAAATCGCCTCGGGGCCGACACCTTTCTCCTTCATCCGCAATTCCAGTGCCTGCGCCGCCATCACCACCTCGATCCCCACGACATTCTCGATGTTGCGCACGATCTGGCGCGCATGGCGTCCGGCGTTGTTGGCCATCGAGACGTGATCTTCCTGGTTGGAGCAGGTCGGAATCGAATCGACGCTGTCGGGATGGGCGAGCGTCTTGCAGTCCGACACAAGCGCGGCGGCCAGATACTGCGGCAGCATGTAACCGCAATCCATGCCGACCTGCTCGCTGGCCACCAGCATGTCCGGCAGCCCCCGGTTCAGCGTGCCGTCGTTCAGCCGGAACAGGCGACGTTCGGCGATATTGCCGATCTCGGTGACGACGATCGACAGGAAATCGGCCGCAAAGGCCACATATTCGGCGTGAAAGTTGCCGCCCGACACCGCCTTGAGACTGCGCCCCGGCAGGCGGTCGGCGAAGATCAGCGGGTTGTCGGTGGCGGCGTTCATCTCGGTCTCGACCACGCCCCGGATGAAGGCGAGCGTATCGCGCACCGGACCCAGCACCTGCGGCACGCAGCGCAGGGAATAGGCATCCTGCGGCGGCTGACGTTCGGGATCCTTGCCGATGCCGCCGTCGATGAAGCTGCTGCCTTCCAGCAGGCGGCGGATATTGGCGGCAGTGGCGATCTGGCCCGGATGGCCGCGCGCCTCGTGCAGTTCGGGAATGAAGGCGTCCCCGAAGCCCAGCAGCGCCTCGATCGACATTGCCGCCGCCACTTCGGCGGTGGCCACCAGATTCTCGGCGTCGATCAGCGCCAGCGCCGCCTGTGCGGTCGAGAAGGACGTGCCGTTGAGCAACGCGAGCCCTTCCTTCGGTGCAAGCACGATCCGCTCGATCCCGGCGGCCTGCATCGCGGCAGCGCCGGACATGCGCTCGTCCCGGTAGAGGGCCTCACCCGAGTCGATTTCCGCCTCGCCCTCTTCGGCACGCGACATCACCAGCGCCATATGCGCGAGCGGAATGAGATCGCCGCTCGCCCCGAGCGAGCCATATTCCGGCACCACCGGCACCACGTCATGTTCGAGCATCGCAAGGATCGTCTCGACCACCACCGCCCGGGCAGCCGAATAGCCGCGCACGAGGCTTGCTGCGCGGATCAGCATCGCGGCGCGCACCACTTCGGAGTCAAGCGGCCGGCCCACGCCCGCCGCATCCGACACCACCAGGCGCCGCGACAGATCGCGCGCCTGCGCGGAGGTGGCAAACGCCTGCCGCCCGGCCAGCGAGCCGAAGCCCGTGTTGATCGAATAGATCGCCTCGACCTTCTCGCCCCGGTCCATGCGGGCAGAGAGATCCGAGACCCAGTCCTCGCTCACTTTCATTGCCGCCCGGGCCGCGTCGGACAGGATGACCTTCGCACCACCCCGCGCAACGGCAGCAAGATCGGCAAGGGTGATCGGCCCTTCTCCCAGACGAATGGTCCTGTTGCTCATCACCCTTCCTCTCATTTTCAGGCTGGGATCAGCCAAGTTGTCTATACATATATGTGTCATGCGGCCGCCACCTGCCGCTGTCAATCCGCGCCCCGCACCGCCCGGGGCACGGAACGCATGTTGCGGTGAAGCTCACATCCCCCCTGAGCTGATGTGACGACCTCGAACCGGGCCGCGGACGCGCATTCGTTCCGCAGGGTTTCCCCCTGCTCCCGTCATTGCGAGGAGGCGAAGCCGACGCGACAAACCAGAAACGTGAGGACTGGGCTGCTTCGCTGACGCTCGCAATGACGGGGTGATGCATTCGGAGTCCTGGCACCCTGCGCCGGTCAAACCCGCGACATGCTCAATTGAACAGGTCGACGGCCAGCCGCTTCCATTCCGCACGAATGGCGTCTGCTTGCGGGTGATGTCGGTCGCGGATGACCCAGTGGCCGCCGACCATGACGTCGCGCACGGGGTTTTGCGTGGGGCCGAGGATCCAGGCGTCGAGCGCGGTCTCGGGGCCGTGGCCGAGCAGGACGTGGCTGTCGGGATCCAGCATCACCAGATCGGCCCGCCGCCCCGCGACGAGCGCGCCACCGCCCTGGGCCGAGGCCTGTTCACCCCCGGCCAGGGCGGTGTCGAACAGGATGCGGCCCGAGTGGACCGGCGCGCCGTCGGCCTGCGGAAAGGCCACGACATTGCGGCGGTTCAGTTGCAGGCGCTTGCCCACCTCGAGCACGCGCAGTTCCTCGGCGGTGGAGGTCGAGTAATGGCTGTCGGTGCCGATCCCCCATGCGCCGCCAGCGCGGTGGTATTCGGGCAGCGCGAAGAACCCGTCGCCCATCGTCGCCTCGGTCAGCGGGCAGATGCCCGCCACCGCGCCGCTGGCCGCAGCACCTGCTATCTCGGCCTCGTCCATATGGGTGGCGTGGATCAGGCACCAGCGGCGATCAAGGCCTACGTTGTCCAGCAGCCATTGCACCGGGCGGGCACCAAGACCGGCCCGGACCTCCTCCACCTCATGGGTGGTCTCCGAGACATGGATATGAAGACGGGCCTGCGGGTCGACGCCCTCCATCCCGGCCAGTGCCGCCTTCACCTCGTCAGGGGCGACCGCGCGCAGGGAGTGGAGCGCCATGCCGACCTGAAGATAACCGGCGTGGCGGCTGCGCAGGGCCTCGACCAGCTTCAGGTAATCATCGACCGAATGGACGAAGCGGCGCTGGGTCTCCTCGACCGGCTTGCCGATGCCGCCATGGGCGTAAAGCACTGGCAGCAGGGTCAGGCCCAGCCCGGTGCGGGCGGCAGCCGCAATCAGCCGGTCGGACATCTCGGCCGCATTGGCATGGGGGATGCCGCCCGGCTGGTGGTGGACATAGTGGAATTCGCACACGGCGGTCATGCCGAACTGCAGCATCTCGAGATAGACCAGTGATGCCACCGCCTCCATCGCCTCGGGGGTCAGCCGGTCCACGAGACGATACATCGCCTTGCGCCAGGTCCAGAGATTGTCTTCGTCCAGCGCGCCGGTGACGAATTCGGTGCGTCCCGCAAGCGCGCGCTGGAAGGCGTGGGAATGCAGGTTTGACAGGCCCGGAACGCCGAAGCCCGCGAGGCGTTCACCCACCCCCTGTTCCGGGCGGGTGGCCGAGACGGAGAGGATCGTGCCATCGGCACCGATCTCGATGAACCCCGGTGACAGCCAGCCCTGGGGCTGGTGCAGATGTTCGATCTCGTAAACCCTGCCCATGTCCCGTCCCCTCAGGCCGCGTCGTCGCGCCAGACGACATCCCCCGCCTTCATCACCAGCCGTGCCCGGCCACGGCCAAGGCGATAGGCCATGTCCTCGAATCGTTCGTAAGGGAAGATGGCGATATCGGCGTCCTTGCCCGGTTCCAGCGAACCGATGCGGTGGCCGCGATCAAGCGCCTGCGCCGCGTGCAGCGTGCCCGCGCGGATCGCCTCGGCGGGCGAGAACCGATAGAGGCGACAGGCGAGCTGCACGACGAACGGCATCGATTCCAGCCAGCAGCCGGGGCACATGTCGGTGGCCAGCGCCACGGTCACGCCCGCATCCATCAGGGCGCGCGCATCGAACGGCCGGCTGTGGCCCACGGAAAAATCAAGCGCGGGCATGACGACGCAGACCACGCCGGCCTCACGGAGCGCCGCATATTCGGACGGGTCGGTCCAGTTCATGTGGTCGGCGGAGACCGCCTTGAGTTCGGCGGCAAGCAATGAGCCGCCGATGTGCGAATAGGCGTCGGTGTGGATCTTCACCTTCAGCCCGTATTCAAGACCGCGCTGCAGGATCGCGCGCGATTCCTCGACCGTGTAATAGCCGTCGTCACAATAGACATCGTTGAACTCGGCAAGCCCGCGCCGTGCGACCTCGGGGATCATCACGTCAAGGATTTCCCTGATGTAATCCTCGCGGCTCATGTCGTCGGGGAACTCATGTGCGCCGAGGAAGGTCGAGACCACCTCGATGGGCTGGCTGCGGGCAAGATCCTGATTGACCTCGAGCATCTTGATCTCGGTCCCGGTGTCGAGCCCGTAGCCCGACTTGCTTTCCACGGTCGTGGTGCCGAAGGACAGCATCTGCCCCAGCCGTTCGGAAGCGCTGTCGACCAGATCCTGCTTCGTCGCCTCGCGCATCATGCGGGCGGTAGCACTGATTCCCACGGGGATGCCCATGGCACGGATCTCGTCCGCGCTCCTGCCCTGCACCTTCTGCGCATATTCCTCCACCCGCGAGCGGTGGAAGACGAGAT
>CAYUBT010000004.1:0-3042 GCA_964443055.1 uncultured Rubellimicrobium sp.
CGACGCCACTCGCTTCGCTGGCAGGAACCTGCGGCGGGCCGCATATGCCCTTCCTCGCCCCCGGCGGAACCTCAGCTTGTCGGCACTGGTCGGCAGAATCGTTCACGAAGGCGTGATTGCCATAGTTGCGAGTGATTTGCAATTGCAGAAGCACGTCCAGCATTCTATGTTCACCCCGAACACAGGAGGACAGCCAGATGATCGCCCCGCACCCGCGCCTCGCGCCCGTCCTTGCCCTCACACTGCTTGCGGCCCTCCCGGGGGCGTTGCAGGCCGAAGAGGCGCGGCTCAAGGTCGTCACCACCTTCACAGTTCTCGCCGACATGGCCAGCAATGTCGCGGGCGATGCCGCCGACGTGGTCTCGATCACGGTGCCGGGCGCCGAGATCCACGGCTATGAACCCACCCCGCAGGATATCGTGCGGGCGCAGGATGCCGACCTGATCCTGTGGAACGGCATGAACCTGGAACTGTGGTTCGAACAGTTCCTGCGCAACATGGACGACGTGCCTTCGGTGACGCTGACCGACGGGATCGACCCGATCTCGATCTCGGGCGGCGAATATGACGGCAAACCGAATCCGCATGCCTGGATGGGCCTCGACAATGCGTTGATCTATATCGACAACATCCTCGCCGCTTTCGCCGAGCACGACCCGGAGAACGCAGCGATCTATGTGGCGAATGCGACCGCCTACAAGGCCGAGCTGCGCGCCACGCTGGAGCCGCTGCGCGCCCGGATCGCCACTGTCCCCGAGGCGCAGCGCTGGCTGGTGTCCTGTGAGGGGGCCTTCAGCTATATCGCCCGCGATTTCGGGATGCAGGAGCTCTATCTCTGGCCGATGAACTCGGATGCAATGGGCACACCGCAACAGGTTCGCTCGGTCATTGACGGGGTGCGTGCCAACAACATCCCGGTCGTCTTCTGCGAAAGCACGGTGAATACCGCCCCGGCCGAGCAGGTGGCACGCGAAACCGGCGCGGCTTATGGCGGCGTCCTCTATGTGGACAGCCTCTCGGAGCCCGATGGCCCGGTGCCGACCTATCTCGACCTGCTGCGCGTGACCTCGGAAACCATTGTGAATGGCCTTGCCCCGGCCGCACAGTAACCCGGTACGCGATGCGACCTGGCCTGCCGCGCGGCAGGGCCGCCGTTCAGCATCCGGGCATCCGAACGCAGTTTTGGCCCTTCCGGCAGAAAGACGACAGATGATGCAGGAGAAATCCACCCGGCCGGAGCGGGATGATGGCGGCGGCATCATCGCGCGCGATGTAACGGTGACTTACCGCAACGGCCTGACCGCCCTGCGCAACGCCAGCTTCCGGATCCCGAGAGGGACGGTCACGGCGCTGGTGGGCGTGAACGGGTCGGGAAAATCGACGCTGTTCAAGGCGATCATGGGCTTCGTGCCGGTGGCGAAGGGCGAGATCAGCCTTCTTGGCCTGCCCGTGCGCGAGTCGCTGAAGAAGAACCTCGTCGCCTATGTCCCGCAGTCCGAAGAGGTGGACTGGTCTTTCCCGGTCCTCGTCGAGGATGTGGTGATGATGGGCCGCTACGGCCATATGGGCTTCCTGCGCCGCCCGTCGCGGGTTGACAGGGAGGCTGTCGATCAGGCCCTTGCGCGCGTCAACATGCAGGATTTCCGCCATCGCCAGATCGGTGAATTGTCGGGCGGCCAGAAAAAGCGGGTCTTCCTTGCCCGCGCATTGGCGCAGGACGGGCAGGTGATCCTGCTGGACGAGCCCTTTACCGGCGTCGATGTGAAGACCGAAGAGCAGATCATCGCCCTGCTGCTCGAGTTGCGCGCCGAGGGCCGGGTGATGCTGGTTTCCACCCACAACCTCGGCTCGGTGCCCGAGTTCTGCGACCGGGTGGTGCTGGTGAAGGGCACCGTGCTGGGCTACGGCCCCACGGAGACGACCTTCACGCGCGAGAACCTGGAACATGCCTTCGGTGGAGTGCTGCGCCAGTTCACCCTCGGCGGTGACGCGCTGCACGACGATGACGATCCGCGCCATGTCTCGATCCTGACCGATGATGAGCGTCCGCTGGTGCAATATGCGGGCCGCACCCATACAGCCGACCGCGCCGGAACAGAGTCAGGCCGGACGGCAGGAGCGCGGGAAAAATGATCACGCTGCTGGAGCCTTTCACCTATGGCTACATGACCAATGCCATGTGGGTCTCGGCCCTCGTGGGCGGCGTCTGCGCCTTCCTGTCCAGCTATCTGATGCTCAAGGGCTGGTCGCTGATAGGCGATGCCCTGTCCCATTCCGTCGTGCCCGGTGTGGCCGGGGCCTATATCCTTGGCCTCCCCTTCGCGCTCGGCGCATTCATCTCCGGCGGCCTTGCCGCAGCCGCGATGCTGTTTCTCTCGGATCGCTCCGGGCTGAAGGTCGATGTGGTGATCGGGCTGATCTTCACCGCCTTCTTCGGGCTTGGCCTCTTCATGGTCTCGATCAACCCCATGTCGGTCTCGGTCCAGACCATCACCATGGGCAATATCCTTGCAATTTCCCGCGATGACACGATCCAGCTTGCGGTCATCGGCTTCGTTTCGCTCGCCGTTCTGCTGGTGAAATGGAAGGATCTGATGGTCGTCTTCTTCGACGAGAGCCATGCCCGCTCCATCGGCCTGCGCCCCGGCCTGCTGAAGGCGGTCTTCTTCGTCCTGCTGTCGGCCTGCGTGGTGGCGGCGATGCAGACGGTCGGGGCCTTTCTGGTGATCGCCATGGTGGTGACGCCGGGAGCGACGGCCTATCTGCTCTGCGACCGCTTCCCGCGCCTGATCGTGTTGTCGGTCGCGATCGGGACGGTCACGAGCTTCCTCGGGGCCTATGCCAGCTATTTCCTCGATGGCGCGACCGGCGGGATCATCGTCTGCCTGCAGACGCTCGTCTTTCTTGCCGCTTTCGTCTGGGCACCGAAATACGGGATCCTTGCGGCGCGCGCGCGGGCAAGGGCTGCATTGAGGGTCGCACCGTGATCGAGACCCTGCTGCTGCCCTTCCAGTTCGGCTTCATGCAGAACGCCTTCTGGAT
>CAYUBT010000004.1:3052-37037 GCA_964443055.1 uncultured Rubellimicrobium sp.
GCTCCTCGGTGCGGTCGTTGCCGTGCCGACCGCGCTTCGGTCCTGTTTTCTGGTCCTGAAGGGCTGGGCGCTGATGGGTGATGCGGTCAGCCATGCGATCCTGCCCGGAGTGGTTCTGGCCTATATCCTCGGCTTTCCGCTGGTCATCGGCGCCTTTGGTGCAGGGATGGTGACCGCGCTGGCCACCGGCTATCTCGCCGAGAACAGCCGCGTGAAGCGCGACACGGTCATGGGCGTGGTGTTTTCGGGCATGTTCGGACTGGGGATCGTGCTTTACACCTCGATCACCTCGGACGTGCATCTCGACCATATCCTGTTCGGCAACATGCTGGGGGTGGGCGCGGCGGACCTGCGTGCGGCGCTGTGGATCTCGGTTCCCGTTTCCCTGCTTCTGGTCGTGAAATGGAAGGATCTGATGCTCGAGGCGTTCGACCCGGTTCAGGCGCGGGTCGTGGGGCTGCGCACCGGCCTTCTGCATTACGGACTGCTCACGGTGCTGTCGCTGACCATCGTCGCGACCATGGTCGCGACGGGGCTGATCCTCGCCGTGGGTCTGCTGATCGCGCCGGGAGCCATCGCGTTCCTGCTCACCCGCCGGCTCGGGGCGATGCTGGTCGTGGCCGTGCTTGTCTGCCTGGCGTCGGTCTTTGCGGGGACCTGGCTGAGCTTCTATCTCGACAGCGCCCCCGCGCCGACAGTGGTGCTGGTGCTGACGGGCGTCTTCGTCCCGGCCTTCCTGCTGCGCGTCAAGGGGCAACGCCGGGCGCAGACTCCGGCCTGAGGGGTGAATGGCCGCGCCTGCGGCCCGCCAATGACGGGGCGGCGACAATGCGCTCTGCCCCTTTTGCGAGGGCCGGGCGCTGGCGAAAAGCCACAGCCCGGCCTGTCCTGCCGCCAAGCCTTGTGTTTCCATGGCGATCTCAGCCATGTTCGGCTCATCCGCGATCAGAATGCCTGGGAGGGCGAGGGATGACGAATGTCAAGGAAACGGGGTTTCGCGATTCCGTTGATCTCATGTTCCAGAGGGCCGTCGGCCTCATGGACCTCAGCCCCGGCCTTGCACACAAGATCAGGGTCTGCAACTCGACCTACACGGTACGCTTCGGAGTCCGCCTGCGCGGCCGGATCGAGACATTCACCGGCTATCGTTCGGTCCATTCCGAACACAGGGAGCCGGTCAAGGGCGGCATTCGCTATTCGCTTGACGTGAATCAGGACGAGGTCGAGGCGCTTGCCGCGCTCATGACCTGGAAATGCGCGCTGGTCGAGGCCCCGTTCGGCGGCTCCAAGGGCGGGCTCTGCATCGACCCGCGCCAGTGGGAGGAGGACGAGCTAGAACAGATCACCCGCCGCTTCGCCTATGAGTTGATCAAGCGCGACCTCATCCATCCGGCCCAGAACGTGCCCGCGCCCGACATGGGGACTTCGGCGCGCGAGATGGCCTGGATCGCCGATCAGTATGCGCGGATGAACACCACCGATCTCAACGCGCGCGCCTGCGTGACGGGCAAGCCGCCCCATGCAGGGGGCATCGTCGGCCGGGTCGAGGCCACGGGGCGCGGTGTTCAATATGCCGTTCAGGAGTTCTTCCGGCATCCGAAGGACGTCGCCCTGACCGGCCTCTCGGGCGGCCTCGGGGGCAAGCGGGTGATCGTCCAGGGCCTGGGCAACGTGGGCTATCACGCGGCCAAGTTCCTGTCGGAAGAGGATGAGTGCAGGATCATCGCCATCATCGAACATGACGGTGCGGTCACGAATGACGACGGGCTGAACGTCGAGGAGGTGAAGGCCTGGGTCCGCGAGCACGGCGGGGTCACGGGCTTCCCCGGCGGGACATATGTGAAGGACGGGGCCTCGGTGCTCGAGGCCGATTGCGACATTCTCCTGCCTGCGGCGATGGAAGGCGTGATCAATCTGGGCAATGCGGAACGCATCCGTGCGCCGCTGATCCTCGAGGCGGCCAACGGGCCCACGACCTTCGGCGCGGACGAGATCCTGCGCAATCGCGGCAAGGTCGTCATCCCTGACATGTTCGCCAATGCCGGCGGCGTGACGGTGAGCTATTTCGAATGGGTCAAGAACCTCTCGCATATCCGTTTCGGCCGGATGGAGCGTCGCGCAGACGAGGCCCGCTCGCGGCTGCTGGTGCAGGAGCTGGAGCGGCTCTCGGCCGACCGCGGCCTTGGCTGGAACCTGGCGGAGGATTTCAAGGAACGGTTCCTGACCGGGGATGATGAACTGACCCTCGTGCGCTCGGGGCTTGAGGACACGATGCGCAGCACCTACCAGAGCGTGAGCGAGGTCTGGCATTCGCGCAACGATGTCGAGGATCTGCGCACGGCGGCCTTCATCGTCGCGATCGGCCGGGTGGCGCTGGCCTATCAGTCGAAGGGGCTCTGACCGGGCTCAACCGGCGTCAAGCGCGTCGCGCATCCGCGCGACCGCTTCGTCGATGCGGTCGGGCTCCTTCAGCAGACTGCCGCCAAGAAGAAAGACCGCATCCTCGCCATACATGGTGCGCATGTCGGCGGCGCGTTCCGCGCTCATGCCGCCGCCCGGGCTGGGCAGGATCGGCATCCCGTGGCCCTCGGGGGTGCGGCAGGCGGCGGCGATCTGTCGGCACTCGGCCGCGGTGAAGCCGAACCGCCCGCCCACATTCGGAAAGACGGAAATATCCGCCCCGGCCAGCCGCTGGATCGTGCCGAAGAGCGTGCCGTGGTCGAAGCCGTTGTCGGGGGCCAGCACATAGGGGCCCAGAAAGGCGGGATGGGTCATCACCGGCAGGCTCAGCCCCGCATCCCGGGCGATCCGCGCGACGGTGCCGAAGCCGAACAGCCCGGGCATGACGATGATCCCGCCCGCCCCGGCCTCTTTCGCGAATTGAAGGTTGTCCCCGATCTCTTCGGCCCGGCCCGACAGGTTCGGGAAATAGAGCGCCTGCCGCCCGCTGCGCGCATTCTCCTCGGCCACGGCACGGGCGACGGCGGCGACGCGGGTACGGAACGGGGCGGTGGGCTGGCCTGCAAGGCCGTGATCTTCCTTCACGATATCCGCGCCGCCGCGCACACACCCGGCGGCGATCCGGGCGAAATACTCGGGCGGCAGGCCCATGGGCTTGAGCACGGGGGCGATCAGCCCGCCACGGTCGCGCCCGCACAGGCGGCGGATGCCCGCGATTCCGAAACGTGGGCGGGGCAGGGCGGCACCCATCGTCCTGCCCGGATCTATCGCGGTGACGCGGAGTCCCTGCTGGATCGAGGAATTGCCGAAGACCACATTGAGAAACTGCGTGATCTCGCCGCCCGCGCTTTCGGGCGAATAGGAGATGACCGCCTGCCAGATGCCGGGGCCAAGCCGGGTGACCTCTTCGACCCGGCCGAGGATTTCGTCCTCGACATGGCCGGGGGGCACCACGTCACGGGGAATTTCCACAGTCTGCTCACGCGCGATGCCCTCGGCGCGGGCAGCTGCTTCGCCCGCATCTGCGGCACGGATCCGGCAGGTTACGCGGAAACGGTCACTCACAACGCCTCGGCCTTGGCCACCGAATGCACAGCGTCCACCCGCGCGGCGGCGAGTGCATCCTCGTCGATTCCGGTGTCCTCGCCTGTCAGCCGCTCGACCGCGCGGGCGAGCGAAAGCGCGTCCATCCCGTAATATCGCATGAGATAAGGCCGAGAGCCGCCATGCGCATAGGTGTCCTGCAGCCCCAGCCGGATCAGCCTGCGTGCAAGTCCCGCCCCGGCCAGAGCCTCGGCCACCATTGAGCCGATACCGCCGTTCACGACGTGGTTTTCCAGCGTGACGACGCCGTGGCGCACCGATTGCGCATGGTCCACGATCTGGGCCGCATCAAAGGGCTTTAGCGTGTTGAGATGCAGATGCCGCACCGACACGCCCGCGCGGCCGAGCGCGTCGCGCGCCCGGATCGCCTCCTCGGTGGTGATGCCGGCGGTGACGACAAGGACATCCGTCCCCTCGGCCAGCACCCGCATCTGCCCGATCTTCAGCGGCGTGTCGAACAGGCGTGGCACCGAGCCGCGCAGGATGCGCACATAGACCGGGCCATCGACGGTATCGGCTTCGGCCACCACCGATTCCACCTCGGTCGCGTCACCCGTCTCGAGGACGGTCATGTTCGGAATCGCCCGCATGACGGAAATGTCCTCGATCGCCTGATGGGTCATGCCACCGGGCGTTGTGACGCCGGGCAGGAAGCCCATGAGCCTGACCTTGCGGCGCGGATAGGCGATGGATGCCATGAGCTGATCATAGGGCCGCCGGTAGAGGAAGACGCCGAAGGAATGCAGGAACGGCCGGAACCCGGCAAGGCCGAGGCCGCCCGCAAAACTCAGCATGTTCTGTTCGGCCATGCCGAGCGACAGGAACTGTTCGGGGTGGCGGTCACGAAAGCCGTCGATCTCGCAGCTCGAGGTCAGGTCGGCGGAGAGGCAGAGCACCTCGGGGTGCTGCACGGCATAGGCCTCGAAGGCAGAAGCGTAGGGGCGGTTCACCATTTCCATGTCAATGTCCCCCCAGATCTACGGGCGGGATGCCCAGTTCGGCGGCGATGGCCTCGTTCATCTCGGCGCGTTCCTCCTCGCTTTTGAAGCGCACGTAATGGAGGCGCGGAAAGCGGCGGCGCAGGAATTCCATGCCATGCGTCGGACTGGAATGCGCGAGGATGATGAGCGGCCGCCCCTCGTGCGGGGTGGCCTTCGCCTCGCGCATCGCAGCCAGGTCATGGGCGTCGATCTCGGCCACCACCGCGCCGAAGTTGCGCAGCTTGGCGGCGATGTCGCCCACCTCCATCACACTGTCCATCGCGCCGTCGCACTGCTGGCGGTTCACGTCCATGATGGCCCAGAGATTGTCGATGCGGTGATGGGCGGCGGCCTGCACGGCTTCCCAGGTCTGGCCCTCCTGCACCTCGCCATCGGACATGAAGACGCAGACTTCGCCGGTCTCGCCCTTGCGCTTGCGGCCCCAGGCCAGCCCCGCGCCGGTCGACAGGCCGATACCGAGCGTGCCGTTGTGGACCTCCATCCCCGGCGAATGCTCCGCGCCGATCATTTCGACCGAGGAGCCGTCCCTGTTGAACATCTCCAGACCCTCGGGCGCCATCCGGCCCACCTCGATCAGGCAGGCATAGGCGACAAGCGCGTAATGCGCGGGGGCGATGAACAGGCGGTCATGCACCGCGTCGAAGGGCCCATTGTAGCCTGCGCCGGTGCGGTAGTCCGTATTCGTGGCCGAGGGCACGCCGCCGAAGGGCGGGGGCACCATCGGCATGGTCGAGGGGCCGAGATTCAGCGCCTCGTTGTAAAGGAAGGCAAGCTGTTCAGCCGCCGAGGCCGCCTGGCTCAGATAGCCGCCGTTGTTGCGGATCGTGTGCTCGAAAACGCGCGCGCGGATACCGTGGGCGATTTCCTCGGTGGTCTTCTCGTTGCGCAACGAATCCTCCTGCGGCAGATTGGTGATATGCGCGCCCCGGGCCGGCGACGGTCCGGGGCGCACCTGTCGGGTCGGGCTCAGCGCTCGGGCAGCGGCATCCAGTCAGGCACCGCGACATCGGCATGGGCGAAGGCGGGGAGCCTTTCGCCCAGCTCCTCCATGTTCGAGATGTCGAGTTCGACCAGCATGTCCTGCGTGATCACGGTCGGCGGGATGATGACGTTGTGACCGGGATCCTCACCCGCCAGCATCATCGCCAGCGCCCGCACCGAGACCTCGCCCACGACGGCGGGGTTGGTGGCGGCGGTTGCCTTCCATGACGAGCCCGGCTCGCGCATCAGCGCGATGTCGGCGGTCGAAATGTCGGCGGCGTAGATCGAGATCTGATCGGTCATGCCCGCCTCGTCCACGGCGATTTTTACACCCTTGGCGAATTCGTCATAGGGCGCGAACATCACGGTGATGTTGGGATTGGCCGTCAGCACCGAACGCGCCTGATTGGCGACCGAGTTCGCGATGGGGTTGTCGAGCGTGCCGAACATCGCCACCTCGTCGATGCCGGGATTGGCGGCCTTCACCTCTTCCCAGACCTCGTTGCGGCGGTCGAGCGGTGCGATCCCCGCGACATAGACATAGCCCGCGACGAATTCGTTGCCGTTGTCGGCAAGTGCGGCGTCGAGCGAGAGCCGGGCAAGGTCGTGGTCCGATTGCTCGATCTGGGGAATGGCATCGTTCTCGACATCCACGTCGAAGGCGACGACGCTGATACCGGCATCGACGGCGCGCTGGGCCGCTTCCTGCATGGATTCGGTCAGGCCGTGCTGGATGATGATGCCGTCAACGCCAAGGGCGATGGCCTGGTCGACCATATCGGCCTGCAGCGCTGCATCCTGGCGGCTGTCGAAGACCTGCAGGTTCACGCCAAGGGCTGCGGCCTGCTTCTCCACGCCGGAGAGATAGGCCTGGAAGAAGTCACCCGTGGAGAGATAGCGCACGAGCGCGATGTTCACGTCGCCCGCATTGTCGAAGGGCGCGGGCATCGCATCCTGCGCGAAAGCAAGCCCGGGAAGCAGCGCGATGCCGCCGAGGAGCGTGCCGAGGGTCCGTCTGGAGATCATGGTTTCCTCCTTTTCTCCGAAGTTCCGTTTGCCGTTCAGTCAGCCGCGCGCCTTCCGGCCGGAAAGCGCGAAGGTGAAGACGAGCGCGACTACGAGCACCGCGCCCTTGATGAAATCCTGCGTGTAATAGGGCGCGTTCAGCATGGTGAGCCCCTGCAGGAGCACGCCCACGAACAGCGCGCCGATGGCAGTGCCGAAGGCATTGGGCCGCGCCGCGCCGAGGACGGCAAAGCCGATGAGCGCCGCGCCGACGGCATCGAGCAGCAGGTTGTTGCCCGACCCGACATCACCGCGCCCCAGCCTCGCGGCAAGGAGAATGCCCCCGATCGAGGCGGTCACGCCCGAGATGACATAGGCGAGGACGCGGTAGCCCGCGACATTGATCCCCGCGAGCGCCGCCGCCTGCGCGTTCGAGCCGATGGCATACATGACGCGGCCGTGGCGTGTGCGCTCGAGGAAGACCCACATCACCACCGCGATGATGAGCAGGAAGACAACCGACAGCGGCACGAGATCGGGCAGGATGAAGTCGATCCGGTAGCGCCCGAGCATGAGGAAGTTGGGCGAGAAGGTGCCGGTGGCATTCGTGCCGTCCCTCAGCACCATGCCGGTCGAGATCGAGTTGCCCTCGGTCGGGATGCGTTGCAGCCCGATGAGCAGGAACATCATGCCGAGCGTGGCCAGCAGATCGGGAACCCGCGCCTTGACGATCAGCAGGCCGTTCACCAGCCCCACCGCCGCCCCCATCAGCAGGCACAGCAACACGGCGACGACGGCCCCCATCTCCCAGACCACCTGCACATAGGCCGAGAGCATCAGCGCCGATGTCGCGACCGCGCCGATGGAGAGATCGAATCCGTCCACGACCAGTGTGGCGGTGACGCCGAGTGCGAGAATGCCGGTGATCGCCACCGACTGGAGGATGAAGACCGCGCTTTGCGGGGACATGAAGGCGGGCCTCGCGACCGAGAAGATGACGATCAGCACCGCCATCAGCACCAGGAAGCCGTAGCGGATCGCCAGGTCGGTGAAAGTGGTTTCGGACTTCATGCAGTCTGTTCCATCACGGGGCCGGTCCCCGCCACTTCGGCGGTCAGGCGTGCAAGGTCGATCTTCTCGTTGCGGTGCTCGCCGACCAGCGTGTGCTCGCTCATGACCAGGATGCGGTCGGCCACTTCGAGCGCCTCGTCGAGTTCGGTGCAGAGCACCAGCGTTGCCCGGTCGCCCGCGCTTTCCCGGATGCGGCGGCCGATGTCGCGGCGGGCCTGGATGTCCACTCCCTGAAAGGGTTCGTCGAGGATCAGGAGCCGCGAGGCCTCGGCCAGCCAGCGTCCGACCACGACCTTCTGCTGGTTGCCGCCTGAAAGCGTCAGGATCGAATCGCGCGGACCCTGGCAGACGACGCCCATTCCGGCGATGGTCCGCTCGGCCGTGGCGCGCTCGGATCGTCCACGCATCAGTGCCAGGATGCCCGAATGCCGCCGTGTGAAGGGCAGGGACAGGTTCCGCTGGATGTCGAAGTCCGGGATCACCGCATTCGTGCGCCGGTCCTTGGCGGCAAGGAACACGCCCTGCGCCACGGCTTCGCCCGGATTCTGCGGCGCGTAGGGGCGGCCGTCGAGCGTCACCCCGCCCGCCGCCGCGCGTTCCATCCCGAACAATGCTCCCGCCAGTGCCGACTTGCCCGAGCCGACAAGCCCCGCAATCGCCACCACCTCGTTTTCGTGCAGGGTCAGGTCGAAGGGCCGGGAATGGGCCCGCAGCCGCAGCCCCCGCGCCTGAAGCACGGGCTGGCCCGGTTCGGGAATGGCGATGTCCATCTCGGCAATCTCCTGTCCGAGCATTGCCCGCACCGCGCCCGCGTAGTCGAGCGGCGCCTCCTCGAAGATTCCGGCGATCTGCCCGTCGCGCATCGAAACGATCCGGTCGGCGAGGCGTCGGATATCGGACATGCGATGCGAGATGTAGAGGATCGCCACCCCCTCGGCCCGCAGCCGGTCGATGAGCGCGAAGAGCCGGTCGGCCTCGGTCATGGAAAGCGACGAGGTCGGTTCGTCAAGGATCAGGAGCCTCGGACTTTGCGCCATGGCACGGGCGATGGCGACGAGCTGACGGTCGGCGAGCGTCAGCCCCGCGACCGGCCGCGATACGTCGATCTCGAGGCCGACGGCTTCGGCGATCTGCCGCGCCTCGGCCCGCATGCGACGGGTGTTGAGAAAGACCGCCCCGCTCTCGGCCAGCGAATCGAGCAGCAGGTTCGAGGCGACGTCGAGATCGGGCACGACCCCGTCGTTGATGTTCTGATGAACGGTGACGATCCCCGCGCGAAGCGCCTGCGCGGGATCGGCGGGGGCGAAGGGCGTGCCCTGCAGGAACACCTCGCCCGCATCCGCCGCATGGACGCCGCAGAGCACCTTCACCAGCGTCGATTTTCCGGCACCATTCGCGCCCATGAGCACCGTGACCTGCCCCTGCGGCAGGCTGAGGTCCACGCCGCGCAGCACCGTGTTGCGGCCGAAGGCCTTGGTGAGCCCGCGAATGGTGACAGCCTCTGACGGCAACCTCGCCCCCTCTTTTCCGTCACGCTAATCTGCTCTCGTCATTTGTCAATAACATTTGACATATGCCGGAATTGCGGAAATCCTGTCCGAAAGACCCTGCGGGGAGGAGAGGATGACCGCGCAAGACTATACGGCCCTGACGCCCGAAACCCTGCCCGCGCGCCTTGGCGCACTGTCGGCGCTGAGCCGCCGGATCGGGCCGGCTGCGAGCTGGAAGGTGCGCGAGGTCGGCGACGGCAATCTCAACCTCGTCTTCATTGTCGAGGGGGCGGATGGCGCGGCGGTGGTGAAACAGGCCCTGCCCTATGTCCGCCTTGTCGGTGAAAGCTGGCCCCTGCCGCTGAAGCGGTCGTTTTTCGAATACAACGCCCTCATCCGGCAGGAGGCGCGTGATCCCGGCTCGGTCCCCGAAGTGTTCCATTTCGACGAGGCGCAGGCGATCGTCGTGATGGAATACCTCTCCCCGCATGTTATCCTGCGCCAGTTCCTCATCGACGGCCGCAAGGTCGAGGGGCTGGGCGAACGGCTTGGCCTGTTCTGCGCCCGCACGCTCTTCCGCGGCTCGGATCTGTCGCTTCCCGCGTCCGAAAAGAAGGCCGACCTGGCGCGGTTCGCGGGGAATGTGGAACTGTGCGATATCACCGAGAATCTTGTCTTCTCGGACCCGTATTTCGCGGCCGGGATGAACCGCCACACGCCCGGCCTCGACGGAATCGTCGCGCGGTTGCGGGGCGATCTGTCGCTCAAGGTCGCGGCGCAGCATTTGAAAATGGCCTTCACCAGCCGCGCCGAGACCATGCTGCACGGCGACCTGCATACCGGCTCGGTCATGGTGACGGAGAGCGAGGCGCGGGTGATCGACCCGGAATTCGTCACCTACGGCCCCTTCGGCTTTGATACGGGCATGCTGATCGCCAATTTCCTGATGGCGCATCTGAGCCAGCGCGGCCACGAATCCGCGCCCGGCGCGCGTGACGGGTTCCGCGACTGGCTGCTGTCGGTCACCACGGTGATCTGGGAGGTCTTTGCCGCGGAATTCGCGCGTCTGTGGCGGACGGAGCGCAGCGGCATCCTCTATCAGGCCAGCCTATACGAGGATCAGGGCCATGCCCTTGCCTCTGAACAGGCACTCTCGGACCTGCTGGGCCGGATCTGGCGCGACACGCTCGGGTTCTGCGGGGTCGAGATGCACCGCCGCATCCTCGGCCTCGCCCATAACGCCGATTTCGAGACCATCTCGAACGAGGGTATCCGCGCCGCCTGCGAGGCGCGTGCGCTGGCCATGGGGCGTCAGCTCATGCTGGGCGCGGAGGCAATTCACGGCATGGATGCGGTGACCGCCATGGCCCGACGCATCGACGGGGAGGATCACCTGTGAAGATCGACGGCACGCCCTATCGCACCATCTGGCAGGACGCCGGAGGCACGGTCCAAGTGATCGACCAGCGCTGGCTGCCGCATGAACTGCGCATCGCCCCGCTGTTGACCCGCGCGGATTTCGCCACGGCCATTCGCGACATGTGGGTGCGCGGCGCGCCCCTGATCGGTGCGACCGCCGCCTGGGGTATGGCGAAGGAGATGGAGCGCGACCCTTCGGACGCTTCTCTGGCCGAGACATGGGATGTGCTGCACGACACCCGCCCGACCGCGATCAATCTGCGGTGGGCGCTCGACGAAATGCACCGGGTGCTCGCGCCGCTGCCGCCGGGCGAGCGCGCCGCCGCCGCCCTGCGCCGGGCCGCCGAAATCTGCGACGAGGATGTCGAGATCAACCGCCGGATCGGCCTGCACGGGGTGAAGATCATCCGCGAGATCGCGGCTCTGAAGGGCGGCAGGCCGGTGAATATCCTCACCCATTGCAATGCGGGCTGGCTCGCGACAGTGGACTGGGGCACCGCGACCTCGCCGGTCTATCACGCGCATGAGGCCGGTATCCCGGTTCATGTCTTCGTGGACGAGACCCGCCCGCGCAACCAGGGTGCCCAGCTCACCGCATGGGAAATGAACTCGCACGGCATCCCGCATGACCTGATCGTCGACAATGCCGGCGGCCATCTGATGCAGCACGGCGAGATCGACATGGTCATCGTCGGAACCGACCGCACCACGGCGCGCGGCGACGTGTGCAACAAGATCGGCACCTATCTCAAGGCGCTGGCGGCGCAAGCGAACGGCGTGCCGTTCTACGTGGCGCTGCCCTCGCCGACGATCGACTGGCGGGTTCATGACGGGGTGAAGGAAATCCCGATCGAGGAGCGTGGGCAGGACGAGGTGACCCATGTGCAGGGCCGTGCGCCCGGCGGGGAGATCATCAACGTGCAGATTTCTCCTGATGGCACCCCCGCACGCAATCCGGCTTTCGATGTGACGCCGGCTGAACTCGTCACCGGGCTTCTCACCGAACGCGGACTCTGCGACGCCGGCGAAGGGGCCATGGCGGCGATGTTCGGCGACCTGAAGGCGAGGGCCGCCTAATCGGCGAGCAGGGCCTCGGCCACGCTCATCCCGGTGACGAGATGGGTGACATAGCCGCCCCGGATCGCCGCGCGCGTGGCCTCGAGCTTGTCGAGGCCGGGGGTCACGAGAATCCCCATGTCCAGCCCGACGAGGCGGGGCAGGGGAATGCCGATCATCCGTTCCTCCATCGGCCCGGGGATCTGCTGTCCGTCGTTGTCGATGAACCGGCCGCAGATGACCCCGACGGCACCATGGGCGACATACCAATCGAGATCGTCGCGAGTTGCCAGCCCGCTCAGCACGATATGGCTGTCGGCGCAGGCAGTGCCGACCGAGAACAGCAGCTTGTTGACCGTCTCGAGCGCGCCGAGCTGGTTCCTCAGGATCGGCTCGCCGCGCAATTCGCCCGCCAGTGCGGCATTGCTCAGGATCGCCGGGGCGTGAAGGTTCAGGCAGCGCGCCCCCAGCCTCTGCGCGAGCCGGGTCGAACAGGCTTCGGTGGTGAAGCCGTAGGGCGTCGCCATCGAGCCCACGAGCTGCAGCACGGTCAGGTCCTCGATGGGCCGCGATTCGACCATCTCGGCCAGTTCGTAGACCGTGCGCCCCCAGGCGACCCCGAGCCTGTCGCCAGGGGTGAGGAGTTCGGGCAGCCACAGGGCCGCGCCCTTGACCACGCGCAGGAAGGCCTCTTCGGTCTCGGCGCCTTCGTCGGGCACCACGAAAGCGCCCGCGAGGCCGAAACGTTCGGCCAGTTCCAGCGCGAGCCGGTGGGTGGTGAAGGCGGGCGAGGCCATTGTAATGCGGATCAGCCCCCGTTCGCGCGCCTCCTGCAGGTAGTTGACCACGGTGGCGCGGGAGATACCCAGTTCCTCGGCGATGTCGCGCTGGTTGTAGCCGTCCTGATAATACATCCAGGCGACCTGAATCACGGCATTCTCGCCACTCACCTGCGCGCCGCGCCGCCGCCGCATTGATCCGTTCATCGCCGTCCCTGTTCTTGACGTTTGACAAACATAGTTGACAAAAGTAGAAATGTCGAGCGGAATACGCCCGGACCGCCGGACCCGCGCCCGGCGGTGTCCTGGGGCAGCAGGGGACGTCCGGTGGGCAGGGCCCGTCCACTGGCAGTGCGGTGGAAGGAGTGCCTGCGATGATTGCCGATCTGTGGAGAGATGACGAGGCCCGTGCCTTTGCCGAGGCAGCGGGGCCGGACGAACGCGCCCGGGCACTCGCGCTCAGGGTCTATACCTCGCGCCTGATCGGGCGCGACCCTGATCTGGTCATGCATGGCGGTGGCAACACCTCGCTGAAATCCACCGCAACCGACCTGTTCGGCGACGAGATCGAGGTTCTGCACGTGAAGGGCTCGGGCTGGGATCTCGAGACCATCGAGGCGGCGGGCCTGCCTGCGGTGCGGCTTGCGCCGCTCATGCGGCTGCGCGACCTGCCTGCGCTGTCGGACGAGGACATGGTCGCGGTCCAGCGGCTGAACCTGCTCGACCCCTCCGCGCCGAACCCGTCGATCGAGACGCTTCTCCACGCCTGGATTCCGCATGCGGTGATCGACCATACCCATGCGACCGCCTTCCTGACGCTCGCCAATCTGCCCGAAGTGGCTGCGGCCACGCGGGAAATCTTTGGCGACCGGCTTGCCCTCGTGCCCTATGTCATGCCGGGCTTTGCATTAGCCAGGACCGCCGCCGAGGCGTTCGGGAGCAACCCCGGGGCCGAGGGGCTCCTGCTGGTGAACCACGGGCATTTCGCCTGGGGGCCGGATGCGAAGACGAGCTATCAGCGCATCATCGAACACACGAATCTGGTCGTGGACTGGCTGGCCGAGCGCCGTCCCGCGCCGCTGGTCCCCGCCGCCGCCCTGCCGGTGGCCGAGGTCGCGCCGCTCCTCTCGACCCTGCGCGGGGCGCTGGCCTCCTGTCTGCCCGGGGATGCGGCGCTGCCGGTTCTCGACCTGCGCGCAGGCGATGCCGAGCGCGCCTTCTGCGAACGGCCCGACCTCGACGACCTTGCCGCGCGCGGGGTGGCGACGCCCGATCACGTGATCCGCACCAAGGGCTGGCCGCTGGTGCTGCGCCGGGATGCGCAGACCCCCGAAGCGATGCGCGAAAAGGTCGCCGCTTTCGCCGGTCATTACCGCCGCTATTTCGACGCCCATGCCCCGAACGCGGCTGGACCCAGGACCATGCTCTCGCCGATGCCGGGGCTGGTCTGGCTTGAAGGGGCGGGGATCGTGGGCGTGGGTGCCGGTGCTGCCGCTGCACGGATCGCCGGGGATATCGGTTGCCAGTCGGCCCGCGTGCGTGCGGATGGCGAGGCGGCGGGCGGCTTCCGGCCCATCGGTGAGGCCGATCTGTTCGACATGGAATACTGGTCGCTTGAGCAGGCCAAGCTCGGCAAGGGCAGGCCGCCCGCGCTGCAGGGCCGCGTCGTGCTGGTCACCGGCGGGGCGGGGGCGATCGGGCTGGCCACCGCGCGCGCCTTCGCGGCGCAGGGGGCGAGCCTGTTCCTCGTGGATCGTCCCGGGGCCGCGCTGGACGATGCCGTCGCAGCACTTGGCCGTGATCACGGCGGTTACGGGTGTGACATCACCGGCGAGGGCGCGGCGGCGGCGGCAGTTGCGGCTTGTGCGAGGCGTTTCGGCGGGCTCGACATTCTTGTCTCGAATGCGGGCGCGGCAGTGACGGGAGAGGTCGCGACTCTGGCCGAAGACGTTCTGCGCGAGAGTTTTGAACTGAACTTCTTCGCCCATTTCGCCTTCGCCCAGGCGGCGGCGGCAGTGTTCCGTGCCCAGACCGGTGCACGCGGCATGCCCGGGGCCGAGCCCGGGCAGATTCTCTTCAATGTCTCGAAGCAGGCGGTGAATCCGGGCCGGGGCTTTGCCGCCTATGGCCTTCCCAAGGCCACGACCTTCTTTCTCCTGCGCCAGCTTGCGCTTGAACTGGGGGCGGAGGGGGTGCGGGTGAACGGGATCAACGCCGACCGCATCCGTTCGGGTCTGCTGACGCCCGACATGATCGCCGCGCGTTCGGCGGCGCGTGGCGTGGGTGAGGGGGAATACATGGCCGGAAACCTGCTGCGGGCCGAGGTCGAGGCGCGGCATGTGGCCGACTCTTTCGTCATGCTGGCGCGTGCCGAACGCACCACCGGCCATGTGATGACGGTGGACGGCGGCAATATCGAGGCCGCCCTGCGCTGATCACGACAGCGCTCGTCGCAGGGCCGCGATTCCGTCGCGGATCGCGGGGGCGGGATCGGCCAGGTTCAGCACCTCTGGCGCGAAGGGCTCGATGCTGACCGCTCCGCCGTAGCCACCCGCGGTCAACGCATGAAGCTGTGTGAAAGTGCCGATCCGGTCCTCGGCGCGGGGATGGATGCGGTCGCTGTCTCGCAGGTCGGCCCGTTCGCGCCCGTCCGGCCGCACGCCTGAGACATGCACGAGGCCGGTGCGGCGCGGATAGATATCCTCCTCGTCGGCCAGGTAATGGTGGAACGTGTCGTGCAGCAGGTCGAACACGTCCCAGCCCGCGGCTTCCTCGATGGCGGCGAGGCGCTCGGCCTTTGTGCGCAGGGACGATCCGTGCAGCCCCAGAGGCTCGACATGACCCCGCAGGCCGCGCGCCCGCAGGATCGGCGCGAGCGCCTCGAGCGAGGCCACGACCTGCGAATGCGCGACCGCCGTCCCGTCGTTGCGCGGATAGAGCGCGACGCCCCCGGCCCCCGCCTCCACCGCGTAATCGGCGAGCGTCTCGGCCCGGGCGGCGATGGTCCCGTCCCAGGCGTTGAACGGATAGAGCGCGTTCACGGCGATGATGCCCACGCCCTCGTCCGCTGCGGCACGGCGGATCTCGGCGGCGGGCACCGTATCCACCAGCGGGGCGCCGGTCAGGCCGTGGCGGATCTCCACCTCGTCAAGCCCGAGTGCGCGTGCCATGGCGAAGAATTCCCCGGGCGAGAGGCGTGGCGCGACGATCTGGTTGAGAGCAAGGCGCATGGTCGAACCTCGTCTGGCGGCGGGCGGAGCGGGCCGCCTCGGGCTGGATGGAGGCATGATGCCAGCATCGGCGATTCGCACAAGCTCCCTGACTCTTGCGCCGGCGCGCCGGATCCATCACGCCTTCCGTCATTGCGAGCGCAGCGAAGCAAGCCAGATATCTCGATGTCCCTGGCTTGCTTCGTCGGCTTCGCCTCCTCGCGTTTACGAAAGGAGCGGTGCTTCGGTGGCCTGACTCCGGCGCACCATGGCGGCGGTTCCGCGTTCGTGCCAGAATGGCGGCATCACAGATATCGAGAGTGTCATGCCCGGAATCGATCCCGACCGTCCGTTCCATCCCCTCAACATCGCCGTCCTCACCGTCAGCGATACCCGCAGCCTGGCCGAGGACCGTTCGGGCGATCTGCTGGCGGGGCGGATCACGGAGGCAGGCCACCGCCTTGCGGCGCGCGACATCGTCACGGATGAGCGTGCGAAGATTGCCGGACGGTTGGCGGAATGGTGTGCCGATCCGGGCATCGACGTCGTGATCTCGACCGGCGGCACCGGGATCACCGGCCGCGATGTCACGGTCGAGGCACATCGCGATGTCTATGAAAAGGAGATCGAGGCCTTTGCGACGCTTTTCGCCGTCGTCTCGATGGAAAGCGTCGGCACGAGCGCGATGCAGAGCCGGGCCACCGGCGGCGTTGCGCAGGGCACGGTCCTTTTTGCTCTGCCGGGCAGCACCGGCGCCTGCCGAGACGCCTGGGACCGCATCCTGCGCGACCAGCTCGATTCCCGGCACGGACCCTGCAATCTCGTCACGCTCATGCCACGGCTGGACGAGCATCTGCGCGGCTGACTGGCACCGTCAGCGCCGCCGCAGGGCGTTGTTGTGGTTGTAGAGCTGCTCTAGCTGCGTCATCCGCGAATGCGTTTCCTCATGCGTGAGTTCCTGGACCGAGGCGAGCAGCGTCTCGACCAGCACGACGAGGGCGGAGTTCGAATCCCATGCTGAGGGCGCTTCGACATGGGCGGCGAAGACATGGCAGGCGTGGGAGGCGGCGGGCGAGAGCCACTGGTCGGTGAAGAGAACGACTTCCGCGCCCGCATCCGCCGCCATCTCGGCCAGTGCGGTCACCGGCGTCTCGTAGCGGCGGATGTCGAAGACGACGAGGATGTCGCCCGCATTCATGTCGAGAATGGCAGGCGGCCAGCCGGTCGCGGCGTCGCGGATGAGTTGCACGCCGGGGCGGATCAGCGACAGGTGAATCGTCAGGTAATCGGCCAGCGAATGGGTGATACGCCCGCCCACCGCCAGCACCCGGCGGTCCGGGTCGGCCAGAAGCCGGGCGGTGGCGTCGAACTGGTCGGGATCGACCTGGCCGAGCGTTGCCTGAAGGTTGCCGGCGACGGCCTCGGCGAAGCGGTTGAGAATATGCCCGCGCGGCGCGGCACCTGACCAGCGCTCGTGCTTGGCCAGCGGCGAGACGAGCTGTTCGGCCAGTTCCGCGCGCAGGGCCTCCTGGAATTCGGGATAGCCGCGGAAGGAGAGCTTCTGCACCAGTCGCAGCACCGTGGGCGAGGAGACCCCCGCCGCCTTCGCCAGATGGGTGATCGAGGCAAGCCCGGCCACCGGATAGTTGCGGCGCAGATGCGCGGCGAGCTGGCGCTCGGCCGGAGTGAGTTGCGCTGACGCATCGTGCAGGCGTTCGAGCATGGTCGTTGTTGCCATGACCGTTACCTCTCGATTGCGGGGCGTGAATCGCCCCGCGGCCAACCATGCCCGACGGGCAGGGATCACCCGGAACCGACAGGTGCCGCCGAATCGCGACAGCCCGGGCGTGAGCCGGTGCGCGGAACGATTGTAACAGTATTTTTTATTTGGGAAAGATATTGACAGCAGCGACTTCTCGCGACAGCCTGCACGTCAGTCGAGGGAGGCAGTGAATGGCGGGTGAGGCAGAGGTTCGCAATGCGGAGGGCGCGGGGCGATTCCTGATCGTCTGCGAACATGCCTCGAATGCCTTTCCCGCAGAGTTCGGCGCACTCGGCCTCGACGCCGCCGCCTGCGAGGCGCATATTGCCTGGGATCCGGGTGCCCTGGGTGTGGCGCGGCACCTGTCGGACCTGCTGGATGCGCCGCTCGTCGCGGCCACCGTCTCGCGGCTCGTCTATGACTGCAACCGCGCCCCTGACGCGCCGGGAGCCATGGCCGAGCGCTCCGAAATCTACGATATCCCCGGTAACCGCGACCTTGACGTGGATGCGCGCGTCAGGCGGACCGAGGCCGTCTACCTGCCCTTTCAGGCCGCGCTGACCGGGCAGCTTGCGCGGATGCTGGCGCGGCGGGTGAGGCCGGTGCTGGTCACGATCCACAGCTTCACGCCCGTCTGGTTCGGTGTCCGGCGCGAGGTTGAGCTGGGGATCATCCATGACGCCGATCCCTGTTTCGCGCAGGCGCTCGTTGCCGCCGCGCGCGACCTGCCGCTGCGGGTGGCCCTGAACGAGCCCTATTCGAGCGCGGATGACGTGGTCCACACGCTGAAGCTTCACGCGACACCGCACGGCCTGCCACATGCGATGCTCGAGATCCGCAACGACCTCATTGCCGATTCCTCATCGCAGGAGACGATGGCCGAGAGCCTCGCCCCCGTCCTCGTCCGCGCTCTCGGCGGGTGTCCGAAAAGCGGGAGGGCTGCCTGATGCCGCGCTGGATCGTCGTTTCCGTCCGTGCGATCGAGGCATTCAACTATCGCGTCGGCCGGTTCTCTCTCTGGCTCCTGTTCGTCCTCGCAGGAATCCTGATGTGGGCGATCGTCGCCAAGGCGCTTTCACGCCTGCCCGTATGGTCCATGGACGCCGATCCCGGAACCTTCCTTGCCTGGTTCATCGAGGTCTTCAAGCCTGTGTTCCGCCCGCCGCTCTGGACGCAGGAAATGTCGCAATACACGCTCGTCGCCTATTTCATGCTGGGCGGCGCCTATTCGCTGCAACTTGGCTCCAACGTGCGGATGGACCTGTTCTATCAGAACTGGACCGCGCGGAAGAAGGCCATCTTCGATGTCTTCACCGTCTTCACGATGATCATCTTCCTGGCGGTCATGCTCTACGGAGGGATTGAGAGCACCCTCTATTCACTTGAGTTTGGAGAAAGGTCGCGTTCGGTCTGGCGGCCCTACATGGCCCCGATCAAGATCGTCATCTGCATCGGGGCCGTCATGATGATCCTGCAGTCGCTCTGCATCCTTGCACGCGATATCGCTATCCTGCGCGGGAAAGAGATCTGATGTCCTATGAACTGATCACCCTCACCATGTTCGGCGGCATGATGTTGCTGTTGCTGACCGGACAAAGGGTGTTCGCCGTCATCGGCTTCGTCGCCGCGGCTTCGGGCGTGCTGCTCTGGGGCACGGGCGGGTCGGCGATTCCGTTCACCAGCGCGATCAAGCTGATGAACTGGTATCCGATGCTCACCCTGCCGATGTTCGTCTGGATGGGCTATGTCATGTCCGAGACGCGCATGGCAGACGATCTCTACCGGATGTTCCACGTCTGGTTCGGGCCGCTGCCTGGCGGCCTCGCCGTCGGGACGATCCTGCTGATGGTCCTGATCTCGGCCATGAACGGGCTGTCGGTCGCCGGCCTGGCGATCGGTGCGACCATCGCCCTGCCGGAGATGCTCAGGCGCAACTACGACAAGAAGATGATCACGGGGATCATTCAGGGCGGGGCGAGCCTCGGGATCCTGATGCCGCCGTCGGTGGTGCTGGTGCTCTATGCCATGATCGCGCGGCAGCCGGTCGGCAACCTGTGGCTCGCAGGCCTGCTTCCGGGGTTGCTGATGGCCGTGTTCTTCATCCTGTATGTGGTGATCCGCACCGGGTTCAATCCGTCACTCGGCCCGTCGTTGCCGCGAGAGGAGAGGGCGAGCGTTTCCACCGCCGAACGGCTGCGACTCCTGCGCGCCGGGGTCATGCCGCTCGTGATCTTCGTTGCGATGATGGGGCCGTTCATCACCGGCTGGGCGAGCCTGGTCGAGGCCAGCGTGATCGGCGCGGCAGCCACGACGATCGTCGCCGCTGTTCGTGGGCGGATCAACCGCCGGGTCTGGGAAGTGTGCAGCGTCCAGACGCTGGGCGTGAGCTGCATGTTCCTGTGGATCCTTCTGGCGGCGCTGGCCTTCGGCGCGGTGTTCGACGGGCTGGGCGCGGTCAAGACGCTGGAACATCTGTTCCTCAACAGCCTGAACCTGGGCCCCTGGACCATTCTGATCCTGATGCAGCTGTCCTTCCTGGTCATGGGGATGTTCCTCGACGACACCGCCATGCTCGTGATCGTCGCGCCGCTTTATGTTCCGCTCGTCGCCCAGCTTGACCTCGGCCTCCCGGCGAACGAGGTGCTGATCTGGTACGGAATCCTCTATACGATTACCTGCCAGTTCGCCTATATCACGCCGCCCTTCGGCTATAACCTGTTCCTGATGCGGGCGATGGCGCCCGAGACGGTGTCGCTTGCCGATATCTATCGTTCGATCGTGCCGATCGCGGGGCTGATGCTCGTGACGCTTGTGATTATCATGATCTTCCCTGACATTGCTCTCTGGCTGCCCAGACTGGTCTATCCATGACACGCGGCCGCACACCCGACCACAAGAGGCAAACCGGCGGCACAAGGCCGCCATTCAGCAAGGAGGAGACGACAATGACCACCAGACGCAAGTTTCTGACCACGGGTGCCCTTGGCGGGGCCGCGGCGCTGGCCGCGCCCGCCGTCCATGCACAGTCGGCGGCCATCACCTGGCGCATGCAGACCTATGCCGGGGCCGCGCTCGGCGCCCATGTCTGCAAGCCCGCGATCGACAGCTTCAACAAGATCGCCGGCGAGCGGATGCAGATCGAACTCTATTACGCCGACCAGCTCGTGCCCACGTCCGAACTGTTCCGCGCCATGCAGCAGGGCACCATCGACGCCGTGCAGTCGGACGACGACTCGATGCAGTCGCCGACCGAGGTGACGGTGTTCGGCGGTTACTTCCCGCTGACCCTGCGCTATTCGCTCGACGTGCCGGTGCTGTTCAACCAGTACGGCCTCGACGAGATCTGGAAGGAAGAATACGGCAAGGTCGGTATCCAGCACGTCTCGGCCGGTTCCTGGGATCCGTGCAACTTCGCGACCCGTGACCCGATCAACTCGCTTGCGGATCTCGACGGCAAGCGGATCTACACGTTCCCCACCGCAGGCCGTTTCCTCGCGCAGTTCGGTGTCGTGCCCGTGCAGATGCCCTATGAGGACATCCAGGTGGCGCTCCAGACCGGCGAGATTGATGGCGTGGCATGGTCGGGGATCACCGAAGACTACACGGTCGGCTGGGCCGATGTGACCAACTACTACCTCACCAACCCGATCTCGGGTGCGTGGATCGGCCACTTCTTCGCCAATCAGGACCGCTGGAACGAAGTGCCCGAGGATCTCCAGGAGCTGCTGAAGGTCTGCTTCCAGCAGTCGCACTACTACCGCCAGTGGTGGTATTGGGGCGGCGAGGCGGATCTGCGCGTCAACGGGCCCAAGCTCGAACTGACCACGATCCCGGCCGCGGAATGGGCCCAGGTCGAGGCCGCCGCGGAAGTCTTCTGGGAAGAGGTCGCCTCGGAATCCGAGACGAAGGCGCGGGTCGTCGAGATCTTCAAGCAGTACAATGCCACCATGGTGAAGGCCGGGGCGCCCTACCGCTACTGAACCAGAACCGTTTCAACCGGCGCGGCCCTGGAAGGGCCGCGCCTTCCGTGAATGAGAGCGAGCTATGCCAGGCAACCTGACCCTTGACGAATTGAAGGCCGCCGTCGCTGCGGGTGAGATCGACACGGTGATCGCCGCGATCATCGACATGCAGGGCCGCCTGATGGGCAAGCGGTTCCACGCGCAGTTCTTCCTTGATCACAAGGTGGTCGAGACGCATGGCTGCGTCTATCTCATGTCCACCGACCTCGAGATGAATACCGTTCCGGGCTATGCGGCCTCGTCCTGGGCCACTGGCTATGGCGACTATGTCCACAAGATGGACTTCTCGACCCTGCGCCGCATCCCGTGGCAGGAAAAGACCGCCTTGGTGATCTGCGATGTGCTCGACCACCATACCTATGAGGATGTCGCCATCAGCCCCCGCGCCGTGCTGAAGAAGCAGATCGCGCGTGCGGCCGACATGGGTCTCACGCCGATGATGGCGACCGAGCTTGAATTCTTCCTCTTCCGCGACAGCTACGAAGACCTCTGGGACCGGGGCTATCGCGACCTGGTTCCCTATACGCGCTACAACATCGACTATTCGATCTTCGGCACATCGAAGGACGAAGCCGTCATGCGCGCAATCCGCAACGGGCTCTACGAGGCGGGGATCCCGGTCGAATGCTCGAAGGGCGAGGCCGATGCGGGCCAGGAAGAGGTGAACATCCTCTATTCCGACGCGCTCGATACCGCCGACAACCATGTGATCGTGAAGAATGCGGTCAAGGAGATCTGCCAGCAGCAGGGCTGTTCGGCGACCTTCATGGCCAAGTATCGTCACGGCAAGGCCGGTTCCTCAAGCCATGTGCACCAGTCGCTTTTCAGGGACGGCAAGAACGTCTTTCACGATCCCGAGGCCGAGCACGGGATGTCGCAGATGATGCGCTCCTATGTGGCGGGCCTGCTTGAACATGCGCGCGAGACGACGATCTTCCTCGCGCCCTATGCCAACAGCTACAAGCGTTTCTGCGTCGGCCTGTTCGCACCGACCAAGGCGGTCTGGTCGACCGACAACCGCACCGCCGCTTTCCGCGTCTGCGGCGCGGGCACCAAGGCCGTGCGGGTCGAGAACCGGATCGGCGGTGCCGACCTGAACCCGTATCTGGCCCAGGCCACGCAGCTTGCCGCCGGACTTGACGGGATCGAGCGCGGCCTTGAGCTTGAACCCGAGGTGGCGGGCGACACCTACGAGGCGGGCGACGTGCGCGAAGTGCCCAAGAGTCTGCGCGAGGCGGCGGACCTGCTCGATGGCTCGGAGTTCCTGCGCAAGGCGCTGGGAGATGAGGTCGTCGATCATTATGTACGCAATGCCCGCTGGGAAGTGGAGCAATACGAGTTCCACGTCAGCGACTGGGAGGTGCAGCACGGGTTCGAGCGGGCCTGATCCCGCCCGAAACCCTGCCGTGCCCGCGACAAAAGTCTTTCCGGGGCCGTTTCTGCACGGCCGGACAAGGAGACAATGATGACAATGATCCGCTGCATCTCGCCGGTGAACGGCGAAATCTATGCCGAGCGCGAGGCGCTGACGCTTGAGGCCGCCCGCGCTGCCGTCGCCCGCGCCCATGCCGCGCAACCCGCCTGGGAGGCGCGTCCGCTGCAGGAGCGCATCGACCTGGTGCTGGCCGGGATCGCCGCACTCGGCGGCATGAAGGCGCAGGTGGTCGAGGAACTCGCCTGGCAGATGGGCCGCCCGGTGCGCTATGGCGGTGAATATGGCGGGATGAACGAACGTGCCAATTACATGACCTCGATCGCGACGGATTCGCTCGCGCCGCTGGTCACGCAGTCGGACGAACAGTTCGAGCGCCGGATCGAATGGCGCCCGCAGGGGCTCGTCTTCGTCATCGCGCCCTGGAACTACCCCTACATGACCGCACTCAACACCATCGTTCCGGCGCTGGTGGCGGGCAATGCGGTGATGCTGAAACACGCCAGCCAGACCCTGCTCGTGGGTGAACGGATCGCGGAGGCAATGCATTCCGCGGGCGTGCCGGCGGATGTGTTCCAGAATGTCGCCCTCGATCACGCTACGACCGAGGCGCTGATTGCCGCGCGCAGCTTCGGTTTCGTGAACTTCACGGGCTCGACCGGCGCGGGTGCGGCCATCGAACGTGCGGCGGCCGGCACCTTCACCGGCATCGGGCTGGAACTGGGCGGCAAGGACCCCGGTTATGTGATGGAGGATGCCGACATCGACTGGGCGGTCGACACGCTCATGGACGGGGCGATGTACAACGCTGGCCAGTGCTGCTGCGGCATCGAGCGGGTCTATGTCCATGAAAAGCTCTACGACGATTTCGTCGAACGTGCAGTGGACTGGGTGAATGGCGGTCTGGTGCTCGGCAATCCCTTTGACGAGGACACGACCCTTGGCCCCATGGCCAATGTCCGTTTCGCCAGGGCCGTGCGCGAACAGACCGCCGAGGCCGTGGCCCAGGGCGCGAGCGCGCTGATCGAGCGGCAGTATTTCCCCGCCGATGACGGCGAGGGCACCTATCTCATGCCGCAGATCCTCACCGGCGTGAATCATTCCATGCGCGTGATGCGCGAGGAAAGCTTCGGCCCCGTCGTCGGCATCATGAAGGTGAAGGGTGACGATGAGGCGCTCGCGCTGATGAACGACAGCAATTTCGGCCTCACGGCATCGCTCTGGAGCAACGACGCGGAGCGCGCCTATCGCCTCGGCAGCCGGATCGACACCGGGACTGTGTTCCTCAACCGTGCCGATTATGTCGATCCGGCAGGCTGCTGGACCGGGGTGAAGGACACCGGCCGGGGCGGCTCGATGTCGGTTCTGGGTTATCGGGCCGTCACACGCCCGCGCACCATCCACTTCCGCAAGGTAAAGTCATGACACTCAAGGCAAACTGGTCCTATCCCACCACCGTCCGCTTTGGCGCGGGACGTATTGCGGAACTGCCCGAGGCCTGTGCGGCCGCGGGCATGAAGCGCCCGCTTCTGGTGACCGACCGGGCGCTCGCCAGCCTGCCGATCACGGCACAGGCGCTCGACACCCTCGACGCCGCCGGCCAGGGCAGCGCGGTGTTCCACGAGGGCGACCCCAACCCCAACGACCGCAAGCTAGCGGCCGGGATCGAGGCCTTCAAGGCCGGCGGTCATGACGGCGTGATCGCCTTCGGCGGCGGCTCGGCACTTGATCTGGGCAAACTCGTGGCCTTCATGGCCGGCCAGACCCGGCCGGTCTGGGATTTCGAGGATATCGGCGACTGGTGGACCCGTGCCGATGCCGCCGCCATCGCCCCGATCATCGCCGTGCCCACGACTGCGGGCACCGGCAGTGAGGTGGGCCGCGCGGGCGTCCTGACCAATTCCGAAACCCATGTGAAGAAGATCATCTTCCATCCGAAGATCCTGCCTTTCATCACGATCTGCGACCCGGAGCTGACCGTCGGGATGCCAAAGGTGATCACGGCCGGGACGGGCATGGATGCTTTCGCGCATTGCCTCGAAGCCTACAGTTCGCCGGTCTTCCATCCGATGAGCCATGGCATCGGGCTTGAAGGGATGCGGCTCGTGAACGAATATCTGCCGCGTGCCTATCGCGACGGCACGGATATCGAGGCGCGCGGCCAGATGATGGCGGCGGCGGCGATGGGGGCGGTTGCCTTCCAGAAGGGCCTCGGCGCGATCCATTCGCTCTCGCATCCGTTCGGTGCGCATTACGGCAAGCATCACGGTACGCTCAATGCCGTGGTCATGCCCGTGGTGCTGAAGTTCAACCGCCCCGCCATCGAGGACCGGATCGCCCAGGCCGCTGCCTATATGGGCATTTCGGGCGGGTTTGACGGATTCTACGACCGCGTTCTGGAATTGCGCTCGGAATTGGGGATCCCCGCAAATCTCACCGAGATGGGCATCCCGAAGGAGAATCTCGACCAGCTCGCCCAGGAGGCGGTGGACGATCCTTCGACCGGAACCAATCCGGTGGAACTCACGCTCGCGGATGCGCGGGCGCTGATGGAAAGCTGCTTCTGAGACAGGCGGGCCGGGAAGAGTCCCCGGCCCTGCTTCAGCCGGTCGCGGCGGGTGCCGGTGCGGTCGCGGCCTTGAGGATGGGCGGGAATTCCTCGGGCGTGATCGTCTCGGCCTCCAGCAGCAACTCGACCCCGGCGCGCAGATTCTCCTTTTCGGCCTCCAGCAGCGCGGTGACCCGCTCATGTGCCGCTGTGAGCGCATTGCGCAGGTCGAGATCCAGTTCGCGCGATGTCGCCTCGGAGAAGTCGCGCGCCCCGCTGCCCTCGACCGCCAGCCATTGCATCCGCCGCTCTTCAAGCGTGACCGGGCCGATGGTCGGCCCCATCCCGAAGCGCGTCACCATCGAACGGGCAATGTCGGTGGCCTTGGCCAGATCGTCCTCGGCCCCGGTCGAGGCATTGCCGAATGCCAGAAGTTCCGCCGCGCGCCCCGCGAGCAGCACTGCCATCCGGTCGGAGAGTTCGGCATCGGTGATCAGGAACCTGTCCTCGGTCGGGCGCTGCATCGTGTAGCCGAGCGCGCCGACGCTGCGCGGGATGATCGAGACCTTGTGGACGGGATCGGCACCGGGAAGCCGCGCGGCGGCCAGGGCATGGCCCATCTCGTGGACCGCGACGCGGTGGCGTTCGGCGGGGTTCAGCACGCGTGAATGGAGCGCGGTTCCGGCGACCACACGCTCGACCGCCGCCGTCATGTCCTCGAGGCTCACGGTGACCGCGCCGCGCCTCGTGGCGGCGATGGCGGCCTCGTTCACCAGAAGCGCGAGGTCCGCGCCGGTGAAACCCGGCGTGATCCCGGCGACGATGTCGAGATCGACCGAGGGGTCGAGCGCGATCTTGCGGATGTGAACGGCGAGGATGTCGCGCCGTCCCTTGCGGTCGGGCCGGTCGAGCACGACCTGGCGGTCGAACCGCCCCGCCCGCGTGAGCGCCGGGTCGAGGACTTCCGGCCGGTTGGTCGCGGCGAGCAGGACCACGCCGGAGGTCGGGTCGAAACCGTCGAGTTCGGCCAGAAGCTGGTTGAGCGTCTGTTCCTTTTCATCGCTGCCGCCGAAACCGGTCATGGCGGTGCGGGCGCGCCCCAGCGAATCCAGCTCGTCGATGAAGACGATGCAGGGTGCGGCCTGGCGGGCCTGGTCGAAGAGATCGCGCACCCTTGCGGCACCGACGCCCACGAACATCTCGACGAATTCCGAACCCGAGATCGAGAAGAACGGCACGCCCGCCTCGCCCGCCACGGCCCGGGCAAGCAGCGTCTTGCCGGTTCCGGGCGGCCCGACCAGCAGGATGCCGCGCGGCATGCGCGCGCCGAGACGGGAGTAATGTTCGCGATCGGTGAGGAAGGAGACGACTTCCTGAAGCTCGGCCTTCGCCTCGTCCACCCCGGCGACATCGTCGAAGGTCACGCCGGTGTCGCGCTCGGTCCAGACCTTGGCGCGCGACTTGCCCACATTCATCATCCCGCCGATCCCCTGCCGGGCGGCGAAGCGGCGGAAGATGAAGACCCAGAACAGGGCGAGAATAGCGATGGGCGCGATCCATGAAAGCAGCGTGCCGAGCCATGTCTCGTCCGAGGCACCCGCGATCTCGACCCCATGTGCCGCCAGCACGTCGGCAAAATCGGGCTCGACCCGCGTGGTGACGAAGCGGCTCTTGCCCTCGTAGGGCGTAGCGAGTTCGCCCTCGATCCGGCTCTCGGTGACCACGACGCGTGTGATCTGCTCGCGTTCGAGCAGTTCGGTAAAGGTCGAATAATCAATGACCGCAGTCTGCGAGGCGTTGAGCCAGAGCTGCGCGGCAAAGACAAGAACGAGGCCGAAGACGAGATAGCCGAGGTTGAGATTGCGCTGCGACTGTGCCGACATCTGTCGTTCCTCCGGCAGTCAGGAGTCGAGTAACCTGCATCGCCGGGGTGGTGTCGTTCACGATGGAACACCCGGCTTTCCTCATCATAGACGAAGAACCCGGGCTGGCGACCCGGTTCGACCCTGGCGGAGAAATATTTTCGGCGCGCTCCCGGGTATATCTGCTTCCGCCGATCGGAAGGCCGCCCCGGGCTCCGAACGGAGTGATGGATTCGGAACCCTGGCGATCCCCCGGTGCGGTTGCATTCAGCGCCGGGGAATGTTCTTTCGGAGGGAGCCACCGGGGAGAAGAGGAATGCGCGACTGGCAGGGCAGGCGATACTGGCTGACCGGAGCGACCGGGACATTGGGCCGGGCGCTCGCCGGGCATCTGAGCCGTGCGGGCGTGCATCTGGTCCTGAGTGCGCGCAGCGAAGCCGAACTCTCGGCCCTTGCCGCCGATCTGCCGGGGCAGGCCGAGGTGCTGCCCTTCGATCTGGCCGATCCGGGAGCGGTGGAACAGGCTGTCGCCGGGCTGGATCTGCCTGATGGCATCGTCCATCTTGCGCTCCCCGGACTCTGGCGTGAAATCCCGCGCGCGGGCGACGGGGAAGAGCCGGTGAGCGTTGGCCTTCTCGGCGCGATACGGCTGGCCCGCGCCCTGATCCCGAAGATGGAGGCGCGGGGAAGCGGGCATGTGGTCCTCGCCGCCTCACCCCTTGGCCGTCGCGGGCGGCGTGGCGCGGGCGCGCTTGGTGCGGCCTCGGCCGGGATCGTCCATCTCGCCGAGAGCCTGCGGGGCGAGGCGCGCGCCGTCCGCGTGCAGATCCTCATGCCCGGCCATGCCGCAGGCGGCAGCGCGGGTGCAGCGGCCCAGGCCATGTTCGAGGCAATGACCGGCGACGCCTTTCGCCATGGCCATCCGCTCATGTCCGACTGGGCCGGCCGCGCAGGCCGGTTTCTGCCGGACTGGCTCTGGTATCGTCCGGGCGGGCGCTCATGATCCTTGCAGGCGGGCACGCTCTCGTGCAGCCTGCGCATGGAGCAGCGACCAGTTGGAGCCTCGCCATGCCCGAGCTTGAAATCTCGCCCGTCAAGGTGGCCGAAGTCATCATCCTCGCCCGCGATCCCGAACGGACCCGCGCCGAGCTTGACGGATTTATCGAGGCGATGAGCGTGGACGAACAGGCCGAGCTTGTCGCGCTCATGTGGATCGGTCGGGGTGCCTTCGATGCCGATGACTGGGAGGAGGCGCTGCGTTCCGCCCATGAACACGCGACGACGCCGACGGTGGATTACCTGCAGGGCTCGCCGCATCTGGCCGATCATCTCGAGGCAGGGCTCGAGGCATTGGGCATCGACTCGTCCGAGGCCGAGGATGATGTCTACTGACACGGCCCCTGCTATTGCATAGCGCCGCTCCGCACCGTGATTTCGGGGCGAAGATACGGAGAACCGACATGCGCACCCTATTTCTCTGCGCCGCGCTTGGCCTTGCCGCAGGGCCTGCGCTCGCCGACGACATCGCCCTCGTGCTGGGCACCGAACGCTATGAGGATCTGCCGCGCCTGTCGCGCGGTGCCGAGGTGACGGTGGCGACGACGGGCCTCTCGTCGCTCGGCTTCGACGTTTCCGTCCTGCGTGATGGCGATGGCGAGGAGATGCGCGCGACCCTCGCCGCATTCCTCGCGGACCTGCCTGACGAGGGGCGGATCATCGTTGTCCTGTCCGGCCGCTTCGTCACCGACGGCACCCGCAGCTGGTATCTGCCGGCCGATGCCGGGCCGCAGGACCTGCTGACGGTGGGGGCCGAGGGTCTCTCGGTCGAAAGCGTGCTGGCGGTCCTGTCGCGCGCGCCGGGGCAGGCACTGTTGCTGCTGGCCGCCGATCCGCGTGCGACGGGCGAGGTCGACCCCTGGCTGAACGAGGGGGTCGGCACGCTTGCGGTTCCGCAGGGCGTCACCGTCCTGAGCGGCGAGCCGCGCCCGGTGGCGCAGTTCATGCAGAACGCGCTGTCGCGTCCCGAGGGCAATCTGGCCGATCTCGTCACCGCTGACGGGCGGTTGCAGACGCAGGGCTACCTGCCGCGCGACTTCGCCTTCATGCCGCCGCTTTCCCGGGCGCTCGAGCCGGTCATTGCCGATGACGAGACGGTCGCGGCGGATGATGCGCTCTGGCGGCGGGTGGTGGCGCAGGACAATGCCGAAGCCTATCGCGGCTATCTGCGCCAGTTCCCGGAGGGTCGCCATGCCGACGAGGCCACTGCGGCGCTCGCGGCGATCCTTGCCGAACCCTTCCGCGACGAACGTCTTGCCGAAGAGGCACTCGGCCTTGGCCGTGACCAGCGCAGGGCGGTTCAGCGCGATCTGACCACGATGGGCTTCGACACGCGCGGAATCGACGGGATTTTCGGCCAGGGCACCCGGCGCGCCATTGCCAACTGGCAGCAGGAGAACGGCTTTGCCCAGTCGGGCTATCTGGGGATGGAGCAGATCCAGCGCCTCTCGGCCCAGGCGGCGCGGCGACAGGCTGAACAGGCGGCCGAGGCCGAGCGTCAGCGTCAGGCGGCGGAACGGCTTGACCGGGCCTATTGGGAAGAGACCGGCGCGCATGGCGACGAGGCCGGGCTGAATGCCTATCTCGGCCGCTATCCTTCGGGCGTATTTGCGGCCGAGGCGCGGCGGGCGCTCGACCGGCTGGCGGATGAGCGTCGCGAGGCGGCCGAGGCGCGCGAGGCGGCGGCCTGGCAGGAGGCCCGCGATGCCGGCACGGCGGACGCCTTCCGCGCCTATCTGCGCAGCTTCCCCGAGGGTGCCCATGCCGCCGAGGCCCGCAGCAGGATCGCCGCACTTGAGACGCCCGAGCCCGAGGAAGAACCCGAACCCGTCCCCGAAGGCGCGCTGGGGGCCGAGGTCGAGCGTGCGCGGGCCGCGGAAGAAGGGCTTGGCCTCAATGCGCTCACCGCGCGGCTGGTGGAATCGCGGCTCTCGGGGCTTGGTTTCGATCCGGGGACGGTTGACGGACGGTTCGACAACGCGACCCGCGCCGCGATCCGCAGCTATCAGGAGGCGAACGGGCTGATCGTCACCGGCTACCTGGACGAGGGGACCGTGGTGAGACTGCTCGCCGGGGTGCTGGACAACTGAGTCCGGGAACCGCCTCGCGTCGTCATTGCGAGCACCAGCGAAGCAAGCCAGCCCTCACGTTCTGGCTTGCCGCGTCGCCTGCGGCTCCTCGCAATGACGGTGGGGAAGGTGCCTCCTCGCAATAATGGGGCGGCTGCCGTCACCGCTCCAGCCGGGCGATGAAGAAACCGTCGATCCCGCCCCGCTCTGCCCAGATGTCGGGGCGCAGGCGCAGGCTGCCGTCGGAGCGGCAGGTGTCTTCGGGCAGGCCGGGCAGGGCCATTGGGGCGATGCGCAGCCCCGCGTGGCGGGCAAGCGCGGCCGCAACCTGGTCCTCGCCCTCGGCTGGAAGCAGCGAGCAGGTTGCGTAGACGAGCCTCCCCCCGGGGGCGAGCAGCGACAGCGCATGGTCGAGCAGCCTCGCCTGCAGATCGACCAGGGCGGGCAGGACGCGCGCGTCGCGGATATGCGGCAGTTCGGGATGGCGGCGGATCGTGCCGGTGGCTGAACAGGGCGCATCAAGCAGGATCGCGTCCCAGCCCGTTTCGAGAAATTCCAGGGCATCGGCGGTGACGACCCGCGCCTTGAGCCCGGTGCGGGCGAGGTTCTCGTGCAGGCGTTCGAAGCGCGGAGCGGAGACATCCACCGCCGTCACCTCGGCCCCGGCGGCGGCAAGCTGCAAGGTCTTGCCCCCCGGCGCGGCGCAGAGATCGAGCACCCGCTCACCGGGCTGCGGGGCCAGGATGCGTGCGGGCAGGGCGGCCGCGGCGTCCTGCACCCAGAACGCGCCGGATTCGTAGCCGGGCAGGGCACTCACCTGCACCGTCTCCGCGATCCGCACCGATCCGGTGGGCAGAAGCTCCCCGCCGGTAGTGCGGGCAAGCCCGGCGGGGTCTCTCCTGGCGGTCAGGTCGAGGGGCGGGCTCCCGGCATGGACGGTCTCGATCGCGGCGGCGACCCGGTGACCCCAGGCGCGCACCACCTCGCGGCGCAGCCATTGCGGCAGGCGCGGAGGCGGCAGGTTCTCCCAGTCCGCCGCGGCGGTCGGGGCCAGGCGGCGCAGCACGGCATTCACAAGGCCCTTCATTCCCCGATGGCGGCGATTGGCGGCGGTGACGCTCACGAGCGCATCCACGACCCCATGTGCGGCCTCGCCACCGGCCAGTTCGGTCACGCCAAGCCGCAGGATGTTGAGCACCGCCAGCGGCGGGCGGCGGTCAAGATGGGGCGCAAGCAGTCGGTCGGCGCGGGCGAGGCCACGCAGGGTATCGACTGCAAGGCGGCGGGCGCGGGCGCGGTCCTCGGGTTTCAACGGGGCGAGCGGGCCGGACAGATCGGACAGCGGGCGGCGATCGGCGAGCACCCCGTGCAGGAGTGCAAGCGCGGCCTTGCGCGGCGCAGTGGCGGACTCGTCCTGCGTCATGGCGCTCCCTTGCCCATCGCATTCGCCCCCGCCTATATCAGGGGCCGACGCGCGACAAGGAATGCAGAGATGACCACCGAGTCCCCCCGCCCCGATCTTCCGCCCGCAGCCCGGCGCGCCCTGGCCGAGGCCGAGGCGCGGCGCAGGGCGGCGGAACCGCTGAATCTCCCGCGCGAGCGTGACGGGCGCGATGGTCCCGAGCCGGTCCGGTTCGGCGATTACGAGAAGAACGGGATCGCCATCGACTTCTGAGGTCAGGTGAAGGCATCCCACAGCAGCCTCAGCGCCAGCGCCAGCGAGGTGATGACGAGAAGCGGCTTGATGAGCTGTGCCCCGCGCCTCATCGCCAGCCGTGATCCCAGGGCCGCGCCGGCGATCTGCGCCGCCCCCATCACAAACCCGGTCAGCCACCAGGGCGTCGCGACTGCGGCGAAGGCTACGAGCCCGCCGACATTCGAGGCGAAGTTCAGCAGCTTGGTATGCGCCGTGGCCCGCAGCACCCCGAAACCCGCAAGGGTGACGAAGCCCAGCATGTAGAACGACCCGGCCCCCGGTCCGATCAGCCCGTCGTAGAATCCGACGACCGGCACGGCGGTGAGGGTGAAGACAAGGGGTGACAGCCGCGCCGTGCGATCGACATCATCAAGCCCGGGCTTCAGCGCGAAGAACAGGGCAATGGCGATGAGCACCACCGGCAGTCCGGCGCGGATGAAGCCCACCGGCAGTGCGCTTGCCAGGAGCGCACCCGCCGCCGCCGCGGCAAAGGCCAGCAAGGCCGCGCGCCATTGCCGGGCCGGGTTCACATGGCCTGCGCGTGCATAGCTCGCCGCTGCCGCGCCTGCGCCGAACAGGCCCTGCAGCTTGTTCGTGGCCAATGCGGTGACCGGATCGGCCCCCGCAAGCAGGAGCGCGGGCACGGCGATGAGTCCGCCGCCTCCGGCAATGGAATCGACGAACCCGGCGAGGAAGGCCGCCAGCACCAGCAGCGCCAGCAGGTCAAGTGTGACCTCGAATGTCATGACGCCCCCGCGTGGCCTCCCGGCCCGCCATAGCCCCGAATGCGCCGCTCAGGAAACGAAATCCGAGCGGGCATGGCCCTGCAGGAACAGAAGCGCGGTCAGGTCGGCATGATTGATGCGAAGGCCCACCTGCTCCTGAAGCGCGGGCTTGCCATGGAGCGCCACGCCCATTCCCGCCGCCTGCAGCATCGGCAGGTCGTTCATCCCGTCGCCCACGGCGAGCACGTCCCCGGGCGTGATCCCGAGCCGTGCGCTGATCTCGTGCAGGGCCGCGCGTTTCGCGTCCTGCCCGAGGATCGGCTCGGCGACCTTGCCCGTCAGCACGCCGTCACGGGCCAGCAGCAGGTTGGCGCGGGATTCGTCGAAGCCGAGGCTCCGCGCGACCGGTGCGGCGAATGCCGTGAACCCTCCCGAGACGAGCGCGGCATGCGCGCCATGCGCCTTCATCGTCGCCACAAGTTCGCGCCCGCCCGGCATGAAGGTGATGCGGGTCTCGAGCACGCGGGCGATCGTCTCCTCCGGCAGGCCTTGCAGCAGCGCCACCCGTTCACGCAACGCCCCCTCGAAGCCGATCTCGCCATTCATGGCGCGTGCGGTGATTGCGGCGACATGGGCGCCAACCCCGGCCTCGTCGGCGAGTTCGTCGATGCATTCCTGTTCGATCATGGTGGAATCCATGTCGGCGATCAGGAGCCGCTTGCTGCGACTCCCGGCCGGGACGAAGGCGAGGTCGATGCGGCGCGTCTGCAATTCGCGCCAGACCCGGTCGGCATCATCGGGCAGGGCACCCAGCGGAATCTCGGCCGCCTCGCCGGGGGCAAGCCAGCGCGGCTCGCCGCCCTGCCAGCGGGCGCGCAGATCCTCGACCACGGGCGCGGGCAGGATGCCGGGGCTGATGAGGACGGCGGCGAACATGGGCTTGCTCCAGTGGCGGACAGGCAAGCTGTGCGACGTTTGCGTCATCCTGGCAACCCGGTGCCCCGCCGTCCCCGCGGCTCCGGACGCATGTTGCAGCGAGGTTCACATCCCCGGTGGACTGATGCGGTGCCCGCGAACAGGGCCGTCATTGCGAGGAGCCGAAGGCGACGCGGCAAACCAGAGACGTTGAAACACTGGCTTGCTTCGCTGCCGCTCGCAATGACGGGGGACAAACCAGCAGTGAGACGGCCCGTTGCCTCACTTTCGCTTGCAATGACGGAAGGCGTGATGGAGCCAGA
>CAYUBT010000005.1:0-34126 GCA_964443055.1 uncultured Rubellimicrobium sp.
GCCGGGGCCGGCGTTGGCGCAGGAGCCGGCGCGGGCCGGGGCGCTTCGGGCGCACGGGGCGCGGGACGGTCGGGCCGCGCGGGGGGGCGCAGGGCGAGCGCGACGGCGCTGTCCGAAATCTCTTCTTCGGGCTCGGGTTCGGGCTCGGGCGGCGGAGGCTGGATCTCGGGCGGGGCCTCGGCCAGATCGGGCGGCGTCATGTCCAGGGGCACCGGCATCGGCAGGGCCACGGCATCGGGCGGCGGATCGGTTGCGAGGGCGAGGTCAAGCGGCTCGGGCGGCGGCGGCGCAAGAGCGGTGACGGGCGAAGTCACCTCCGGCGACAGGGCGGGCGGCGGCGGGGGTGGCGGCTCATAGGTCGGCGGAACCTCGGCCAGTTCCGGCTCGGGCAGATCGACGGGCGGAGTCACCGGCGCGACATCCGGCGCGGGTGCCAGTTCGGGCGCGGCATCCGGCACGGGCGGCGGCGCAACCTCGGAGACGGCCTGCGACGGCGCATCGGGCGGAATGTCCGGCGGGGCCTCCATGATGATCTCGACCGGCATCGGATCGACCGGACCATCCCCCACCCGCGGCTCGGCCTGGATGAGCCAGGCACCGGCCGCGACATGGCCCGCGAGTGCCAGAACGGCTGCGCCGGACCACAGCCCCGCCTCGCGCAGCGGCGTGCTCATGGCACCGGGTCAGGCGCAGGCGCGGAGACCGCCTCGCTGCTCTCGCGACCGACGAGGGCGATCTTCAGGTAGCCCGCGCTGCGCAATGCGTTCATGACTTCGGTGAGGTCGCCATAGGATACGCTCGCATCCGCGCGCAGGAAAATGCGCGCCTCGGGATCGTCGCCGCTTGCGTCGGCCAGCGCCGGACCGAGTGTTTCGAGCGCAACCGGATTCTCGCCCAGCAGGAGCCCGCCATCCGCCTCCATCGTCAGCCACAGGGGTTCGTCCGGGCGCTCGGAGGGCAGCGCATTGGACGCAGGCAGATCGACCGGCGCATCGACGGTCGCCAGCGGCGCGGCAATCATGAAGATGATCAGCAGCACGAGGATCACGTCGATGAAGGGCGTGACGTTGATCTCGTGGACCTCGGCCAGATCGTCATCGCCGGGAGCCGCCATCTCAGCCTCCCGCCGCCGCAAGATCGAGTTCGCGGCTGACGAGCCGCTGGACGGCCGCCGAGCCGTCGCCCAGCCGCAGGCGATAGCCTGCCGTCGCGCGGGCGAAGAGATTGTAGAACACCACCGCCGGAATCGCGGCGACAAGGCCGATCCCCGTGGCCAGCAGCGCCTCGGCAATGCCGGGGGCGACGACAGCGAGGTTGGTGGTCTGTGATTCGGCGATGCTGATGAAGCTGTTCATGATGCCCCAGACGGTTCCGAACAGGCCCACGAATGGCGCGGTCGAGCCGACGATGGCCAGAAACCCGGTGCCTCGCGTGATGCGCCGCCCCTCCTGCGCCTCGATCCGTGCGAGATGCGAGGTGACGCGCTCCTTCAGCCCCGCCGTCCCGGCCCGCGCCAGCGCCCGGGCCGACGCCTCGTGTTCACCGGCAGCAGCGCGGACCATGCGGCTGACCGGGTCGCGGCGGCTGCGGCTGGCGGCGAGCGCCTGCTGAAGTCGCTGGCCGGGCGCGAAGCCGCCAAGACTGCGCGCAATCTGCCGGTGGGCGAGTGCGAGTTCCGCCAGCTTCATGAAGAAAACCGTCCAGGTCAGGACCGACGCAAGCACAAGCCCGACCATGACCGCCTGCACGACGATATCCGCGCCGAGAAACATCTGCATGGGCGAGAGCGCCCCGTTGGCGATCTCCTGCGCCTGGGCGGGATGCGCCATCGGTAGGACGAGAGCGAAGGCCGTTGCGCCAGATGCCAGGCGGCGGACAGGCGAGGAGACGGGGGACAAGGCGGACAGGTGGGGCAATTGGGCGCTCCTTCCGGCGTGGCTGACAGTCGGCAAAGATCGAAGCCGGGCCAGCCGCACCCTTAATTCGACCTTGTGAACACATGCAAGCCAATTCCCGACTTGATTTGTCACGATTGGCTGGATACCCATCCCGAACATTGCGCCGTGCCGCTCGTCCGGCCGGGAATCAGCCGCGCCGGCCCGCAGCCATATGCGCCTTGCCACACCCGATCCGATGGGGGGACCCGTGACTGCTGTATCTGATTCGCTCCGGCTGGCGCCGCCGCGCACTGCCATGGCTGCTTTTATTGCGGCGGCACTGGCCCTGCCGCTTTCCGCTCAGGCCGACGACGCGCCCCGCACCGTGGTTCTGGGCGGCACCCTGGCCGAGATCATCGTCGCGCTCGGGGCCGAGGATCAGCTTGTCGGCCGCGACGGTACGGCGACCTATCCCGAATCGCTGCTCGCCCTGCCCGATATCGGCTATCTGCGCGCCATTTCACCCGAGGGCGTGCTTTCGCTCGCGCCCGAGCTGATCATTGCCGACCCCGGCACCGGGCCCGAATCGGCTGTCGACGTGCTGAAAGCCTCGGGCATCGACTACGTGACCATCGACTACGACCGCAGCGCCGAAGGCGTGATCGACAAGATCACCGGCACCGCCGCGGCACTTGGCCGCGAGGACGAGGGCGCGGCCCTGGCCGCCCATGTGCAGGCCCAGCTTGACGAGGCCGCCACCCGGGCCGCTGCCGTCCCAGAAGACCAGCGCCGCGAGGTTCTGTTCGTCATGTCGCTGCAGGGTGGTGCCGTCATGGTCGGCGGCTCCGGCTCGACCCCCGACAGCCTCATCGCCATGGCCGGGGCGCATAATGTCGCCGCGGACATTGACGGCTACAAGGTGATGACCGACGAGGCGATCATCGCCGCCGCGCCGGACGTGATCCTCATGACCCAGGGCGGTGCAGACGAGGAAATCAACGTGGGCGCGATCCGGGCTCATCCGGCGCTCGGCGCGACCCCGGCGGCTGAGAACGGCAATATCGTCGTGATCGACGGGCTCATGGTGCTGGGCTTCGGCCCGCGCGTGGGCGAGGCCGTGCTGCAACTGAACGAGGCCTTTTACCCCCCGGAGGATTCCGCGCCGTGAGTCTGGTCGCCAGCCCGCCGCGCCGGGCGTTGCTGATGCTGGCGCTTCTGGCGTTTGCGGTGGCGCTTGCGGCGCTGGGGATCGGAGCCACCGGCCTCGGTCCCTGGCGACTGTTGCGGGCGGCGCTGGGGGGCGAGTTGAGCACGCAGGAGCATCTGGTGCTGTTCAGCCTGCGCCTGCCGCGTCTGGTACTGGGAATGCTCGCGGGCGGTGCGCTGGCGGTGTCGGGGGCGCTGATGCAGGCGCTGTTCCGCAACCCGCTGGCCGATCCGGGCGTGATCGGCGTCTCGCCCGGAGCGGCACTCGGGGCGGTGACGGCCATCGTCCTCGGCGGCGTTGTGGCACCCTGGCTGCCCTTTGCGCTCAGCATTCCGGCGTTGACGATCCTGTTCGCCTTCTTCGGCGGCTGGCTTGCGGTCGCGCTGCTGTCGCGCATCGCCTTCCGTTCGGGGCGCACCGACATCGCCTCGATGCTGCTTGCCGGTATCGCGCTTGCGGCACTGACCGGGGCGGCGACCGGGCTGCTCATCACCGTGGCCAACGACCAGCAGCTCCGCGACATGAACTACTGGGCGATGGGTTCGCTCGCAGGGGCCACCTGGACACGGGCGGGGCTGGCGGCGCTGGTGATCCTGCCGGTGATGCTCGCCGCGCCGCTTCTCGCGCGCGGCATGAATGCGCTGTCGCTGGGCGAGGCGGCCGCGCACCATATGGGCTTCCGGGTCGAATCGCTGAAACGCCGCGCGATCCTGATGACCGCGCTCGCCACCGGGGGCGCGGTGGCGCTCACGGGGGGGATCGGCTTCGTCGGCATCATCGTGCCGCATCTGCTGCGCCAGCTCTTCGGGCCCGATCACCGGCTGATCCTGCCCGGTTCGGCGATCATGGGCGGCGTGCTGCTCGTCTCGGCCGATGTGGCCGCGCGCAGCCTGATGGCCCCGGCCGAAATTCCCATCGGCATCCTGACCGCGCTGATCGGCGCGCCGGTCTTCCTGCATATCCTGTTGCGCCGCATGGCTGGCGAGGGGGCGGCGACATGATCGAACTCGATGACGTGACACTCAATCGCGGCAGCCGCTGCATCCTGTGCGGCTTGAGCCTCGATATCCGGCCGGGCGAGGTGACAGTGATCCTCGGTCCCAACGGATCGGGCAAGTCCACCCTCCTCAATGCGCTGGCAGGAACGATGCCGTTCACGGGCGCGGTGCGGCTCAACGGCCATGACGTCGCCCGAAGCAGCCCCGCCCGCTTGGCCGACGAACGTGCGGTGCTGCCGCAGCATTGCGAGATCGCCTTCCCCTTTCGCGTCGCCGATGTCGTGGCGCTGGGGGCGCGGGGGGTGATTGCGGGCAACATGCGTGCACTGGCCCTGCGGGTCGATGATCTTCTCGCCCGCGTCGGGCTTGCCGGATTCGGGTCGCGCAACGCCTGCGCGCTGTCGGGGGGCGAGGCGCAGCGGATGCATCTCGCCCGCGTGCTCCTGCAGGCCGAGACCGCCACGGGCTCCCCCGCCTGGCTGTTCCTCGACGAGCCTGTCTCGAGCCTCGATCTCGCCCATCAGCTTGCGGTGATGGACGAGGCCCGCGACTTCGCCCGCCGTGGCGGCGGGGTGCTGGCGGTGCTGCATGACCTGAATCTTGCGGTGCGCGCGGCAGATCGGCTGCTGGTGCTGCACGAGGGCCGACTTTGTGCCGACGGCCCGCCCGGCGAGGTGCTGAGCGACGCGCTTCTCGACGAGGTCTTCACCTGCAACGCGCCGATGAATCGCATCCCGCTCGACCGGCCCTTCCTGCTGGTCCAGGCCGATACGGCAATGTCGTCATGACGAATTGCAGATATGAAATGCAAGAAATTCGCCGCAGCAGAATGGGCTTGCGGGCGCCGCAAAGGATACATACTAAATCACTCAAGAATCAGGTGCAGCCCAGCCGTCGCCAGGTGCCCGCCCAATTTGATCGCCTTGACGGGGGACTTCATGGCCACGACCCATCGCACCCGGGCACATGCGCTCGGCGTTCTTCTCACCCTGACCACCGCGCTGCCCGCCGTCGCGCAACAGGCGGGAACGCTCTATCTCGACACGATCACGCTGACGGCAACCGGGCTGCCGACCGAGATCCTGCGCAACCCCGCCTCGGTCTCGGTCGTGGACGCCAGCGACCTGCGAGATAGCGCACCCGTCTCGGTCGCCACTCTGCTGCGTGACGTTCCGGGCGTGAGCGTTGTCGAAGAGGGGATCGAACGCATCTCGATCAGGGGCGAAAGCTCGCGCCGGGTCGCGGTGCTGATCGACGGGCAGCGGCTGACCGACCACACCAACTACGGCCAGCCGATCCTTGTCGACCCCTCGCTGATCGAGCGGATCGAGGTGGTGCGCGGCTCGTCCTCGGTCATCTCGGGCAGCCAGGCGATCGGCGGCGTGGTGAACATCATCACCCGGCAGGGCGCGGCGCAGCCGTTCGAACTGACCCTGAACGGCGGGATTATCGGTGCCTCGAACGGCTGGCGTGGCAGCGCCACGGCGGCGGGCACGCTGGACGTGGGTGCGGGCGAGCTGGAATACCGGCTGAGCTACGGCCGCATGGAACAGGACGACCGCCGCACGCCGCTGGGGATTCTCGACCAGTCCGACACCCAGGATCGCACCATGTCGGCCATGGCGGCGTGGCGGCAGGGCAATCACCGCACCGGGGTAGAATACCTGTCCTACGATCTGGCGGCGAATGTGCCGGTCGGTCTCCCCGAGTTCTTCATCTATCTGCCGCAGCGCGATCTGGAGAAGATCAGCGTCTTTCACGAGATCACCAATGTGACCCCGTGGCTGGAACGGCTGCGGTTCGACGTGCACCGGCAGACGATTGATCGGGACTTCTTGAACGACATGACCACGCGCGATCCGTCCGACTGGGCCGATTATACGACCGACCCCTTGGTGACTTCCATGCGTGTCGTTTCAGCTTCGACTGACCAGCAACTGACCTATGGCGCCAGCATACGCGCCGAGATGCGCTTCACAGAAAACAGTCGCACCTTGGCCGGGCTGGAATACGAAGACGACCGGCTCACTTCCGACAAGGACACCGCAATCACGGTTGAAGCGCCAGTGGTATTCATCCCCTCTCCGATCCGTCGGCATGACGAAGCGTCGATCCGCACCCTCTCGCTCTACGGTCAGCACGAGATTGACCTAAGCAACACGCTCACACTCACTATTGGCGGGCGTTGGTATGACGTGACTGCCACTCACGACGTCTCGCGCCGCAGTATGATGGGTGGCCCATTTACGGACCTCGCGCCTGACGAAAACAACTCCGACAGCCGTACACTGTTTGCAGCCGGGCTGGTCTGGCAGCCTGACGAGGATACCGCACTGCGCGCCAATCTCTCGCAGGGCTATGTCTATCCGTCGCTGAGCCAGTTGTTCCTATCCACCACCGCAGGCGGCGAGACCATCAATGGCAACCCCGACCTGAGTCCCGAACGCGCAACCACCTTCGAACTGGGCGCGCGTCGTGATCGGGGCGGGCTGCTACTCGATGCGACACTCTATTACAGCCACGCCGAGGATTACATCGCCGCGGTGAAATCCGGCTCGTCCAGCCAATACCAGAACATCGACACCGCCCGTTCGTGGGGGCTGGAACTCTACGGCGAGTATGACACCGGGTTCCACGGGCTGACGCCCTATGTCTCGGCTGCGCTCATGCAGCGCGAGTTCACCTATGGCAACGGCTATTCGACCAATGACAGCGGCACACCCTCGCTGGCCGGGCGGCTCGGGGTGCGCGCCGCATGGGATATCGGCGATGTCTTTGCCGAGACCGATCTGTTCATCCGGGGAGAAACGGGCGTGACCCTGCGCGACGACTCCGGCGTGGAAACTGCCAGCACCTCGGGCTACGCCACACTGAACATGCACACGTCGCTCGCCCTTGGTGACAGCACCACCGCGGTGATCGAGGTGAACAACATCACCGACAGGGTTTATCAGCCTTACCAGCAGGCCACCGGTGCAGGCCGCTCCATCAACCTGTTCCTCACCCGTACATTCTGACACCGCCAGCCAGCCAGCCGCCAGGGAGGCACGCCATGGCCGAAACCGCCACACGCCCGAAACCTGCATCGGCCCCCAAGGGGGCCGAGCCGACGCCCACGCTTGAAAGCCTGTTCGCGGATGACAGCGGCGACCCGCTCGCAACCGCGTTTCAGGGCAAGCGGCCGGTGCATAATTTCTCGGGGATGCGGCCGGTGGATGCGGGCGAGGTGCCGGAACTCTGGAAGGCGCTCCACGACCGGAAACGCAGCCGTCCGGCCGTGGGCTATCTGCACATCCCCTTCTGCGAGAACCACTGTCTGTTCTGCGGCTTCTACCAGAACCCGTGGCGGGCGGACAAAGGCCCTCCCTATGTCGACGCGGTGATCCGCCAGCTCGAAGCCTTTGCCGACACCGCCGCCCATGACGGCCCGCCGCTGCAAGCCGTCTATCTTGGCGGCGGCACGCCCACCGCGCTCGCCACCCCTGACATCACGCGCCTGATCGCGGCCATCCGCCGCTTTCTGCCGCTGACCCCCGATTGCGAGATCACGCTCGAAGGCCGCATCACCACGCTCGACGTCGACAAGGCGCTTGCCGCCTATGACTCGGGCGTCACCCGCATTTCGCTCGGCGTGCAGAGCTTCAAGGAATCCGTGCGCAAGCCGCAGGGCCGCCAGGCCGGAACCGATGAACTGATGCGTTCACTGGCCGCACTTGTCGCGCTGGATCGCGGCGCGGTGGCCATCGACCTGATCTACGGCCTGCCCCGGCAAGTGCCCGAGGATATCGCCGACGACGTGCATCGCTCGGCCGATCTGGGGCTCGACGGGCTTTCACTCTATTCCCTGCATCTGATCCCCGGCACGCCACTCCTGACCGCCATCGAGAAGGGCAAGATGGAACCCGCCCCCACCACCGGCCTGGGCGAATATCTCGCCGCCGGAGAGGAGGCCGCCCTGGCCGAGGGCTGGGAACCGATCTCGTGCAACCACTGGCGCGGGAGCCTGCGCGAGCGCAGCGTCTACAATGTCGCGGCCAAGATCGGCCACGACTGCCTGCCCTTCGGAGCCGGTGCGGCGGGACTGGTGAACGGACTGCATTACCGCATCAACCCCGATCTCGAGACCTATCAGGCCGCTGCGGGTACGGCTGCGCCGCTGACACCGGGCATGGCCCGCGGCAGCCGCCTCGCCCCGGTGCTGAACGTGGTGAAGTCGGGCATGGAGTTCGGCCGCCTCGACGCCCGCGCCGTGGACCGGGCTATCACCGATGTCTGCGGGCCGCAGGCCACGAGTTTCAGCAGCCACGCCGCGCCGCTCATCGCGCAATGGACGCGCGCCGGGCTGTTCGAATCCGTCCACCGCTTTCACCGCCTCACCCGTGCCGGCCGCTTCTGGCAGGTAGCCATGACCGGGCGGCTCATCAGCTGGCTGGGCCAGCATCCAGACCTGGAGAAACTGACATGACCGCAGACGCCATTCGCGCCGCCATTGCCGGGAATCCGACCGGTGCGCTCGAGGATATCGCCGCCAAGGCGGGCACCACCCCGCTCGCCGTGCTCGACGCGCTGCCCGAGGGCGAGGTCGTGTCCGTCCCGGGCGAGCGCTTCGCCGAGGTGATGGAGGATATCACCAACTGGGGCGAGATCACCTTCATCGTCAACACGCCCAACATCATCTTCGAGGTCCGCGCCCCGCTCGGCCAGGGCAAGATCGGCCACAACATGTTCAACCTGCACGACAAGGCCATCGGCGGGCATATCCACTACCAGAAGTGCGAGCGGATCGCCTTCGTGCGGCGCAAGTTCTTCAACACGGACACCGCCTCGGTGCAGTTCTACGCCAAGGACGGAAGCTGCATGTTCAAGATCTATCTCGGTCGGGACGAGACCCGCGCCCTGAAGGCCGACCAGATCGCGGCCATGGACGCGCTGCAGGCAAGGCTGCTGGAAGGCGCGGCAGCATGAGCGCTGCCGCCTCGGGCCGCCATGTCGCAATCCTGGGCCTTGGCTATTCGGCGCGGGAATTCGCGCGCCAGGCCATGGCCGAGGGCGCGCGAGTCTCGGGCACCACGCGTGACGACGAAAAGGCCACACGCCTGCGCGAACAGGGCGTCGTCATTCTCGAGACGCCGGAGGGGCGGCTGCGCCCCGATGCGCTCGAAGGGGTCACGGATCTCGTGATCTCGGCCCCGCCCCGACCCGAGGGCTGCCCCGCACTCGCCATGGCTCGCGAGGCGCTGGAGAGGGCAACGGATCTGCGCTGGATCGGCTATTATTCCTCGACCGCCGTCTATGGAGACTGCGGCGGCGACTGGATCGACGAGACCCGCACCCCCGCCCCGCGCGGCAATGACGCGAAGGCGCGGCTGGTGGCCGAGGCCGAATGGCGCAACATCGCCGCCCGGCACGGCGCAGCCTGCGACATCCTGCGCATCTCGGGCATCTACGGCCCGGGGCGCGACCGCCTGGCCACGCTGCGGGCCGGGACGGCGAAGGCCGTGGACAAGCCCGGCCAGGTCTTCAACCGCATCCACCGTGACGACATCGCCGGAGCGACGCTTGCCGCAATGCTGTCGCCTGCGGGCGAGCGGCTGACCAATCTGGCGGACGGACATCCGTGTTCGTCTGTCGAGCTTCTGTGCGGGCTGGCGGACATGCTGTCCCTGCCCCGCCCCGAGATCACGCCGTTCGACGCCGCCGCCATGCCCCCCGGCATGGCCGGTTTCTTCGCCGAGAACCGCCGGTTGAAGAACGAACGGCTGCGCACCCTGCCCGGCTTCACATTGCGCTACCCTCACTGGCGCGCAGGCTATCAGGCGATCATCGCCGCAGAGGCCGGTTGACATCTTTTTTCGTGAACAAGGAGACGTGAATGTATATCGCCATGAACCGCTTCAAGGTGAAGCGTGGCGCTGAAGCCGAATTCGAGGACATCTGGCGAAACCGTCAACGCAATCTGCCCGAGATGGACGGTTTCATCGAATTCAAGCTGCTGCGCGGCCCCGAGAACTCGGAGGAAGGCTATACGCTCTTCGCTTCGCACACGATCTGGGCCAGCGAGGAAAGTTTCGCCGCCTGGACCCGCTCGCAACAGTTCCGCGACAGCCATCGCGGCAGCGGAACGGGCAAGCTGCTGGTCGACGGCCATCCTCGGTTCGAGGCGTTTTCCGTCGTTGAAGGGGCCTGACCGGGCTCCGGCCGACCGGCAGGATCGCGGCCCTCCGATCATCCCCCCGGTTCGCGCACCGGACCTGTGCGGCGCGCCCACTTGCGCGCCGCGCCACCGGATGCCCAGATGACGGTCAGGCATCTGGCGGAGCATGTCATGAAGAAACTGGGTTTCCTTTCCTTCGGCCACTGGTCACCTGATCCGGGTTCGCAGGTGCGCAGCGCCGCGGACACGCTGAACCAGTCGATCGAACTTGCGGTCGAAGCCGAGAAGATCGGCCTCGACGGTGCCTATTTCCGCGTCCACCATTATGCCCGCCAGCTCGGCTCGCCCTTTCCCCTGCTCGCCGCCATCGGCGCGCGTACCTCGCGGATCGAGATCGGCACCGGCGTCATCGACATGCGCTATGAGAACCCGTTCTACATGGTCGAGGATGCAGGCGCGGCCGACCTGATCTCCGGCGGGAGGCTGCAGCTTGGCATAAGCCGGGGCTCGCCCGAACAGGTGCTCGATGGCTGGCGGCATTTCGGCTACCTCCCCGCCGAGGGCGAGGACGAGGCCGACATGGCACGCCGACATGCCGAAGTGTTCTTCGATCTGCTGAAGGGCGAGGGTTTCGCCCGGCCGAATCCGCGCCCGATGTTCCCCAATCCGCCGGGCCTCCTGCGGCTCGAACCGCATTCCGAGGGTCTGCGCGAGCGCATCTGGTGGGGCTCGGCCTCGAACGCCACGGCGATCTGGGCCGCGAGGCTGGGGATGAACCTGCAAAGCTCGACGTTGAAGACCGACGAGACCGGCGAACCCTTCCACGTCCAGCAGGCCAAGCAGATCCGCGCCTATCGCAAGGCATGGCGGGAGGCGGGACACCAGCGCACCTCACGTGTCTCGGTCAGCCGCTCGATCTTCGCGCTGGTCTCGGACGAGGACCGCCGCTATTTCGGCCGAGGCGGCAGGGACCGCGACCAGATCGGCGAGATCGACGATTTCCGCGCCATCTTCGGCCGCAGCTATGCCGACGAGCCTGACCGGCTGATCGACCAACTCCGCGAGGACGAGGCCATCGCCGAGGCCGATACGCTGCTGCTGACCGTGCCCAACATGCTCGGTGTCGCCTACAACGTCCAGGTGCTCGACAACATCCTGCGCCACATCGCCCCGGCTCTCGGCTGGCGCTGAGCGCGGCGGCCGGACCGCCGTCGGCGGGGCCTTGCGCCAATAACATAGCAAACCAGTCAGTTATATTGACGACTCCTGCACGCTTGATTATCCGGGGGAGGACGCCGTGCGGGCCGTCAGGTCGTGTCAGAAGGCAATCACTTGTAAACAATGGATGATATTCCGATGATCTCCTCTCGCCACTCTCAGGCTGTCGCAGGATCGATTCCGGCCGCGGTCCTTGGCCTTGCACTTGCCGCCACCATGCCAACAGCAGGATTGCAGGCGAAGGAGATCACCGTCACCCATCCCCAGGGCGAGACCGTGATCACCGGCACGCCGCAGACCGTCATCACGACGGACTGGGCGGTGTTCGACAATCTCGACGCGCTCGGAATCGCGGTGGCGGGGGTGCCGTCCTCGAACACGCCGGGCTATCTGGCTGACCGGGTCTCGGATGACCTGCTGCGGGTCGGCTCCCTGCAGGAGCCCGATGTCGAGGGGATCGTGGCCGAGAACCCCGACCTGCTCATCGTCGCGGCGCGGTCGCGCACCTCCTATCCGACCTTCGCCCCGCTGCTGCCGACCATCGACGCCTCGGTCGACAACAACGACCTGATCGCCAGTGTCGAGGCCCAGATCACCCTCTTCGGCGAAATCTTCGACGTCGAGGACGCCGCCGCCCGACTGGTCGAGAACCTTGACGCCAAGGTTGCCGAGGCACGCGAAGCCGTCGCCGGGCAGGGCTCGGCGCTCGTCATCGTCACCAACGGCGGCAAGCTCGGGATCTACGGGCCAGGGTCGCGCATCTCATGGGCATATAACGAACTGGGGCTGCCGTCGGTCTTCGACACGGTGGATGACAGCGACCATGGCGGCGATGCGATCAGCTTCGAATATCTGCTCGAGACCGATCCCGACTGGCTTCTGGTCGTGGACCGCGACGCCGCCGTCGGCAACGAGGGCGCGGCGCGGCAGCTTCTCGACAACGAGCTGATCCACGAGACGGGCTTCTGGCAGAATGACCGCATCATCTATCTCGATCCGGAAGCGGCCTATATCACCATGCACGGCTATCATGCGCTGATGCTGCTGCTCGACCAGGTGATCGCCGGGTTCACCGGCAGCGCAGCGGGATGAGCCTGTCCGGGGCCAATCCGCTGTACCCGGCAAGAAGAGCGTCGCTGCGCGCTCTCCTTGCCCGTGCCGGTACGGTCCGGGGCCTGTCCTTCGCCCTTGCCGGGCTGCTGCTGGTGGCGCTGGCCGTCACCAGCCTCTTCATAGGAGTAAGCGACCTGTCCCTGCGCGCGCTGCTGACGGGAGACGACACCGGGCGGGCGCAGATGCTCCTCGCGGTCAGCCGCCTGCCGCGCACCCTGGCGATCATCCTCGCAGGGTCCTCGCTCGCCGTGGCAGGGCTGGTGATGCAGATTCTCGTGCGCAACCGCTTCGTCGAGCCCTCGACCGTCGGAACCACCGAATCCGCCACGCTCGGCTTTCTGGTCGCCGCGCTGCTGGTGCCCGGCTGGCCGGTCATGGCCAAGATGGGGGTGGCAGCCGTCTTCGCGCTCGGCGGGACGGCGCTGTTCCTGCGGCTTCTGCGCTTTGTCCCCCTGCGCGACATGCTGCTGGTGCCGCTGGTCGGCATCATGCTGGGCGGCGTGATCGGGGCGGCCACCACCTTCATCGCCTATCGCTTCAACATGATGCCGTCGTTGCTGGCCTGGAGCATGGGCGATTTCTCGGGCGTGCTGCGTGGCCGTTACGAATTGCTGTGGCTCGCCACCGCGGCGGTGATCGTCGCCTGCCTGACCGCCGACCGGCTGACCGTGGCCGGGATGGGCCGCGATTTCACCACCAATCTGGGGCTGAACCACGCGAACATCATGCGGCTCGGCATGATCATCATTTCGGTCGTCGCGGCGGTCTGCCTCGTCTCGGTCGGCACGATCCCCTTCCTGGGGCTGGTGGTGCCCAATATCGTCAGCCTGATGATCGGCGACAACATGCGCAGCGCAACACCATGGGTGGCGATGATCGGGGCGCTGTTCGTCCTTGCCTGCGACATCCTCGGCCGGGTATTGCGCTTTCCCTACGAAATCCCGATCAGCGTGGTCGTGGGGGTGATCGGCAGCGCGATCTTCCTCGCCATGCTGCTCAACGCGCGCCGCCATGGCTGACATGGCGATCCCGGCGCGCCGCGGCCTGTCTCGCCCGGCGCTGATGCTCATCATGCTCGCCGTGCTGGCACTCGTATCGGTCGTCGCCTTCATGACACTGGGCGCGCGCGGCAACTGGGGCTTCGTCCTCTCCTTTCGTGGCAAGAAGCTGCTGGGGCTGATCCTCGTCGCCTATTCGATCGCCGTATCGACGGTGCTGTTCCAGACCGTGACCGGCAACCGAATCCTCACCCCCTCGATCATGGGATTCGATGCGCTCTACGTGCTCGTCCAGACCTCGCTCGTCTTCTTCCTCGGCCCGCAGGTGCTGGCGCTGCTCGACCCGCAGATGCAGTTCGCCATCAAGCTTCTTCTGATGGTCTGCTTCTCGACGCTGCTGTTCCAGTGGCTGTTCATGGGCGCGGAGCGCAGTCTCTATCTACTGGTCCTGATCGGCATCGTCTTCGGCGTGTTCTTCCGCAGCCTCGCGGGCTTCATGCAGCGGCTGCTCGACCCCAACGCCTTTCAGGTGCTGCAGGACACGCTCTTCGCCAGCTTCTCGCGGATCGAGCCGACGCTGTTCGGTGTCTCGCTCGCGATCACGCTGGCGGTGAGCCTGGTATTCCTGCGCATGGGCCATGCCTTCGACGTGATCGCGCTCGGCCGGGCGACGGCCATCAATCTGGGCGTGCCCTACCGGCGCAGCGTGATGACCATCCTGGTGCTGGTGGCGGTGCTGGTCTCGGTCTCGACCGCGCTGGTCGGGCCGGTCACTTTCTTCGGCCTGCTGGTGGCGAGCCTCGCCCATGGCATCGTCGGATCGAGTCGCCACCGCCACCTCCTGCCCGGTGCGGCGCTGCTTGCCGTCATCTGCCTCGTCGGCGGGCAGACCCTGCTCGAACGGGTGTTCGGCTTCGACACCGCGCTGGCGATCATCGTCGAATTCGTCGGCGGCATCACCTTCATCGTGCTGGTGATCCGGGGGGCCGCAAGGTGATCGTCGCGCGGGACGTCGCCAAGACGCTGGGCAGCGCCACGGTCCTCGACCGCGTGTCGCTCGAGATTCCGCCCGGCTGCATCACCTCGATCATCGGCCCGAACGGCGCAGGCAAATCGACCCTGCTGGCGGTGATGAGCCGGCTGATCGGCATGGATGCGGGAACGGTCACGATCGACGGGCTCGACGTGACCCGCACGCCCAGCCGGGAACTCGCCCGCCGCCTCGCCATCCTGCGGCAGGACAACCACATGACCGCGCGGCTCACCGTGCATGATCTGGTCTCCTTCGGGCGCTATCCCTATTCGCGCGGCCGCCTGACGGCCGAGGACCATCACCATATCGACCGGGCGCTGGACTATCTGGAACTCGAAGGGCTCGCGGGCCGGTTCCTCGACGAACTCTCGGGCGGGCAGCGGCAGCGGGCCTATGCCGCGATGGTGCTGTGTCAGGACACCGACTACATCCTGCTCGACGAGCCGCTGAACAATCTCGACATGAAACACGCGCGCAATATCATGCGGACCCTTGCCCGCATGTGTTCCGAACTGGGCAAGACCGTCGTGGTCGTCCTGCACGACATCAATTTCGCCGCCTGGTATTCCGACCGGATCATCGCCCTGCGCGACGGGCGCATCTGCCATCACGGACCGACCGACAGCATCATGCGGTCCGAGGTGCTGCAGGACATCTACGGGATCGACATCGACGTGATCGAAACCGGCGGTCAGAGGGTCGCTGTCTATTACGGCTGAAGGCAGCCGGTGCGGCAAGCCGGAGATGTGACGGACCCGGAGGCCCGGGGCGGTCAGCGCCGCCGGAACAGGCTAGCCGTCATCGCCCGGCCGGCGGCAGCGTGACGACGAAGCGCGCACCCCCTTCGGCAGGGGCCTCGCAGCGGGCCGAGCCGCCATGCCATTCGGCGATCTGGCGGACAAGCGCGAGCCCGAGGCCCCAGCCGCCTGCCGCCTCGCCGTGGCCGCCGGGACGGTAGAAAGGCTCGAACACCCGGTCTGCTTCCCCGGCCGGGATACCCGGGCCATGGTCGCGCACCACCAGTTCGGCATGCGGTCCGCACATGGCCACCGTGATCTCGACCGGCGGCCGACCGTGGCGGCGGGCATTCTGGATCAGGTTGCGCACCATCCGGTGCAGGAGGCGCGGGTTGCCCATGACATCGACCGCTTCGCCCGCAGCTTCCAGCCCCTCGCGCGCGGCCTCCTCTGCTGCCAGGGCAAGAAGCTCGACCCGCTCCACCGTTTCGGTGACTTCAGCGTGGTTCAGGCGGCTCGACAGCAGGATCTCGCCCACCAGCATGTCGAGTTCGTCGAGGTTGCGCTCGATTTCCTCGCGCCGGGCGGGGTTCGGATCATTCTGATACAATTCGACCCCCATCCGCAGCCGGGCAAGGGGCGAGCGCAGCTCGTGACTGGCATTGGCAAGAAACGCCTTGCCCGAGGCGATCATGGCCTCGACCCGTGCCGCCGCCTCGTTGAAGCTGCGGGCGACAACCGCGACCTCGTCGGTTCCGCTCACCTGCGCGCGCGTGCCCAGATCACCGGCACCCCAGGTCTCGACGCTCTGGCGCAACCGCTCCAGCCGCCGGGTCAGATTGCGCGCCACAGGCCAGGCCACGAGCGCGGTGAGGCCGCTCACCACCGCAAGCAGGATCAGCGGGTGGCGGCGGCGCGGCCCGAAGGGCGGCTCGAGGCGCATGATCAGGGTGCGATCCCGGGAAAGAGACACCTCCACCGGCTCGAAGACATGCGCAATCGGTCTGTCGGGCATGTAATGTGCCAGACGCGACCCATCCGCAGCCAGCACCTCAAGTTCGGCACCACTCGCCGCGCCCAGTCGGTCCAGAACCTCCTGAAGCGACCTGACGTCCCCGTCCTCGGGCAGGGCAGCAGCGATCAGGGCCCCGCGCGCGGAATGAAAACCCCGCTCCTCAGGCTGTTTGCCAAGCAGCGCAACGGACACCGCCCCGGCAATGCCGAGGGTCACGATACTGGCAATGATCGTCAGGTAGATCTTCAGAAAGAGGCGACTGCCCATCGCTCAGCCCCCGTCATCCTGCTGGCGCGCGAAGACATAGCCCGCGCCGCGAACCGTCACGATCCGGCGGGGGTGTCGCGGGTCATCCTCGATCGCGGCCCGGATGCGCGAGATGTGAACGTCGATCGAGCGATCGAACGCATCCCCACCGAACCCCCGGACCCGGTCGATCAGCTGATCGCGCGAGAGCACCCGTCCCGCGCTTTCGGCCAGCGCAAGCAGGATGTCGAACTGATGGCCGGTGATGTCGCAGCGCTGCCCGTCAAGCCGCGCCTCGCGCGAACCGGAGTCGATCTCCAGCCTGCCAAAGCGCAGGGCCCCCGGTCCCCCGCCGCCACCGTCGCGCCGCCGCAGGATAGCGCGTAGCCGCGCCAGAAGTTCGCGCGAATTGAACGGCTTGGGCAGATAGTCGTCGGCACCGATCTCGAGGCCGACGATCCTGTCCGTCTCCTCGCCCTTCGCGGTCAGCATCAGCACCGGAACGTCGGAAGCTGCCCGGAGCCTGCGCAGCACCTCGAATCCGTCGAGATCGGGGAGCATCACGTCGAGGATCACGGCATCGGCCCGGCCCCGCAGGGCCACCGCAAGGCCCGAAGTCGCATCGGCAGCCGTCGTCACCGCATAACCGTTGCCTTCGAGATATTCGCGCAACATGCCTGACAGCCGCGTATCGTCGTCGATGATCACGACATTCTCCACCATGACGCTTCCCTGCTTCAGGTCATGTGCACGAGTCGCGGAATATCACACATCCGCAGGAAGATGTCGCCGCAACCACCGTATCGGTGATGGAGTGCCGGTGACACATGACCAGCGCCACCCGGGAAGGCGGCGCTGGCCGAGGGCCCGATCACCGGCGATGCGGCCCGAAGCGGTGTCCGAAACGCGGGCCGGGACGGCCCGCACGCTCGAGCAGTTCCGCGCGCTGTTCGGGCGTCAGGAGTTCGGCCACATCAAGCAGCGCTTCCATCGCGCGGGCCGAGACGGCATCGCCCGTCTCGAGCATGGTCTGGCGCAGGATCTCGAATTCGGCGCGGTCGATCTCGTCGGCTGCGAGCAGCCCCTTGAACTGATCGCGGTAGACCTCGGTGTCGGCGGTCAGCGCCTGGATATCCTCACGCGCAGCCTTGATGATCGCCTGGATTTCCGCGCGCTGCTCGTCACTCGCATCGACCGAGCCCAGCGCACGATCGAGCATCCGCTCACCCATCATCGGGCCGAAGCCGGGTCGGCCGGATTCCGTCTGGTGCCCTCCGCCGAACCTGTCATGCGCCTGCACGGTGCTGATCGTGCCGATGGCGCCCAGCGTCAGGACGGAAATTGCGCCTGCACGCAGGAAGGTCCGGAAACGGTTGCGGTCATTTGAATCGGTTGCCATGTCGTTTTCCTCTCCGGGTCCGGCGACATTGCCGTGACGACCCCGATATGGAGGTGGCTTGTTTCCGAAGTTCATGATCGACATGAAGATTTGTTAAGCAAAGCGATCCTCGCACCGTCATAGCGGGAAACCTGCACGGGAACCGCCAGATCATGCCGACCGGGAGGGGACCGCGGGTCAGCCTTCAGGGACCGGGGCCGGCTTCACGCCGCTACAGCAGCGCAGCCCGTCCAGCAGCATGCTCTTCAGCCTTTCGGCGCGCTCACGACGATCCGCAACGGTTCCGCCGCTCAGCATCACGCCGCTGATGGCAAGATCGAGCATGAGGAACGACTCGATCGTCAGATCGGAGCGCAGGACGCCTGCGTTCATCGCGGGTTGCGCGGCGCGCCAGAAAAGGCCCGCGATCTCTTCACGCTCCTTGGCGAAATCGACCGAGCGGCTTTCGCGCTGCACCGCCTCGGCCAGACCGCCGCTGCGGATATAGCATTGCAGCTTGAAGCCGATCAGTTCCTCGAAGTCGCCCGGCTCGCCCTTCTGGGAGGCGGCGAAATCGCGCAGCCGCTGCATGTCCCGCTCGAACAGCGCAAAGGCGAGATCGGTGCGGGTCGAGAAATGGCGGTAAAGCGTGGCGCGCCCCACCCCAGCGGCAGCCGCTACCTCCCCCAGGGGAACATCGAAGCCACGTTCGGCAAAGAGCCGTTCGGCGGCGGTGATGACGGCACGGCGGTTGCGGTCGGCATCGGCGCGTAGCGGACGTGCAGTGGCCATCTCGACGGGGGACGACATGTTCATGGGCGGACACTCTTCGTGCTCACGGGGCAATGTCGGCCTCTTGGCATATCCGAGTAATTTTGTCATCTTTATAATTGCGCCACCGCCGCGCCCTCCTGCCACATCCTCGCTCAGCGTCGCACGGCAGGGGTCTCCACCACCAGCCCGTTGCCGCGCGCACGCAGGTAGAACTCGAGATCACCCCAGACCGGATCGCCATCGGCGGGCGGCTCGGCCCGCACGGATTCATGGCACCAGCGAATCATGCGGTCGAGCGAGCCGATATCCTGCCAGAGTTGCCGGTAGATCGGAAAACCGTTGGCCTGGCCCTGGCTCAGCACCTCGCCGCGCAGGCGTCGCCCTTCGTTCTCGACATGGCAGTTGGCGCAGGACAGGTCGAGCTGCCCGCGCGGGGTCTCGTAATAGATACGGCCACGCTCGAACGCGGCCCGCTCCTCGTCGCCATCAAGCGCGACGGCGACAGGCAGTCCGCGCGACTGGTGCATGACATAGGCGTCCAGCGCCGTCATCTCGCGCGAGCCCGGTGCCCAGGGGTCCTGCCCCAGCCGCTCGCTGCGGCACAGGTTGATCTGCTGGTCGAGCGTGACGACCCGGCCCCGCTCGTCCGACCAGACGGGATAATGCGCGCCCACCCCGCGCATCGAGACCGAGGCATCGCCATGGCAGGAGGCACAGCCCTCGCTTTCCCACAACGCCTCGCCCTGATCGACCCAGAGCATGCCGGGATTGGCGAATTCATCGTCCTGGAGCGCCTGCGTCTCTGGCAGGAGGAATTCGTAGCCGGAGACCGGCTCCTCGGCCACGACGGGACCGGCCAGGCAGAGCAGAAAGAGGGCAAGCCCCCTCATGTCACCGTCAGCGTGGCACTGGCGGTCGTCACGTCGCCGTGCTGGTCGATCCATTCGAAGTCGACCGGCCCCGTTTCGGTAGCCCGCAGGGAAAAGGTGAAGATCGGATTGGCCGAGACACCGGGTTCGAGCCGGACATGGATCACCTCGTCACCCAGATAGCGGCAGGTGAAATCGGTGATGATGTCCACCGGAATGATGGTGCCCTGCGTGGTGTAGGTGAAACCGTTATCCATCGGATGCATGATCATCGCCCTGATCTGGACGGCCTCGCCTGCGACGGCGGTCTCGGGGACGCGGATACGGGTGTTGAACATCAGAACTGGGCCTCCAGCGTCGTGCAGGCGCTCACCACCACGCGGATTTCGTGAACAGCGCGATACAATTCGCCCCCGGCGGTCTCGGCCACGCAGATGATCTGCTGTGTACCGTTGAGGCGAATGTTGGTGGCGACGGAAATCTCGGCCGCTGCCGGGCCGAAACGGGCCTCGAGGATGCTCGGGCGGGGGTTGTTCTCGGAGAAGATTGCCAGTCGCGTGATCCGGTCGGGATCGTCAACCGGCCGGTCCACGCGAACGGTGATCGGCACCGAATTGCCGGTCTCGGCCAGCGGCGGAGCCTCGATCACCACCGGCCCCTGGCTGAAGGGGCGGTCGCCGAAAAGATCGGTGATGGCGGCAGCGGCGTCAGCAGGCGTCGCCGAGGCGGGGAGTGCAACGACCGTGAGGGCAACGAGGCCGCCCGCCCCGGCCAGAAGGCTGCGTCTGTCGATCATCTGAGGCCTTCCAGATAGGCGGCGATATCCTCGATCTCGTCGGAGGTGAGGATCGGCTTCCCGCGCCAGGGTTCGGCGACGGCGATCAGTCCTTCGGTGACCCCGAAAGCCGGCATGACCGTGTCGGGGAAGAACGTGCGCGGGTCCTCGATCAGTGCGACGAGTCCGGCCCTGTCGTGACGCGCGCCCACGCCGTCAAGCGACGGACCGATATTGCCCTGCGCCTCATCGGGAAGGCCAAGGCCGGGGATCACATGGCAGATCGTGCAGTTTCCCTTCTCGGAATCGAAGGCAAGCGCCGCCCCGCGCATGGCGTCCTGCGCCTGCGTGTGCGGGACGAAGGCGAGGACCGCCATCAGCCCCAGAGTTCCGATGTAAGCGTGTCGAACCATGAGACTGCATACTCCGCCTCGGCTGCATGGGTGGCAAGGCCGGCCCCCAGTGGCGTGGTCTTGCCACCCGCGATCACGGCGGCAAGGCCGTCTTCGCGTTGTTCATAGACATCGGTGACCGAAAAACCCCAATCGGGCGCGCCAAGGCTGAAACAGGTGTTGATGAGCTTCTGATGCGGAGGGTCTCGCCCTTCCAGCCGTGCGGCAAGGATCGTGGCGCAGGCCAGCCCCTGCTGTGCTGCGCTGAAGGCGGATTTGGGCATCTCGCCCATGACCGCCGCATCGCCGATGATGAAGACGCCGGGCGCAACCGTCGATTCGAAATCCAGCGGACTGACCGGGCACCAGCCCAGACCGTCATCGAGCCCCGCCTGAAGCGCAAGCGCAGCCGCGCGCTGCGGCGGAATGATGTTGGCGACATCGGCCGTGATGTCGTCGAAGGCGGTCGAGACCCGCATCGTCGCCGGGTCCACCTCGATCACCTCGCCCGACTCCGAGCCGGGAATGCGTTCGATCATGCCGGGATAGAGCGCAGCCCAGCATTCTTCGAACAGCCCCTGCTTGGAAAAACCGTCCTGCGCATCAAGGACGAGGATCTTCGAGGCCGGTTTCGCCGCTTTCAGGTAATGCGCAATGAGGGAGATCCGCTCATAGGGACCGGGCGGACAACGGAAGGGTGGGCGCGGGATGGCGACGACGACGGTGCCGCCGTCCTCCATCGCGACAAGGCGCTCGCGCAGATTGCGCATCTGGGCACCGGCCTTCCAGGCATGGGGCATGACCTCGGCCGCTTCGGGAGAATACCCGGCGATGGCCCCATGGACGAGGCTGATCCCCGGCGACAGGAGCAGGAAATCACCCTCGACCACCTCGCCGGAGGCAAGGGTGACCGCTCGGGTGGCAGGATCAATCTCCTGAGCTTCGTCCTGCAGCACGGTGATGCCCGCGCGGCCCAGCCCCTCAAGGCCGAACGTGACCCGCGACATATCCCAGAGCCCGCCGAGGACTCCGTTCGAAAAGGGGCAGGAATGGAAGCTGTCTTCGCGTTCGATCAGCGTGACCGAGGCATCGGGGGCAAGTTGGCGCAACGTACGCGCAAAAGCCGCACCGCCATAGCCCGCGCCCACGACGGTGACCCGCGTCCGGGCGCCCTGCGCGATGGCAGGCGCGGCAAGAGGCAGCGCGGTGAGCGCGGCCAGGCCGCCAAGAAAGCTGCGACGTTCTACCTTCATGGATCCAACCCCGCGAAATAGGCCGCCAGCGCCGCGCGCTCCTCGGTCGTGTAGGAGGGAGCGATTCGGGACATGATGGCAGTGGCAGGCTCGCCGGCGGCATAACGATTCAGCTTTTCCTCCAGTTCGGCTGAATCCTGCCCGGCGAGCGGCGGAATTGCGCCGGTTGCACGCCCCTGCACACCATGACAGGAAGCGCAGGCAGCGGCGAGGATCTCTCCTTCGCCGGCATTCCCGTCCTCCGCCAGCGCAGAGCCGGCGAGCGGCAGCACGACAAAAAGTGTCATCACAGTTACGTATTTCTGAAGGGTATTCCCCGGTTCGTGACGACCCATCAGCCTGACCTTTCCTCAAGATGACCGCTACAGCCGGTCTCGCCCAAGGCCCCGGTCGTCGGCCGGGACAAAGCGGGACAGAGTGCCCGTTTCCTCTTGCAACGAGACAAAACGACCGGCATGCTCATGTCAAGGCTGGATTCCGGCAGCATGCTGTCGCCCTGCCACATGGGAGATCACCTGCAGCCAGATCCGATCCACCCGGGGACCGGACGCCACGAGGAGATGAACAATGTCGTATTCCCTGAAGATCAACGGTCAGGAAGTGGAGGTGGACGCTGCGCCAGAGACACCACTCCTCTGGGTTCTGCGGGATCATCTTGGCATGATCGGTACGAAATATGGCTGCGGCATCGCCCAGTGCGGGGCCTGCACCGTCCATGTCGACGGCCAGGCCCTGCGCTCGTGCAACATTCCCGTCGATGCGGTTGCAGATGCGGAAATCCGCACGATCGAGGGGCTCAGCCCCGAGGGCGATCACCCGCTGCAACAGGTCTGGGCCGAAGCCAATGTGCCCCAATGCGGCTATTGCCAGACCGGCATCGTGATGGCTGCCGCCGCGCTGCTCGAGCGCAACCCCGATCCGAGCGACGAGGAGATCAATCTCCATGTCGACAACATCTGCCGTTGCGGCACCTATCCGCGCGTCCGCGACGCGATTCATCGCGCCGCCGAGATCATGCGGACCTGAGGGGAGAGACATCATGAAGGACCATGTGACAGACAATCCCACGCTCCTGAGCCCGACCAGACGCGGCTTCATCGTCACGATGCTTGGTGCGGGGGGCGCGCTCGTATTCGGAACCATGCGCTCCGAAGCCGCCGATCTCGGCTCCACGCCCTGGTCGGGTCCGCTTGCCGAGGGCGCGCAGGAGTTCACCCCCTGGCTGGCCATTTCGCCTGACGGCAAGGTCACGGTCTATGTCGCGCATCCCGACATCGGCAACGGCGTGGTGACGCAGTCGGTATCCTACATCTACGAGGAACTGTCGCCGCGCTGGGAGGATATCAAGGCCGAATACGCCTCGCCACAGCGCAACTACGAACTGAACAACTTCTATGGCGACGTCGGGGGCCCCCTGGCCTATTTCTCGGGCCGCTCCACGAGCGAGCCCCGCCGGATCGCCTACATGACCGCCGCTGCCACAGCGCGCGAACAGCTCAAGGCCGCCGCCGCCGCTTCCTGGGAAGTGGACATCGGCGAGATCACCGTCTCCGACGGCATCCTGTCGCATGAGGCATCGGGCAATTCGGCATCCTTCGGCGAGTTTCTTGCCGCAGCCGCCGACATCACGCTCGACTTCGAGCCTCAGCCAAAACCGCGCGAGGAATGGACCTTCCTCGGCAAGGCGACCCCGGCCAAGATCCAGATTCCACAGATCGTTACCGGCAAGGCAGTCTACGGCATGGACGTGGACGTGCCGGGCAAGGTCTATGCCGCTCTGCGGCAGAGCCCTGTCATGGGCGGGCAGCTCAAGTCCTTCGACTTCGAGGCGATCCGGCACATGCCGGGCGTCCGCGCTGCCGTCGAGGTCAAGCCCAACGATCCCGGTGAACCCAACAGGGTCGAGCCGCCGTTCCCCTTCGGCCTCGCGCCGCTGCAATCAGCCGTCGCCGTCATCGCCGATCACTACTGGCAGGCACGGACCGCGCTCGATGCAATGCCCATCGAATGGGATGACGGGCCGGGCGCGAAATGGACCGACACCGAAATGATGAACGAAGCCGCCCGCGCGGCGCTTCGCGAGGAGGGTGATGTCCTGCTCTCGGTCGGCGATGTCGAGGCCGATTTCGAGAAGGGCGGCACGATCGTCGAGGCCGAATATCTGACCCCGTATTGCGACCAGGTGACGATGGAGCCCATGAACGGCACCTGTCTCGTCACCGAAGACCGGGTCGAGATGTGGCACCCCTCGCAGCATACGGAGATGGCCTGGGCCATGGCCGTGCAGCAGACTGGCGTCGATCCGGCAAATGTCGAGGTGCACCAGACCTATGTCGGCGGCGGTTTCGGCCGGCGGGTGTTCTCGGAAGATGCGCGCATGGTTGCCGCCGTGGCGCAGCAGTATCCGGGCGTGCCGGTCCATACGATCTGGAGCCGCGAGGAATCGATCCGTCAGGGGCGCTTCCGGCCGCTGATGGCCGGCTATCTCAAGGCACGGCTCGGGGACGACGGTCTGCCGACCTCGCTTTTCGCGCGGGTCTCCGGCGGGCCGGGCTTCTTCTCGACCGGGATCGCCGACACCGCCTTCCCGCTGGTGATCGAGAACACCCAGATCGAGACAAAAGTGGTCGAGGATTTCCACATTCTCACCGGCCCCTACCGCGGGCCCGGCTACAACTCGACCATCTTCTTCATCGAAAGCTTCATCGACGAGATGGCCCATGCCGCCGGGCAGGATTCGCTCGACTACCGGATCGCACTCTATTCCAAGTGGTCAGATCCCGGCTGGGTGAAGGTGCTCGAGGAACTGCGCGACAAGTCGGGCTGGGGCTCGGAGCTTCCCGCAGGCCAGGCGCGCGGCGTGGCGATCGGCAACTGGGGGATGGGCGGGCGCACGGGCGCCGGCACGACCTGCGGTGCCGTGGTGCATGCCGAGGTGAGCCAGGGCGGCGAACTCACGATCCACCGGATCGACGTGGCCTTCGACTCCGGCCGCGTGATGAACACCGACGCGGTCAGGGCCCAGCTCGAGGGCGGGACGATCTTCGGACTCAACATGGCGATGAACGAAGGGCTCAACATCCGCAACGGCCGGATCGTCGAGGGCAACTACGACGAATATCCCATGCTGCGGATCGGCGACATTCCCGAAATCCACATCCATTTCGGGGGCCTCACCGACGCGGAACGCTATGACGAGATCGGCGAGCCGCCCATCGGCCCGGTTGGTCCCGCACTGGCCAGCGCGGTCTTCCAGATCACGGGCAAGCGGATGCGCACGCAGCCGTTCCGTGACTATGATCTGAGCTGGGGTGGCGCCGTTTGACGGCGCCCCTTTAACAAAGGGCGCATGAGACGCCATCCTCAACGCAGGGCATGGGACCGTGAGAATCTTGAGAATCATTGTCGTGGCTGCGATCATCGTGATCGCCGCCGGTTGGTGGTACGTGACGCGCGTTCCGGCCACACCGTTTGACGGGGTGGCCGAAGCGCCAACCTTCACGCTGGAAGAGGGCGAATATGTCGCCCGCGCCGCTGATTGCGTGGCCTGCCATTCGGTCGAGGATGGCGCGCCCTTTGCCGGGGGGCTCGAGATGGGCACGCCGCTCGGCTCGATCTTCGCAACCAACATCACGCCCGACCCCGAACACGGGATCGGCAACTACACGCTGGCGGATTTCGACAATGCGGTTCGGCGCGGCGTGCTGCCTGACGGCACCCGCATCTATCCGGCGATGCCCTATCCGTCCTATGCCAAGATGACGGACGAGGATATCGCCAAGCTCTACGACTATTTCATGAACCATGTGGAGCCGGTGGCCGAACCCGTGCCCACCAATAACATCCCCTGGCCGCTGAGCATCCGCTGGCCGCTGGAACTGTGGAATGCCGCCTTTTACGAGAGCGGCACCTACGAGCCCGACCCCGAGCAGGACGATCTCTGGAACCGGGGTGCCTATCTGGTGCAGGGCGCGGGCCATTGCGGTTCGTGCCACACGCCCCGGGGCCTGGCCATCCAGGAAAAGGGCTATGACGAAAGCGACCCTGCTTTCCTCTCGGGCGGGCTGCTCGACGGCTGGTATGCGCCGCCGCTGCGCAATGGCGAGATCTCGGGCATCGGCCACTGGAGCGAGGAAGACATCGTCGCCTACCTGCGCAACGGCCGGAACGTCCACAGCGTCGTCTTCGGGACGATGATGGAAGCGTTCAACAACTCCACCACCTTCATGACCGACGAGGATCTGGAGGGCATCGCCCGTTATCTGGCCAGCCTGCCGGGCGAGTCGATCGACTGGAGCTATGACGAATCCACGACCGAACGGCTTGTCTCGGGCGATCTGTCAGACGACCCGGGGGCGCAGATCTATCTTGCCCGGTGCAGCTATTGCCACGGCCGCGACGGGCTCGGGCGGGGTGAGTATCTGCCGCCGCTCGCCGGGGCGAGTTCTGTCGTGGCACCCTTCCCCGACTCCGCAATCAACCTCACGCTCAATGGCGCTGGCCGTGTCGTGGCCGGTGGCGTGCCGGATTCATACCGGATGCCGCCCTTCCGAGTGCCGCTGAACGATCGCGAGATCGCGGATGTCATCACCTTCATCCGCAGCGCCTGGGGCAACGACGCAAGCGCCGTGACCCCCGAACAGGTGGCCGATCTGCGCGAACGCACCGACCCGATGAGCGACCGGGTGATCGTGCTGCAAATGCGCTAGGATGGCAGATGGCATGACGCTCGCTGTCGCACCCCTTGGCCCTGCCCCGGCTGTTGCCGGGGCGGACCCGCATGAGGTTCTGCGCACCGACCAGCCACTCGCAGTCATCGCCTTCGCGCGCGAGCGGCTAACGCAAGGCCAGAGATGCGCGCTGGTCACGCTGAGCGGCATCGTCGATGGTGCGGCGCGGGCACTCGGCTCGCATATGGCAGTGGCCGGGGATGGGGCTTACTGCGGCTACATCTCGGGCGGCTGCGTCGAGGCGGCCGTCGCACGCGAGGCGATGCTGGCGCTGGAACAGGGCCAGGACCGCGTGCTGCGCCTTGGCAAAGGCTCGGACATCTTCGACATCGTCCTGCCCTGCCGGGGCGGAATCGTTCTCTCGATCCATTGCCTGCGTGACGGGCAAGCACTTGCGGAGGTGCTGGCGGCTCATGCCCGGCGCGAGCCTGCCTTTCTGCGCTACGACCCCGCAGACCAGAGCCTGACAGCCGGACGCGGCGACGTCGTCACGGGCTGGGCGGATGGCCGATTCGTCACCGCCTACCCCCCTGCCCTGCGCGTCGCGCTGCTGGGCGGCGGGATCGAGGCGCAGATCTTCGCCTCGCTGTCCCGCGCCGCCGGGATCGCGGTCGAGGAACTCGCATTCCGCACCCCGCCCGAACCCTCGTGGTTCGATCCGCGCACTGCGGTCGTGATCCTGCAGCATGACATCGACAAGGAACTGCCGGTCCTTCAGGCCGCGCTTGCCAGCCCTGCCTTCTACATCGGCTGTCTGGGCAGCCGGAACACGCATCGCCAGCGCAGCGAGGCCCTTCTGGCCCGAGGCTGGACGCCCGACGACCTTGCCCGGCTCCGGGCCCCGGTCGGCCTGTTCGGCCCGGCCCGGGACGCATCCTCGATCGCGGTCTCGGTCCTCGCGGAGATCGTGTCACTGAGCCAGCCGCCGCGGAACCCGGAATGACCCTGCCCGGAGCCGGCCTCTCCTTGGCCGTGCTCGGCGCTGGCCTGGCGACACGGTTCGGCAGCGACAAGCTTGCCGTCCTGCTCGAAGGCAAGCCGCTCGTCCATCATGTACTCGAAGCCGTCGACGGCTTCGCCTGGGAGCAGAGGCTCCTGGTCTGTCGCGGCACTCCCGGCTGGGCGCAGGCGTTCGCAGACAAGGGATTCACGCTGATCGACAATACCGAACCCGAACGGGGTCTGCGCGGCTCACTGCTTGCCGCAGCGGCACATGTCCCCACAGGCGGGCGCATGATGGTGTGCCTTGCGGACATGCCCCGGATCACGGCCGCCCATCTCCAGCGTCTGATCGCAGCAGCAGGGCGCTGGCGTGGTGCCGTTGCCTCCGGCGCGGGTGCCTATCGCGGACCACCGGCGATCATCCCGGTCGATGACTTGCAGGCGCTGCCCCGAAAAGGCGACTCGGGCGCAAGGGCGCTCCTCTCTGCCGCCCGCCTGGTGACGGCAGAGCCCGGCATCCTTGCCGATGTCGATACCGGGGAGGACCTGCAGCGGATCAGCGCTGGACCGCCGGGCCCGGATACGTTTCGTTGAACGCCCAAATCACGGCGCGCACCGGCAGGCAGGCGGTGGCCCATGTGATGGTGCCGTCACTCGCCCCTATACGTTCCGGCCCGCCGATGTATTGATGGAAGCGACCAGGGCAGGAAGGGAGCCATACGATGATCACCGAGTCCGATCGCAGACATCTTCGGCGCTGCGTTGAACTGGCAGCCCGCGCGCTTGAGAGTGGCGATGAGCCCTTTGGCTCGGTGCTGGTCGCGGCGGATGGCCAGGTCCTGTTCGAGGATCACAACCATATCGCCGGAGGCGATCACACGCAGCATCCCGAATTCGCCATCGCCCGATGGGCCGCGAACAACATGACGCCAGAGGAGCGGACCCGGGCGACGGTCTACACCTCCGGCGAGCACTGCCCGATGTGTTCGGCGGCCCATGGCTGGGTGGGTCTCGGCCGGATCGTCTATGCCAGTTCGGCCGCGCAACTGACCGGGTGGCTTGCCGATCTCGGCGTCCCCATGTCGCGCGTCCGGCCACTCCCCATCGGCGAGGTTATCCACGATGCCGTGACCGAAGGGCCGGTCGAGGAATTTGCGCGGCAGATCAGGGAGCTTCACATCAGATATCACGCCCGCTGAGGCAGACAGGCCGGTTTCCCCGCATGTTCGAGGGCGGGCCGGGGGATATGGCGCTGTCCGGCGGTCGGATCGAAAGGAAAACGGATGACGGGACTGGACAAACTGACGCTCGGCGTCGTCGGAGGCGGTGGCTGGCTGGGTGGTGCCATCGTGCAATGTCTGCTGGACAGCGGCGTGATCACCCCTGAGCGCCTGCATCTGTCCAGCCGGATGCCGCGCGAAGGGCTCTTTCCGGGCGCAACCTGGCTTCAGGACAACCAGGAACTGGTCGAGCGTTCGGACATCATCCTCCTCTCGGTGCGACCGGGCGATTTCCGCGCCGTCAACATCGACGCGAGGGGCCGACTGGTCATCTCGGTCATGGCAGGCATCAGCTCCGCTGCAATCGCAGCGCAACTGCACAGCGACCGGATCATCCGGGCACTCCCCAATGCCGCGGCCGAGGTCGCCCGGTCGTACACGCCCTGGGCCGCGACCCCGGCCTGCACCGCCAGCGACCGCTTGGCGGCGAAGACGATCTTCGAGGCCTGCGGGGTGGCCGACGAACTCGCGGGGGAAGAACAGGTCGATTATCTCGCCGCCGTCACCGGCACCGGCCCGGCCTATGCGGCCTTGCTGGCCGAGGCGCTGCGACGGCACGCCATCACCCGGGATATCCCGCCGGAGGTGGCGATGCGTGCGGTCAACACCGTGCTCGTCGGTGCCGGCCATCTGACCGAGGCGCAGGGCAGGTCCCCGGCCGATGTGGTCGACCAGTTCCTCGCCTATCAGGGGATGACCACTGTCGCTCTCGAGACGATGCGGGCCGCAGGTTTTGACGAGGTCATCGCCAGGGGCATCGAGGCCGCGCTGAAAAGAGCGGAAACCCTCGCGTAGCAGCCCGGGATTTCCGGCCTTTTCGACGACCCGGCCGCCAGAGACGGCGGTCGTGACGCAGATGGTCCTGCCTCTGTCAGACGCACCGCATCATGATCTGGACAGTTGCACCACGGCACCGCCCGGCCCGGTGAGGCGGACCGTGCCGGGGCCGACCTGCCATTCCATCCGGCAGGAAGAGCCCCGGAGGCACGGCCGGACATTGCCGCGCATCGTCAGATCGGGCGCGATGGTCCGCGCGGCATCCGCTGCCGCCGCCAGCCTTGCAAGGAAGGGGATCGCAAAGCGCCACAGGTCGCCGCCAGGGTCGCATTCATCGGCCGCGGTCAGCGCCCAGCCCACGGGCACCCCGGCGCGTGCCCGGAGGGCAGGAAAGGCGGTCACGCTTCGACCTCCGGCCGGCCGAGCCCTGTCCTGCCGTCATGGGCCACGCAGGCAGCGGCCGCGAACCTGCGGGCGCTGCAGCCGTGACCGGAATTGATGATGTGCCGGTGATGGGTCCGAAAGTGGTTCGGCATCCAGTGCTCCTTTCCCGGCGCATGCCGGGCGTTTGAACAACGAGATGCGTGGGCGAAGGTGACGCCGGCCGTCCCTGCGGACGACACGAGAGACCCTGGGACCGCCCGCCGCGGCTCGACTCCATGCGCAGGCTGGTTTCCGGGCTCGCGAAGGTCGGATCGTGGCCGATCCCGGATGCGGCGCCTTCCCGGAGTCGCCCCCAGTGGCAATGCCTCATCCCCCTTCGTTACCGTTGCGGGGGCAGCGCCGGAATCTCACCGGCTTCCCAATTCTCCGCCCTAGGGCGGCACCATGCGACGCCAGATCATCACGGGCCGCGACGCCCCGCAGCACCATTTGCGACGGCTCCGATGCCGGAGCCGACCCATGGGCATTTTCGAGAGCTGCCCGCCCACCCCCGCCCCCTTCGCGGGGCGCGGAACTGGCGGGAACCCTGTTCTCAATAGGCCGCATCCGGCATCGACGCCTTGCGGCGCTCGACGAAGTCGACCAGCGCCGCGCGGGTGCCGTCGTCGATGGGCGGATCCTCGTGATCCTCGAGCACCTGCTTCCAGCGCCGGTTCGCGCGGGTCGCCGCGTCGAGGCGGCCGTTTTCGACCCATTTCTCGTAAGGGTCGTTGTCAGCGATCCGGCTTTCCCAAAACGCGCCGAGATAATTGGCCATCGTATGGGACGAGGCGAAGAAATGGCCACCCGGCTGAACCTCGGAGAAGGCGTCGACGGCAAGCTGGTTGTCGTCCACCTTCACGCCTTCGAGATAGGTATGGAGCGCGCCGCAAAGATCGGTATCCATCATGAATTTCTCATAGGACATCGACAGGAGCCCGTCGAGAAAGCCCGCCGAATGCAGGATGAAATTCGCCCCGCAGTGAATCGCGGACAGCATCGACATCGTGCCTTCCACCATCGCCTGGGCATCGGGCAGTTTCGACGTGGTGAAATTGCCCGCGCAGCGCAGGGGCAGCCCCAGCCGCCGCGCCAGTTGCCCGACGACGAGCGAGCCTGCCGCCGGTTCCGGCGTACCGAACGTGGGCGACCCCGAGCGCAGCGACATGGAGGAGAGGAAATTGCCGAAGATCACCGGCGCGCCCGGTCGTTCGAGCTGCGTCAGCGCGCAGCCCGTCATTGTCTCGGCCACGCCCTGGGCGATTGCGCCGGCCGTCGTCACCGGCCCCATGGCCCCGCCGAGGATGAAGGGAACGATCACCGCCGCCTGGTTGGCGCGGGCATAAGCGCGGATCACCTTGGTGGCGTCGCCGCCCCAGAGCAGGGGCGAGTTCACGTTGACATTGCCGAGGATGACGCAGTTGTTCTCGACGAAATCGGCCCCGAACAGGATACGGGCCATTTCGATGGAATCCTCGGCACGCTCCTCGGTCGTGACCGACCCCATGAAGGCGCGGTCGGAATGCAGGATATGGCTGAGCACCATGTCGAAATGGCGCTTGTTTACCGGCAGGTCGGTCGGTTCGCAGACCGTGCCGCCCGAATGATGCAGCCAGGGCGAGGACTGGCCCAATTTGATGAAATTGCGAAAGTCCTCGATGGTACCGTAACGCCGCTCGCCACCGAAATCCATCATGAAAGGCGAGCCGTAGGACGGCGCGAAGACGACGTTGTTGCCGCCGATCCGCACCGAATTGGCCGGATTGCGTGCGTGCTGGATGAACTCGGACGGCGCGGTCGCGAGGATCTCGCGCAACATGCCGGGCGGGAATTTCACCAGATCGCCCGAGACCTCGGCCCCGGCCTTGCGCCACAGTTCCAGCGTCTCGGGATCGTCGTGGAAGGCGAGACCGTTCTCGGCGAGAATGCGGTCGATCAACGCCTCGATCCGGACGAGGTTCTCTTCGGACATGATCTCATAGGGCGGCACGCCGCGATTTATATAGGCCGGGCCCGCAACCTCGGGATTGTCGGCCCGGGCCTTTCGGCGGGCACGGGCAGAGCCGCGCGCAGGGGCGGGTTCAGCGACATCGGACATGATGCTCTCCAGCGGACGTTTGGGGAATTGACACTACTCTGCGCCATCTCCGACAATCGTCAATGGCAGCGAGATTCATCAACTGGATAACCTGAGGTCATGTCAGATTATCGCCGCACCCTTCCGCCGATGAGCGCGCTGGTCGCCTTCGAGGCCGCCGCCCGCCGCATGAGCTTCACCCGTGCCGCCGACGAGATCGGCGTCACGCAGGCGGCGGTGAGTCGGCAGATCCAGTCGCTTGAGGGGCATCTGGGATTCCCGCTGTTCCTGCGCCGTCACCGCAGCCTCGAGTTGACGGAACGCGGTGGAATCCTTGCACGGGCGCTGTCGGAGTCGCTTGCGAATATCGCCACCGCGGTGAGCGCCGTATCCGGCGAGTCGAGACCCGAGCGACTGGTCATCAGCGCCTCGATCGCCTTTTCGCATTTCTGGCTCCTGCCGCGGCTGACAACATTCCGCCTCGCCAATCCCTCGGTTCAACTGCATCTCGTCGCGCAGGATGAGGCAGGTGATCTGCGTGACTGCGACACGGACCTCGCGATTCGGTATGGTGAGGGGCGCTGGCCCGACGGCAAGGCCAGCCTGCTGATGAATGATCATGTCTACCCGGTCTGCAGCCCCGACTATATCGCTCAGAAGGGCCGCCCGGACTGCGCCGCCGATCTGGTCGGACACCGCCTGATCGCCGCCCATCCGCAAGAAGCGCATTGGCTTGACTGGGCACGCTGGACCGCCTCGTTCGGAGTGCCGGGCGGCGAGCCCGAGATCGCGCTGACCTGCAATCTCTATATCGACGCGGTGCAGGCCGCACTTTCGGGTGCCGGGATTGCGCTGGGATGGCACAGGCTGACCGAGCATCTTGTCACAGATGGCCGTCTGGTCCGTGTGGCGACCGAGAGTTGGCAGATTCGCGAGGGTTACTACCTCGTCCTTAACCGCGAGCGCAGGCATCGCCCGATGGCGGCGGCGTTTGTGGACTGGATCACGAAGACCGCAGCGGCGCTTCCCCCTCTGGACCCGGCACCGGCATGACGCATGATCTCTGTTTATGCATGGCATGAATGGAGGTGATGTTTACAGCCGTAAAGCCTGTGATCCAACATGGAAGCCAGCCAGGACGCTGGTCAGGAGACCCCGGCCCGCAACGCCCCCGGAACGCCGGGGGTTCAGGCCGTTCCCCTTGCGGGCATGGTCATGGGTCCGAAACCGGATGCGACGATGAAAGGGCACCCGATTTGACAGTTGGAACGGCGCCGAAAAGCATGGCAACGCCAAGAATCAGGGTGGCCAATGTCAGCAAGCTGTTCGGCGGCAACCGGGCCGAGGCCAAGCGCCTGATCGGCGAGGGGCTCGACAAGGTCGAGATCCTGCAGCGCACCGGCTGCACCATCGCTGTCCATGACGTCAGCTTCGACGTGGGCGCGGGCGAGATCTTCGTCGTCATGGGCCTTTCGGGTTCGGGGAAATCGACGCTGGTGCGCTGTCTCAACCGGCTGCACGCGCCCGATGCAGGGCAGATCGAGATCGACGGAGAGGACATCTGCGGCGCCGATGACGAAAGGCTGCGCACCCTGCGGCTCGAGAAGATCACCATGGTCTTTCAGCATTTCGCGCTCCTGCCGCACCGGACCGTGGCCGAGAATGCCGAATACGGGCTCAAGATGCGCGGCATGGCTCCGGCCGCGCGGCGCGAAAAGGCGCATCAGGCGCTCGAGGCAGTGGGTCTCCTGCCCTGGGCCGACCGGCTGCCTTCCGATCTCAGCGGCGGAATGCAGCAACGGGTGGGGCTTGCGCGCGCGCTGGCGCTCGATCCCGAAATCCTGCTGATGGACGAGCCCT
>CAYUBT010000005.1:34136-36164 GCA_964443055.1 uncultured Rubellimicrobium sp.
CAGGACATGCAACATGAGTTGCTGGAATTGCAGGCAAAGCACAAGACGACGATCATCTTCATCACCCATGATCTGAACGAGGCCCTGACGCTCGGTGACAGGGTGGCGGTCATGAAGGACGGGCGATTCTCGCAGGTGGGCACACCGCCCGAGATCGTGCTCTCGCCCGCAGACGATTACGTCTCGGCCTTCACGCGCGAGATCGACCGCGCGCGCGTCCTGCCGGTGTCCACCGCCCTGCGCGGCAGCACGGTCGAGGTAACCGCGGACCTGCCCGAGGTTCATGCCGATGTGCTTCTGGCCTCGGTTCTGGACCAGCTCGGGCAAGGGCCGGTACGCGTCATGGGCCGCGACGGAACACCCAGGGGCGTCGTGACGGCAGCGGATGCGGCGGCGATCGCCGCCCCGCCGGGAAAGGGCTGATCCATGGCGTTTCTCGATACGATCACCGCTGCTGCAGATGTCCTGAGGCCCTCGGCCCATGCGATCCTGCCGCTGGACAAATGGATCCAGAGCGCCGTGCGCGAATGGCTGGTGCCGGTCATGCGACCCACCTTCCGGGCGATGCAATGGCCAGTGGCTAAGGTGATGGACGGGCTCGAGGCGGTGCTGCTGGGTGTGCCTTTCATCGTGCTGGTAGCGCTGGCCGCCTGGGTCGCATGGCGGGCCAAGGGGTTCTGGCTGTCGGCCTTCACGATCGTCTCGCTGCTGCTCCTTGACTGGCTGGGCCTCTGGGCCGCCACCATGATCACATTCGCCATGATCCTGACCGCCGTAGCCTTCTGTCTGGTGATCGGCATTCCGCTCGGCATCCTCTCGGCGCGCAGCGACATGTGGGAGCGCAGCCTGCGACCGCTCCTCGACATCATGCAGACGATCCCGTCCTTCGTTTATCTTGTGCCCATCGTCATGCTGTTCGGCGTGGGCATGGTCCCAGCGGTCATCGCCACGATCATCTTTGCCCTGCCGCCGCTGGTGCGGCTGACCAATCTCGGCATCCGGCAGGTGAACCGCGAATTGATCGAAGCCGGGCAGGCCTTCGGTTCGACTCCGCGCCAGATCCTGTGGGAAATCCAGCTCCCGCTGGCTTTGCGCACCATCATGACCGGGGTGAACCAGACGCTGATGCTGGCGCTGTCGATGGCGGTGATCGGCGCGCTGATCGGTGCGGGTGGCCTTGGTCTGACGGTCTATACCGGACTTGGGCGGCTCGATGTGGGCTATGCTACCATCGGCGGCCTGGGAATCGTGCTGATGGCGATCATCCTCGACCGCATTACCGAGGCTTTCGGCAGCGGCGACGCCGCAAGGCGGCGCGCCCGGCGCCGGAAGCAGGATGAAACCGGCAATTCGCAATAACGGGTGAAATCAGGGAGGACACCATGAAAACCGGAAAACTCGCACTTGTGAGCGCGCTGGCGCTGATCGTGGCAGGACCGGCGCTGGCCGAGGGCCTGCCGGGAGACGGCGTGACCGTGCGCATGGCGCAGCCCACCTGGGACACCGAATGGTTCCAGGCGCAGATCTACCGCGCCCTCCTGCAGGAACTCGGCTATACGGTCGGCGATCCCGTCGCCCTCGACAACCCGCCCTTCTATCAGGCGGTGGCGCTGGGGGATGTCGACTTCTGGGCCTCGGGCTGGTTCCCGCTCCACAATACCTATCTCGAGGAGATCGAGGGCAAGGCCAGCCGCGCCGGCATGATGGCCGCAGGCGGCGCGCTGCAGGGCTATCTGATCGACAAGGCCACCGCCGAGGCGCATGACATCAGATATGTCGAGCAGCTGCGCGACCCGGAAATCGCGGCGATCTTCGACGGCGACGGCGACGGCAAGGCCGATATGGTCGCCTGCCCGCCCGGCTGGGGCTGCGAGACGGTGATCGAACATCACCTCGACGCCTACGACCTGCGCGACGACATCAACCCGGTGAAGGCCGGCTACGCCGCCGCGATGGCCGACGCCGTCGCCGCCTATGAATCGGGCGAGCCGATTCTGTTCTACACCTGGACGCCCAACTGGACGGTGA
>CAYUBT010000006.1:0-27737 GCA_964443055.1 uncultured Rubellimicrobium sp.
TGTCTCCTTGGCCCGACCATGCCCGCCCCGCCGCAGGGTGCAAGAGGAAAGCGCCTTCCCGGTGGTGTCGGGACTCTGAAACCGTCACTCCTCCCCGTCATTGTGAACGAAAGCGAATCAACCCAGTCCCTAGGCTGATGGCTTGCCGCGTCGCCTCCGGCTCCTCGCAATGACGGGATTCCGGGGGAACCCTGCGGGCCGAAGACCCCTTCGCGACCCTGTTCGAGGGCACCACATCATTTCAGAAGGAGGATGTGAACCTCACCGCAACATGCGTTCGGAGCCTTGCCGGTGGCGTCCGGGGCGGTTGCACCGTCCCTGTCCTCGCCCTATGTCGGACCCATGAGCCTGCGTCCGATCCTCATTCACCCCGACCCCCGGCTGAAAACCGTCTGCAAGCCGGTGCCGGAAATCGATTCCTCGATCCGCCGCCTTGCCGACGACATGCTGGACACCATGTATGATGCGCCGGGCATCGGCCTGGCCGCGCCGCAGGTGGGGCAACTCGTCCGCCTTCTCGTCATGGATTGCGTGAAGGACCGTGACGAGACGCCGCGCCCGATGGTGCTGATCAATCCCGAGATCATCTGGACCTCGGACGAGACGAATGTCTACGAGGAAGGCTGCCTCTCCATCCCCGACCAGTATGCCGAGGTGACCCGCCCTGCCGAGGTGAAGGTGCGCTGGACCACGCTCGACGGCGGGACGGAGGAAGAGCATTTCACCGGCCTCTGGGCCACCTGCGTCCAGCACGAGATCGACCATCTGAACGGACGGCTCTTCATCGATTATCTCACGTCGGTGCGCCGGGGCATGATCACGCGCAAGATGGAAAAGCTCAAACGCGACCGCGCCCGCGCGGCCGCCCCCGCTCTCTGATCCCCGCCCCCGGGCTTGGCCTCTTCATCTTCGCACAAATACCCCGGGGTCCGGGGCAGCGCCCCGGTTCCGGAGGGTGACAGATGCGCATCGCTTTCATGGGTACGCCCGATTTTGCCACCGCCGCGCTCGATGCGCTGGTTGCGGCCGGGCATGAGGTCGCCTGCGTCTGGACCCGCGCGCCCCGGCCTGCCGGGCGGGGCCAGAAGCTGCGCCCGTCGCCGGTGCACGCCCGCGCCGACAGGTCGGGTCTGCCCGTCCGCCACCCGGCGACTTTCCGTGATCCGGCCGAGCATGAGGCGCTTGCGGCCCTGAAGGTCGAGGTCGCGGTCGTGGTTGCCTATGGGCTGATCCTGCCGCAGGCGGCACTCGACATTCCGGCCGGGGGCTGCCTCAACATCCATGCCTCGCTCCTGCCGCGCTGGCGCGGGGCCGCGCCGATCCAGCGGGCGATCATGGCAGGGGACGAGGTTACCGGCGTCTCGATCATGCGCATGGAGGCGGGGCTCGACACCGGGCCGGTGCTGTTGACGCGCGAGACGCCCATCGGCGCGGAGGATACGGCGGCGGATCTTCACGACCGTCTCGCCGCGCTCGGGGCCGGGGCCATTGTCGAGACGCTCGCGAAACTCCCCGCGCTCGTCGCGGTGCCGCAGGATGATGCGCTTGCCACCTATGCCGAGAAGGTCACGAAGGACGAGGCACGGATCGACTGGACCGCCCCGGCCGATCAGGTGGCCCGCCATATCCGCGGCCTGTCGCCCTTTCCCGGTGCCTGGTGTCTGGCCGGGGACGAGCGCCTGAAATTGCTGCGCGCACGCGCTGTCGCAGGGCAGGGTGCGCCGGGTGTGGTGCTTGCGCGCGACCCGTTCACCATTGCCTGCGGAACGGGCGCGGTCGAGATCGCCGGACTGCAGCGCGCCGGCCGCCGGGCGATGGCTGCGGCCGAGGCCCTGCGCGGCCTCGATCTGCCTCAGCGCCTCGCCTGAAAGGGTGCCATCCCGGCGCGGGCCAGTTCATCGGCGCGCTCGTTTTCGGGGTGGCCCGCATGGCCCTTCACCCAGTCCCAGCGCACGTCATGCCGCGCTGCCGCCTCGTCAAGTCTCTGCCAAAGCTCCACATTCTTCACCGGCTTCCTGGCCGCAGTCCTCCAGCCGTTGCGCTTCCAGCCGTGAATCCATTTCGTGATTCCGTCCTTGAGATAGGCGGAATCCGTGACGATGGTGATCGCGGACGGCCGCTCGAGCGTCTCGAGCGCCATGATCGCAGCCATCAGTTCCATGCGGTTGTTGGTGGTCAGCTCCTCGCCGCCCGACAGATCCCGCTCGCGCAGCACCCGCTCGCCGTCGCGCGCGAGCAGCAGCACACCCCAGCCGCCGGGGCCGGGATTGCCCGAACAGGCCCCGTCGGTATAGGCGAACAGTTCGGGCATCGCGCGGATTCCGACCTTACTCGTTCGGAGCCGAGAGTTGCAGTCGCATCTCGCCCGGAATCGCTGCCGCGACCGCGTCGAGCACATGCGTCACCCGCGCCCGGTCCTCGTTGACCGGAAAGGGCGGCAGGTCGATTCGCACCCCGTCGAGCATGACCATGCCCTGTTCGCTCGAGCCTCCGGCGGGGGGCGGGCCCTCGACCCGTGCCGGGCGGCGGACCAGGTCCGAATTGCGGGCGGCGGCAAGCACCGCCTTGATCGCGTCGGGCGCGAGTCCGGTGCTCGCCTCGCGGCACCAGCCGAGGGGCGGGCCATAGGCCGAGCAATATTCGGCACGGAGGGTGTCGTCCGTGGTGATGATCGCCGAAAGAGACCAGGCGAAAGGCGGGGGCAGGTTCCCTGAACTGTCGTGGTAGCTGGCCAGCAGCGACTCCCGGCCCGTGTCCTGTGCCGTCGTTGTCCCCGGCGCGGCGAGGACTGCGACGAGAAGGGCCGCCGCCCCGGCCAGATGCGACAGGTTGCGGCGCGGGTTCATTCCGCCGCTTCCTCGCGCAGGATGCGTGGCAGGTTGAAGTTCACGTTCTCGGTGACGCGGCCCGTCTCCTCGACCGTCACGCTGAACCGCGCGCGGCAGGCGTCGAGCACGTCGCGCACGAGGATCTCGGGAGCGCTCGCCCCCGCGGTCAGGCCGAGGCTGCTGATGCTCTCCAGCGGCCCCCAGTCGATTTCCGCCGCTTCCTGCACGAGTTGCGCATGGCGGCAGCCCATCGCCTGCGCCACTTCGACCAGCCGTCGCGAATTGGACGAATTGGGTGCGCCGACGACAAGCAGCGCCTCGACCTTGCCCGCCAGTTCCTTCACCGCACCCTGGCGGTTGGTGGTGGCATAGCAGATATCCTCGTGCCCCGGCCCGGTAATGAAGGGAAAACGCGCCTTGAGCGCGGCGATGATCCCGGCGGTGTCGTCGACCGACAGCGTCGTCTGGGTCGAGAAGGCGAGGTTTTCCGGGTCGCGCACCTGCAGCGCGGCGACATCCTCGACCGTCTCGACCAGCAGCACCTCGCCCCCGGGCAACTGGCCGATGGTGCCCACCGTCTCGGGATGGCCCGCATGGCCCACGAAGATCACCTGCCGCCCCTGGCGGCTGTGGCGCGCAGCCTCGTTGTGGACCTTGGTCACCAGAGGGCAGGTCGCATCCACCGCGACCATGCGCCGCCGGTCGGCCTCTTCCAGAACCGATTTCGGCACGCCATGGGCCGAGAAGATCACCGGCCGGTCATCGGGGCATTCGTCCAGCTCCTCGACGAAGACCGCGCCCTTCTCGCGCAGGCTGTCTACGACATGGCGGTTGTGCACGATCTCGTGGCGCACATAGACCGGCGCGCCCCATTTCTTCAGCGCTTCCTCGACGATGCGGATGGCGCGATCCACACCCGCGCAGAACCCGCGCGGGGCCGCGAGATGGATCGTGAGCGGGGGGAGGGGGGCACGCATGTCCATGGCCCCCAGATAGTCGCATTGCCCCGGCGGGTAAAGCGGCAGGTCCGGTCCCCGGCCCGGTTCGACGGGCCGGGGAAGGGGGTCAGTCTTCCAGGCTGTCTGCCCTTGCGTTGTCGTCCTTGATGGCCGGGTCGCTCACGCCCGGGATCTCGCGCGGTTCGCGCGGGGGGCGGCCGATGATGTCGCGCAACTCATCCAGCTCGATGAAATTGTCGGCCTGGCGGCGCAGGTCGTCTGCGATCATCGGCGGCTGGCTGCGGATGGTCGAGACCACCGAGACGCGCACGCCGCGCCGCTGGATCGCCTCGACCAGTGACCGGAAGTCGCCGTCGCCCGAAAAGAGCACCATGTGGTCGACATGCGGTGCAAGCTCCATCGCATCGACGGCAAGCTCGATGTCCATGTTGCCCTTCACCTTGCGGCGTCCCTGCGAATCCGTGTATTCGCGGGCGGGTTTGGTGCGCATGGTGAAGCCGTTGTATTGCAGCCAGTCCACGAGCGGCCGGACCGGCGAATATTCCTCGCTCTCGATCACGGCCGTATAGTAGAAGGCTCGCAACATCTTGCCGCGGCGCATGAATTCGGAGCGGAGAAGCTTGTAGTCAATGTCGAAACCAAGGCTGCGAGCGGCTGCATAAAGGTTCGAGCCGTCGATGAAGAGCGCAAGTCGCTCATCGCGATAAAACATCCATTCGTCCTTTCGATCGGGTCCGCAGCCGCGCCGGTCCAGATGTCGGCCACACAACTGCGGCGCGATCAATTTAGGAAGCCTTCCGGATGTCGCAAGAGAAGACCTGGCAAAATTCCGGCGAATTGCTGGTCGCGCTTGGCGCGAACATGCCGTCGCCCTTCGGATCGCCCGCCGGGACGCTTGCGCGGGCACTCGTGCTGATCGGCCGCCGGATCGGCCCGGTCGTGGCGCAAAGCCGCCTCTGGCGCACGCCCGCCTATCCGCCCGGTGTCGGCCCGGATTTCGTCAATGCTGCCGCCCATGTCCGCACCGCACTGCCGGTCGGCGAGGCGCTGGCGCGGCTGCACGCGATCGAGGCCGAGGCCGGGCGCGAGCGCCGCCAGCGCTGGAGCGCGCGGCCGCTGGATCTCGATCTTCTGGCTGCAGGCGCGCAGATCCTGCCCGATGCGGCGACGCAGGCCCGCTGGCGCGACCTGTCGCCCGAAGCGCAGATGCGCGAGGCGCCCGACACGCTGATCCTGCCCCATCCGCGCCTGCAGGACCGGGCCTTCGTCCTCGTGCCGCTGGCAGAGGTGGCCACAGGCTGGCGTCATCCGCTGACCGGCGACAGCGTGGCCGACATGCTCGCCCGCCTCCCCGCCGACGAGATCGCTGCGATCACCCCGGTCGGGGCGGGATGAGCGCACTTCGTTGCGAGGAGGCGCAGCCGGTGCGGAAAACTGGAGGCACGGCGACTGGGTTGCCCCGGCCACGCGCGCAATGACGAAAGAAGTGATGGATCCGGAGCCCGGCAACCCGCCGGCTCCCCTTGCATTCGCAGCGCCCGGCGCGTAGATGACGACTTTCACACGGGGTTCGCGCCCCCGCTCTTGCGTGCCCGTGTCTCATGATCCTGCGCCCCGCGAGGGGCCCGCCGTGAAGGAAATGTCCGATGGCTCGCGTTACCGTCGAGGATTGCGTCGACAAGGTGCCCAACCGTTTTGAACTCGTGATGCTGGCCGCCCATCGGGCGCGCGAGATCGCCGTGGGCTCGCCGCTCACGCTGCCGCGCGACAATGACAAGAATCCGGTCGTCGCCCTGCGCGAGATCGCCGAGGAGACCCAGAAGGTCTCCGATCTGCGCGAGCGCATGATCGAATCGTACCAGACCCAGATCGAGACCGACGAGCCTGAGGAGGACGCGATGGCCCTTCTCATGAGCGCCGAGGTCGACCGTCCCGCCGACGACGACATGAACGAGGAGCGCCTTCTGCGCGAACTCATGCAGGCGCAGGCGCGGGGCTGAGGGCCGGCCCTGCAGGGCGCCGCAAGGCACGGGACGATGTGCCGCGCGCGGGGCGCGCTCTCCCCGCAGGGGCCACGCCATGACGACGCAAGATGACCTGATCGCGCTGGTGCGCACCTACAATCCCCGCACCGGCGAGCAGTTGATCCGTGAGGCGTGGGCGTTCGGCGAGGCGATGCACGAAGGCCAGCGCCGCCAGTCGGGCGAGCCCTATTTCACCCATCCGGTCGCGGTCGCCGCCATTCTCGCCGAACAGCAGATGGACGATGCGACGATCATCACCGCATTGCTCCACGACACGATCGAGGATACCCGCGCGAGCTTCTCCGACATCGAGGGCCGTTTCGGCCGCGAGATTGCCGAACTCGTCGACGGGGTGACCAAGCTCACCAACATCCAGCTCTCGAGTGTCGAGAGCAAGCAGGCCGAGAATTTTCGCAAGCTCTTCATGGCCATGGCCCGCGACCTGCGCGTCATGCTGGTGAAACTTGCCGACCGGCTCCACAACATGCGCACGATCCGCGCCATGCGCCCCGAGAAACAGGCGCAGAAGGCGCGCGAGACGATGGAGATCTATGCTCCCCTTGCCGGCCGCATGGGGATGCAGTCGATGCGCGACGAGCTTGAAGATCTCGCTTTCCGGGTCCTCAATCCCGAAGGCCGCTCCTCGATCATGCGCCGTTTCCTCACGCTGCGGCGCGAATCGGGCGACGTGATCCAGAAGATCACCGACGATATCCGCCAGGTCGTGGACAAGGCCGGGATCGAGGGGGCCGAGGTCACGGGCCGCGCGAAGAAACCCTATGCGATCTGGCGCAAGATGCAGGCCAAGGACCAGGGCTTCTCGCGTCTGTCCGACATCTACGGCTTCCGTGTCATCACCCGCAACGCCGAGGATTGCTACCGTGTCCTCGGTGCGGTGCACCAGCGCTGGCGCTCGGTCCCGGGCCGGTTCAAGGACTACATCAGCCAGCCCAAGTCGAATGGCTACCGCTCGATCCACACCACCGTCTCGGCGCGCGACGGCAAGAGAGTCGAAGTCCAGATCCGCACCCGCGAGATGCACGAGGTGGCCGAGACCGGCGTCGCCGCCCACTGGGCCTACAAGGACGGCGAGCGCGTGCAGAACCGTTTCGCCGTCGATCCGGTGCGCTGGGTCGCGCAGATGACCGAGCGGTTCGAGGATGACGCCGACCACGATGAGTTTCTCGAGGCCGTGAAGCTCGAGATGTACCAGGATCAGGTGTTCTGCTTCACGCCCAAGGGCGAAGTGGTGAAACTGCCGCGCGGGGCGACACCCATCGACTTTGCCTATGCGATCCACACGCGCATCGGTCACGCCTGCGTGGGCGCCAAGGTGGACGGGATGCGCGTGCCGCTCTGGACGCGGTTGAAGAACGGGCAATCGGTCGACATCATCACCGCCGAGGGCCAGGTGCCGCAGGCCGCATGGATCGACATCGCCGTCACCGGCCGCGCCAAGACCGCGATCCGCCGCAGCCTGCGCGAGGAGGACCGCGAACGCTTCATCCGGTTCGGGCGCGAACTCGCCCGGGTGGCCTTCGAGAATATCGGCCGCAAGGCAACCGACAAGGCCCTGCGCACCGCCGCCCGTGCATTGGGGGTCGATGGGGCAGACGAACTTCTCGCCCGGCTCGGGTCGGCCGACGTCACCGCGCGCGAGGTTGTCCATGCGCTCTATCCCGACATCGAGGAACGCGAGGGCGAGACGGTCGATGCCGCCCGCGCCGTGGTCGGCCTGCGTGACGACACCAATTTCCGCCGCGCGCCCTGCTGCCAGCCCGTCCCGGGCGAGCGGATCGTCGGCATCACCTTTCGCGGCAAGGGCGTGGTGGTCCATGCCATCGACTGTCCTGCGCTCGAGGCCTACGAGGACCAGCCCGAACGCTGGGTGGACCTGCGCTGGCAGGAGGGGACGCACCAGCCCGTCAACACGGTCACGCTCGAGCTGACCATTGCCAATGACGCGGGTGTGCTTGGCCGGACCTGCACATTGATCGGCGAGCAGGAGGCCAATATCTCGGACCTCAGCTTCCTTGATCGCAAGCCGGATTATTACCGGATCTCGGTTGACGTGGACCTGCGGGACGCCGAGCATCTGCATCGCCTCCTGACCACGCTCGAGGCAGAAACCGCGGTCTCGGCCGTCCGCCGTCAGCGCGACCCACTGCTGGCCGGAGAGGTCCGCAAGAGTTGAGGCACCGCTGGAGTGGTCTTTCGGAGACGCGACAAGCTGGGCTGGTGGCAATTGCTGCGCGAGGGGTTCTGGCCCCGCGCAGGCTGGTCCCGCGTCATTCGCTATTTCAGCCACCGCATACGCCGCCTGCCAGACACGCCGCACAAGGTGGCGCGCGGCATGTTCGCGGGCACGCTGGTCTCGATGTTGCCGCTGCCGGGAATGCAACTGGTGGTGGGCGGACTTCTGGCCTGGGCGATCCGGGGCAACATCTTCGCGGCGCTGCTCTGCGCCTTCATCTCGAACCCGCTGACCACGCCCTTCATCGCCATCTTCTCGATCACCATCGGCCAGTTCCTGATCGGCGGTGAGGCCTCGCTCACTCCGCGCATGGTGGCCAATGCCTTTGCCGAGGCCGGGCGCGACCTGTGGCACAATGCGCAGGCGCTCTTCGACGACGAGATGACGGCGTCATGGATCGGTCTCGCAAAGTTCTGGGAGACCGTCTATCTTCCCTATTTCACCGGGGCGCTGATCATCGGTGTGATCAGCGGCCTTGTCGCCTATTATGTGTCGCTTCCGCTGGTGGCTGCCTACCAGCGCGGGCGCAAGCGCCGTCTGGCCGAACGTGCGCAGGACATGCGCGGGACGGCGGCGGATGACAGGAGGAACGGATGAGCGGAAGATTGCGTCTTGGGGTGAACATCGACCACGTGGCCACGGTGCGCAACGCGCGCGGCACCGAATATCCTGATCCGGTGCGCGCCGGGCTTCTTGCCGAGAAGGCCGGAGCCGACGGCATCACCGCCCATCTGCGTGAAGACCGCCGCCATATCCGCGACGATGACATCACCCGTCTGAAGGCCGCGCTGGCGGTCCCGCTCAATTTCGAGATGGCGGCAACGGCCGAGATGCAGGAGATCGCCCTGCGTCACCGTCCGCACGCCGTCTGCATTGTCCCCGAGAAGCGCGAGGAACGCACGACCGAGGGCGGGCTTGATGTGGTCCATGAGGAGGCGCATCTCGGCCCCTTCATCGCCCCGCTGCGCGAGGCGGGCTGCCGTGTCTCGCTCTTCATCGGGGCAGAGCACGCGCAGATCGAGGCGGCGGCCCGCCTTGGCGCGGCGGTGGTGGAAATCCATACCGGCACCTATTGCGACGCTCATCACGAGGGGCGCTTCGCCGACCGCGACGCCGAACTCGCCCGGATTGCTGAAGCGGCCGAATATGCCCGTTCGCTCGGACTGGAGGTCCACGGCGGCCATGGCCTGACCTACGAGACCGTCGCACCCATCGCCGCCCTGCCGCAGATGCAGGAGCTGAACATCGGCCATTTCCTCATCGGCGAGGCGATCTTCACCGGCCTTGCGGAATCCATCGTCGAAATGCGCCGGCGGATGGATGCGGCACGGGGCGGGTCCGTATGACATTCACGGAAGTCGAATATTCCAAACTCAATTCCCGCCAACAGGAACTCTACAACTTTCACAAGATCGCGGCGCGTTTGGTGGACTTTGGCTATAACAGCATCCGGCTGAGCGATGACTGGGAAGGCGCGGACTTTCTGGCCTGCCACATCGATGGGGCAACTGTTTTGCGCGTTCAGCTGAAGGGCCGGATGGTTTTGGAGAAGAAGTATCTGGGCAAGGGCCTTCATGTCGAGTTTCGGAACGGCGAAGAGACTTACATCTACCCGCATGACCATCTGCTTGAAGAGGTGCGAAGGCTTGGTGTCATGAATGAGGACTCGGAGAACTGGCGACTACACGGCTTCAGGTATTGGCCCAGAGTGCCGGAATGGGGGCGGGAATTTCTGCATGACTACAAGCTGTAGGCCGCCTCCATGATCCTCGGCATCGGCACCGACCTGTGCAATATCGAGCGGATCGAGCGCACGCTCGCCCGCTTCGGGGACCGTTTCCGCAACCGCGTCTTCACCGAACGCGAACAGCGCCGCGCCGAAAGCCGCCCCTTTGCCGTCGCCGCCACCTATGCGAAACGCTGGGCGGCCAAGGAGGCGTGCTCGAAGGCGCTCGGCACCGGGCTGCGCATGGGGATCGCCTGGAAGGACATGGCCGTGCGCAACCTGCATACCGGCCAGCCGGTCATGGAGGTGACGGGCTGGGCCGCCGACCGCCTCGCCGCCATGACGCCGCCGGAGCATGAGGCGATCATCCATGTCACGCTCACCGACGACCACCCCTGGGCCAGTGCCTATGTCGTGATCGAGGCGCGGCCCGTGACTGCGCACGGGTGAACAGTCCCGCGAGCCCTGGACGTGCCGTCATTACGGGCGCGAGCGAAGCAACCCGGTGTTCCCCACGTCCCTGGCTTGCCGCGTCGCCTGCGGCTCCTCGCAATGACGATAGGGGAGGGGGACTGCCGCCACCACCCCCGTCATTGCGAGCGTCAGCGACGCAACCCGGATGTCCCAAGCTGTCGGCTTGCCGCACCGGCTCCGCCTCCTCGCGATGACGGATGGAGCGATGGATTCATGGTCCCGGGCGCGGTCCCTACCAGCTTGACTTGCCCGCCCCGCGCTCGCAGAAAGCCGCCACCATCCGCGAAAGGGCAGACATGGCCGAAAAATCGGGTTTCCTCAGCAGCGTCTGGGAGACGGTCAAGACCATCGTCTACGCCCTTCTCATCGCGGGCCTGTTCCGCACGCTCTTCTTCCAGCCGTTCTGGATTCCGTCCGGCTCGATGAAGGACACGCTGCTGATCGGCGATTTCCTGTTCGTCAACAAGATGGCCTATGGCTATTCCTACGCCTCCTGCCCGTCGATCCACATCGCTTCGCTTGGGATCAATATCGACGCCGAGGATTTCTGCGGCATCTTCAGGGGGGCCGAATCCCGCCTGTTCGGCTCGGAGCCCGAACGCGGCGATGTCGTGGTCTTTCGCCATCCCGTCACCGGGGTCGACTTCATCAAGCGCCTGATCGGCCTGCCCGGCGACGAGGTGCAGATGCGCGAAGGCGTGCTCCACATCAACGGCGAGCCGGCTCCGCAGGAGCCCGCGGGCATCTTCACCGAAGTCTACGAACCCCAGGGCTCGATGCGGCAGATGCCCTCCTGTGCCAATGCGCCGGTCGGCCTTGGCGGCGAGTGCATTTCCTATCGCTTCACCGAGACCCTGCCGGGGGGCACCACACACAGCATCCTCAACCTCGATGACAACCAGGCACCCGCCAGTGGTGGCTTCGACGCCGACAATACCGGCGTCTTTACCGTTCCCGAGGGGCATTACTTCTTCATGGGCGACAACCGCGACAATTCGGTCGATTCGCGCTATCCGCAGGCTGCGCCGATCAACGGTGTGGGCTTCGTGCCGCTCGAGGATATCGTCGGCCGTGCCGACAGGGTGATCTTCTCCTCGGCCGGAGCGTCGATGCTGGCCTTCTGGACCTGGCGATCCGATCGGTATTTCAAGGCGATCGAGTGAAACCTGCAGCCGCCGTCACCGACTTCACCCGTCGTCTGGGTCACGAGTTCAGCGACCCTGACCTGCTTCTTCGCGCGCTCACACATGGCTCGGTCACCGGGCCGGGACGGCCCGACAACCAGCGGCTCGAATTTCTCGGCGACCGCGTCCTCGGCCTCGTCATGGCCGAGGCCCTGCTGGCTGCCGACCCCGGGGCGACCGAGGGCCGTATCGCCCCGCGTTTCAACGCGCTGGTCCGCCGCGAGACCTGCGCCGCCATCGCCCGCGAGATCGACCTTGGCGCGGCCTTGCGCCTTGGCCGTTCCGAGATGACATCGGGCGGCCGCCGCAAGGAGGCCCTGCTGGCCGATGCGATGGAGGCGGTGATTGCCGCCGTCTATCTCGACGCCGGACTCGAGACCGCGCGTGCGCTGGTCCTGCGGCTCTGGGGCGACCGTATCGCCCATGTCGAGAACGACGCCCGTGACGCGAAGACCGCCTTGCAGGAATGGGCCCAGGCCCGCGGCGAGCCGCCCCCCGACTATCGCGAGACGGCCCGCAGCGGCCCGGACCACGCGCCGATGTTCACGATCGAGGTGCGCCTGTCCTCGGGCGCGCACGACAGAGCCACCGCTGCCTCGAAACGCGCGGCCGAACAGGCGGCGGCGGCCGCGCTCTTCCGTCGGCTCACGGAGACGCCATGACGACCCGTGCCGGATTTGTCGCCCTGATCGGGGAGCCGAATGCTGGAAAATCCACGCTCCTCAATCGCATGGTCGGGGCCAAGGTTTCCATCGTCACCCACAAGGTGCAGACAACGCGCGCCCGCATCCGCGGCGTGGCGATCTCGGGTGAGGCGCAGATCGTCTTCGTGGACACGCCCGGCCTGTTTCGTCCGCGCCGCCGCCTTGATCGCGCCATGGTCGCCGCTGCCTGGGGCGGGGCTGCCGATGCCGATGTCACACTCCTGCTGATCGCGGCCCATCGCGGCCTGACGAATGGCGCGCGCGAGATCATCAAGAGCCTGCCCGAACGAACCCATGGCCGCCCGGTCGCGCTCGCCATCAACAAGATCGACCGGGTGAAGGCCGAAAACCTGCTCGCGCTGGCCGAAGAGGCCAATGCGCTCTTTCCCTTCACGCGCACCTTCATGATCTCGGCAGAACGCGGGCATGGCTGCGACGACCTGAAGGAATGGCTGGCGGAGCAGATGCCCGAAGGCCCCTGGCTCTATCCCGAGGACCAGATCGCCGATCTGCCGATGCGCATGATCGCCGCCGAGATCACCCGCGAGAAGCTGACCCTGCGGCTGCATCAGGAACTGCCCTACGAACTGACGGTCGAGACCGAAAGCTGGGAGGAACGCAAGGACGGCTCCGCCCGGATCGAACAGGTGATCTATGTCGCGCGGGAAGGACACCGGGGCATCATCCTCGGGCACAGGGGCGAGACGATCAAGGCCGTGGGCCAGGCGGCGCGGGCCGAGCTCGAGGAATTCATGGGCCGCCGCGCGCATCTGTTCCTGCATGTGAAGGTGCGCCCGGACTGGCTCGAGGAAGAGGCACGCTATCGCGAGATGGGCCTCGACTTCCGCGACGGCGAGGGCTGATGCGGCTGGCGACCGGCTTCTGGCTTGCGGCCTGGCGCCGCCGGATCGAGGGTGAGGGGATTCCCGTCTATATCCTGCGCCGGGGCGACGACACCGCAGGCGCGGTGCTGGTGAAAGTGGCGACGCTCGACGGCATGGCCCGCCTCATGGCCCGCCGCACCGACCCGGCCACCGGGCGCAGCCTGTGGATGGAGCTGGACGCAGGCCCCGAGGAGGCCATGGACGCCCGGTCGCGGCGCGAGGCGGATTTCGACCCCGACCTCTGGATCGTCGAGATCGCCGACCGCGAGGGGCGGGCCTTTCTGGACGATGAGGAATCCCCGCCCTGACCGTGAGGGGGCTCTGCCCCCGCCCGCCTGCGGCAGCCTCCCCCGGGGTGTTTTCGCGAAGATGAAGAGCGCGTCGGCGCGGAAGGCCTTGCGCCCCGCCTGCCCGTTGCGGCAAGGCTCGGACATGATCGAATGGCATGACGAGGGGATCGTCCTTTCCGCCCGCCCCCATGGCGAGAACGCGGCGATCCTCGATCTGTTCACCCGCGCGCATGGCCGCCATGCGGGGGTCGTGCGCGGCGGGACGGGGCGGCGGCTCCGGCCGGTGTTGCAGCCGGGCGCGGATCTGTCGGTGCAGTGGCGGGCGCGGCTCGAGGAGCATCTGGGCGCTTTTACCATCGAGCCGCTGCGCGCGCGTTTCGCGCTGGCCGGGAACCGGCTGACGCTCGCCGGGCTGGCGTCGGTCACCGCGCTGCTCTCGCTCGCCCTGCCGGAACGCGACCCGCATCCGGCGCTTCATGCCGCGACCGGGGCGCTGCTCGATCTTGATGCGCCGCCGGAGGACTGGGCGCGCGCCTATCTTGGCTGGGAGATGCGCCTGCTCGAGGATCTGGGCTTCGGCCTTGACCTTTCGCGATGCGCCGTCAGCGGTGCGCGCGAGGGGCTGGCCTTCGTCTCGCCGCGTTCCGGCCGCGCGGTCGCACGTGGTGCGGCGGCGGACTGGGAGGCGCGGCTTCTGCCGCTGCCCCCGGTGATGCTGGGGCAGGCTGCGGGTGCGGCGGCGGACCTGGTCGCGGCGCTGTCGACCACCGGCTGGTTCATCGGCAGCCGCCTGCTCGCCTCGCAGGGTGACCGGCCCCTGCCGTCCGCCCGCGCGCGGCTCGTGCAGGAGATCTCCCGCCTCGCCTGAGCGCGACATTGCATGTCGCGGATGGATGCGCCTGCACGTATGAGGCGAGGGAAGGATGGCCCTGCCGCCCTCTCGCGGCCGAGGGCATCCGATGTTCACCCCGCGCAGTCCGATCTATCTCAGCCATGCGCCAGGCATCGGCGTTCGCCATTTTGCGACCATCGCGGCGGTCGAGGCCGGGTTTCGCGGCATCCTCATCTCGGTCATGCCGCTGCTGATGTACGAGGCGCTTGTCGACGAGCGCCTGATGTCGGCGGCCTATCTGGTCGTGGGCCTGCTGTCGCTGCTCACCGGGCTGCTGCTGCCCTGGGTCACGCGGATCCTCCCCCGCCGCTGGGCCTTCACGCTTGCCGGGGGTTTCTACGTCGTCGGCTGCATGGTGGCGGTTCTCGGCACGGGATGGAGCGCGCCGCTTGCACTGCTGCTCAACGCCATGGGGACGGTGATCTTCACCATCTGCCTCTCGGCCTATGTGCTCGACTATATCGAACGCGAGGATCTGGGGCGCAATGAATCGACACGGATGCTGTTTTCCGGGCCTTCATGGATGCTCGGCCCCGTCGTCGGCGTCATGTTGCGCAACTGGTGGGAGCCCGCACCCTTCATCGTGGCAGGGTTTTTCGCAGTCGCCATGGTCGCGGTGTTCTGGCATTTCCGGCTGGGCGACGGCAAGCAGATCCAGCGTGCTCATGGGCCTGCGCCCAACCCGCTTGCCTATCTGGGACGTTTCTTCCGGCAGCCGCGCCTGATCGCAGGCTGGCTTTTCGCGACGATCCGCTCCTGCGGCTGGTGGGTCTATATCGTCTATCTGCCGGTTTTCGCCATCCAGTCGGGTCTTGGCGAGAATGTGGGCGGGATCGCGCTGTCGGCGTCGAATGCGATGCTCTTCAGCACGCCGCTGATGCTGCGCGCGGTGCATCGCTTGTCGGTGCGCACCGCCGTGCGTGGCGGCTTCCTGTGGAGCGCCCTGCTGTTTGTCGCGGCCTGGTTGCTTGCGCCCTGGCCGTGGCTGACGGTTGCGGCGCTGTTCGCCGCCTCTGCCGGGCTCATCTTCCTCGATGTCTGCGGCGGTCTTCCGTTTCTTCTGGCCGTGAAACCCTCGGAGCGCACCGAGATGTCGGCGGTCTATTCGAGCTTTCGCGATGTCTCGGGCATCCTCAGCCCGCTTGTCGCCGGGGCGATCCTGCTGGTTGCGCCGGTCTCTGCGGTGTTCGGGGTCTGCGGTCTGGCGCTGGCCGCGACACTTGGTGCGGCGCAAAGGCTGCATCCAAGGCTCGGCATGCCCCGGCGCGGGCGGGTTCGCAGCTGAACCGTCAGCGCGCCGCCTCGCCTTCGGCCCGCGCCTGCGCGAGCGTCTGCGATGGCGAGAGCGCCTCGGGATCGAGCACGAGTTCGATCACCGCAAGCGTTCCAGAATCGCAGGCGCGCGCAAAGGCTGCGGGGAAATCGGCACCATCCTCGACCCGTTCGCCATATGCGCCATAGGCCCGTGCAAGGGCGGCGTAATCGGGGTTGAAGAGATCGGTCCCCGAGACCCGGCCCGGGAAACTGCGCTCCTGATGCATGCGGATCGTGCCGTAACGGCCGTTGTTGGCGATGATGACGACGGGAGTCGCGCCGTATTGCTTTGCCGTGGACATCTCGTTCAGGGTCATCTGGAAATCGCCGTCCCCGGCAAGGCAGATCACGCGGCGGCCGGGGTGCTCGATGCTTGCGGCGATGGCGGCCGGAAACCCGTAGCCCATCGAGCCGGAGGTGGGCGCAAGTTGCGTGCCGTGGCGGCGGAACGTGTAGTGGCGATGCAGCCATGCCGCGAAATTGCCCGCGCCATTGGTCAGGATCGCGTCATCGGGCAGGTTGTCCGAGAGCCATGTTACCATCTGCTCCATCTTCACCCTGCCGGGGCTTTCGCGCGGTGTGGTCCAGTCGAGGTAATCGGCGCGCAGCGCCTCGACCCAGCCGCCCCTGTTGCCTCGCATCGGCGGCAGCGCGGCCAGCGCGCGGGTGAAGGCCGGGGCCGGGGCGGTCACCGCAAGATCGGTCTGCCAGATGCGCCCCGGGGATTCGGGTCCGGGGTGGACATGGACGATGATCTTGCCGTGGCCCGTGGGCGGGAGCAGTGAGAAGCCCCGCGTCGCCACGTCGCCGAACATCGTGCCGAGCAGCAGCAGCGCATCGGTCTGCCGCACCCGTTCGGCGAGTTTCGGGCTCATCCCGAAATTCAGGTCACCCGCGTAATGGGGATGGCGGTTGTCCATATGATCCTGCCGCCGGAAGGTGACGGCGACGGGCAGGCCCTGACGTTCGGCGAAGAGGGCAAGGTCGTCGGCCGCCTCCTGCGACCAGTCCGACCCGCCCGCGACGACGAGCGGGCGCTCGGCCCCGACCATCAGCCGCATCGCCTCTTCGGCGGCGGCGGAGAGATCGGGGGTGAGGCGCGTCAGCGGGCCGGGCAGGTCGGCCACATCGGCCTGTTCCGACAGCATGTCCTCGGGCAGGGACAGGACCACCGGTCCGGGCCGCCCCGCCGTGGCCGTGGCGAAGGCGCGGCCGACATATTCGGGGAGTCGGGCCGTGTCGTCGATTTCGGCCACCCATTTGGCGATTCCGCCGAAGAAGGCGCGGTAGTCGACCTCCTGGAACGCCTCGCGGTCGCGGTCGCCCCGTGTGATCTGGCCGATGAGCAGGATCATCGGCGTGGAATCCTGCGCGGCGACATGGACGCCGCAACTGGCGTTGGTGGCTCCGGGGCCGCGCGTGACCATGCAGATTCCGGGTGCGCCGGTCATCTTGCCCATCGCATCGGCCATCATCGCCGCCGCGCCTTCGTGGCGGCAGACGACATTCTCGATGCCGGTGTCACGCAGCCCGTCGAGCAGCGGCAGGAAGCTTTCGCCCGGCACCGAAAAGACCCGCCGCACGCCCATGCGTTCAAGCTGGTCCGCAAGGATTCGTCCGCCGTGCCGCATGATCGCCTCTCCTTTTGCGGGATGACAGTGCGGCGCAAGGCAGGGAAGGGCAAGTGGTCAGCCGCTCCGTCATTGCGGGCGTGAGCGAAACAGCCAGCGTTCCGAGGTTTCTGGCTTGCCGCGTCGCCTCCGGCTTCTCGCAATGACGGGAATCCCCTTGCCTCCCCCGCCCGCCCTGTCCACATCGTCGTCATGGCCCGATCACCACATACCGAACCCGAATGGCTTGACGCCGACACCCCGCTCTCACCCCGTTTCGGCGACGCCTATTTCTCGCGTGAGGACGGGCTGGCCGAGGCGCGTCATGTCTTTCTTCGCGGCAACGACCTGCCCGCGCGGTTTCGTGATGGCTTTCACATTGCCGAACTGGGGTTCGGGACCGGGCTGAACCTGCTCGCGACACTCGCCGCATGGCGCGGGGCGGGGGCGGGCGGCACCCTCCGTTACACAAGTTTCGAGGCCTTCCCGCTGCGTCCCGCCGACATCTCCCGCGCGCTGGCCGCATTTCCCGAACTTGCGGGCGATGTCCCGCCGCTTCTGGCTGCGCTCGATATCGGCCCCGGCCCGCATGACCTGCCCGGAGGGCTGCGCCTCACCCTGATCGAGGGCGATGTGCGCGAGACGCTGCCGCTCTGGGACGGGCAGGCCGATGCCGTCTATCTTGACGGTTTCGCGCCCGCGAAGAATCCCGAGATGTGGGGAGAGGTGCTGATGGGCGAGGTTGCCCGCCACATGGTGCCGGGCGGCACCTTCGCCAGTTTCACCGCCGCCGGCGAGGTGCGCCGCGCCCTGGTGCAGGCGGGGCTCGAGGTGGAGCGCCACCCCGGTTTCGGCCGCAAGCGCCACATGATCCGGGGAAGGAAACCTGCAGCGGGGGGCTAGGGTGTGGTCCCGGGTCTTGCCTGCGGGCGCGGACCCGTGTTCTCGGGAGGCTCCGGCCGGGCCCGCGGCCGGACGAGGGGTGGCGCACCGACAATCAGCGCCTGCAGTCCGATCCCGTCCCCCGCGCCCGTCAGCCGTGCGCGATAGACGGGAATGCCTTCGAGCACGCGCATCACGTAGTCGCGGGTCTCGGTGAAAGGGATGTCCTCGATCCAGTCCACCGGATCGACCTCGCCCCTGCGCGGATCGCCCCGTTCGGTTATCCACTGGCGCGGCCGCGACGGCCCCGCGTTGTAGCCTGCGGCGACAAGAACCGGACTGGCCCCGAACATGCGCTCCAGCCCGGCCAGGTAATCCGTGCCCAATGTCGCGTTGTAATCCCAGTCGGCGGTCAGCCGCGCGCGCTCCCACGGCAGGCCGAGTCGGCGGGCGACCTCTTCCGCCGTCGCGGGCATGAGCTGCATCAGGCCGAGCGCCCCCGCGCCGCTGCCAGCGCCCGCGTTGAAGGCCGATTCCTGCCGCGCCACGGCAAGTGCGAGATCGGGTGCCACCGGCATCTCCTTGCGCGACAGCGGGTGGAGCGGAAAGAGCATGGCCGGGATGATGACCCCCCGCGCAGCGGCCTCTTTCGCGGCGGCCAGCAGCAGATGCGGTGCGCCTGCCTCGTCAAGCAGCGCGCCAAGCTGGCCGAGGTCGTCCTGCGGCAATGTCTGGCCCAGCTTCATGGCGAAGAGCACCGCGTCATTCACCTCTCCGGCGGCCTGCAGCAGCAGCATGGCGACAAGCAGGTCGTTGGACAGGATCGCCCCGTCGCGCCACTCGCCGAACCCCTCCGGGCGGTAGAGCCGGGGATCGAGCGGCTCGCCCAGATATTCGGCCGAGAGAAGACCATAGAATGTAATCTGGATCTCGGCCCCGCGCGCATGGTCGAGCACGGCCTGGACGGAATCACCTGCCGCCTCGGCGGCACGTCCGGCCCAGAAGGCGGCGCGGGCGCTTCCGGCGGCGCTGATCGCGGCCGCTTCCGAGGCGAGGAAATGCTCACGCGCCGTCGCGGCCTCGCCCCCCTGCAGCGCCGCGCGCCCGGCGAGCCATTCGAGTTCGGCAAACGCGCCTTGTGCATCGCCCTCGGGTGCAAGCTGATGGGCGGCGGCAAGGGCAAGCGCCTCGTCCGGCCGTCCCTCGCGCAGAAGCCAGCGTGCCAGATCGGCCCGGCGGGAGGCCCATTGCAGCGGCTGGCCAAGATCGCCCGCGCTTCGCTCGAGTATCAGTGCTGCGGCCTCGTCGCGCCGTCCCTGCTGGAACAGCCGGTTCATCAGGTCGCGCGCAAGGCCCGGATCATCGGCCAGTGCGCCGGGCAGCTCCGCGGCCTGTGCCGCGGCACCCGCTTCCTGCCGGATCAGGGCGATCCGCACCAGGGCGAGGGCGCGCTGCCCGTCCTCCAGATGCGACAGCAGGCGTTCGGCATCACCGGTTCGCTGCCGCCAGAGCATCGCCTCGACCCGCGCCTGATGCAGGGGGGCCAGCGTCGGCCCCCAGTCCACAATGAGCGCGGCCTGTTCCTCGATGCTCAGGCCCAGCGAGAGCCACGCGCTCCGCACCGCGTCGCGCGCCTCGTCCCCGCGCCCGAGCGCCTGCAGGGCCTGGGCATGGGCCTGCACGCCGCGTCCGGTCTGCGCCCCGGCCCCGGCGAACCATTGCGCGACAGCTTCGGGCGGGGTGCGCGGGGTGATCAGCGCCTCGCCCTCGCGCCGCAGCCGCTCGAGTCCCGGCCAGTGCGGATGCTCCTGCACGAAAGCCGCGTAATCGTCCAGTTCCAGCCCGTCCTGTGCCGAGCCGCCCCCACGCAGACGCTGCCAGCGGATCACGTCGCGCGCGACCGGGCCGGCCCCGGCGACGGCGGCCTCGGCCTCCACCCAGTCGCCTGCCTGCGCAAGCGCCACGGCCACGCGCACCGAAACGATGTCGGAGGCGGCGTCGGCCAGCGCCGTCAGCGGGGACGCAAGCCACAGAAGGGCGGCGAGAATGAGTGAACGCATGGGCTGCCTGCTGCTTTTCGCCAAGGCTAGCAGGAGATGCATCCTGCGCCACTCACAAACTTGGCAATGGTTCCGAACGGGTCTAAACGGCGCTGGCCGGAGCCCTCGCCCGGTGCGCTCGACAGGAGACCCCAATGTTCCAAGGTTCGCTGCCCGCTCTCGTCACGCCGTTTCGTGATGGCAAGGTCGACTTCGGGACGCTGGAGAAACTTGTCGACTGGCATGTCGAACAGGGCTCGAACGGTCTTGTCCCCGTGGGCACCACCGGCGAAAGTCCGACGCTGAGCCACGAGGAGCATGACGAGGTTGTCGCCACCGTCGTGCGCCGCGCCGCGGGGCGGATTCCGGTCATCGCCGGGGCCGGCTCGAACAACACGATCGAGGGGTTGCGACTCGTGCGTGCCGCCAAGGCCGCCGGCGCGAACGCTGCGCTGGTCGTCACGCCCTATTACAACAAGCCCACGCAGGCGGGCCTCATCGCCCATTTCACGGCCATGGCCGAGGTCGGGCTGCCGATCATCATCTACAATATCCCCGGCCGCTCGGTCATCGACATGACGCCCGCGACGATGGGAGAACTGGCGAAGCTGCCCCGGATCGTCGGCGTGAAGGACGCGACCGGCCGCCTCGAACGGGTAAGCCAGCAGCGCGCCGCCTGCGGCAGGGACTTCATCCAGCTTTCGGGCGAGGATGCGACCGCGCTCGGCTTCAACGCCCATGGCGGGCGGGGCTGCATTTCGGTGACCGCCAATATCGCGCCGAAGCTCTGTGCCGAATTCCAGGCGGCGACACTTGCGGGCGATTATGCACGTGCGCTCGACTACCAGGACCGGCTGATGCCGCTGCACGAGGCGATCTTCATCGAGCCGGGGGTTGCCGGTGCGAAATACGGCATGTCGCTTCTGGGCCTGTGCAGCGAGGAGGTGCGCCTGCCGCTGACGGGGTTGAGCGATACGACCAAGGCCGCGATCCGCAACGCGATGGAATTCGCGGGGGTGCTTTGAGGCGTCAGCCGACGCGGCAAACCAGAAACGTTGGAACTGGCTTGCTTCGCTACGCTCGCAATGACGGCAGCCCCCCTTCCCCCTCGTCATAGCGAGGAGCCGGAGGCGATGCGGCAACCCAGAGACGCGAGAACGCTGGCTTGCCTCGCCGCCGCCCGCAATGACCGCAGGAGCGACGGGCTGCCCTTGTCATACCACTCTTCCGCCCCTCGGTTCAGGCAGGAACCGGCTGTCGCCGTCCGCCGGTGGCGTTGAACAGGATTGCCGCCAGCAGGATCGCGCCGCCGAGAAAGGTGCCGGAACTCGCGACTTCCCGCATCAGCAGCCAGACCCAGAACGGCGCAAGCAGCACCTCGGTATTCGACAGCAAGGCAAGCTCCGCCGATGGCACGGTCCGGCTGCCCGTCGCGTAAAGGATCATCCCGCCCGACAGCGTCACCATCCCCATCAGCATGCACCACAGCAGATCGGCTGCGGAGACGGCCAGGGGCTGGCCCAGCTGCCGCGTGATGATCACGCCGGCGATGATCGAGAAGGCGGCCCCGAGCACCACGGTGGGCAGGTTGTCATCAAGCCTGCGCCAGCGCAGCGCCACGGTGAAGGCGGCGAAGCCGAGCGCGGCCGCGAGCGCGGCCACGTTCCCCACCCAGGCCCCGGCGGCCAGCCCGTCGCGCACCATGATGAAGATGCCGACCAGTGCCAGCGCGATGGCCGCCCATGTCCGGGGCGCGACTCGTTCGCCCAGCACCGCGCGCGCAAGCAGCGCCGACAGGAAGGGCGAGGCCGCCAGCAGGAAGGCGGCATTGGCAACGGTGGTGGTCTGGAAGGAGAGGATCGAGCCCCCCATCGCCACGACCAGACCGATCCCGCCCAGGACTCCGGCCATTCCCGCCTTGCGGATCGCGGGCCAGGGTGAGTCGCCCGCCCGCCAGCCGATGAAGGTCAGGACCACCGGCAGCATCGCCAGCGAGCGCCAGAACATGATCGTCCATGCCGAGGCATCCGCGATCTGGCGGATCATCAGCGCCTGAAACGACCAGAACACCCCCGCCAGCAGCACCAGCGCCATGCCTGTTCCGTAGCGCATTTCCCGCCTCACGCCGTTTCCGGGCCGTTCTTTGCCCCGGCAAGCACAACAGGCAAATGAACAGACAAGCAAGATGGGTCGCAGGTCGCGACCGCCCCCCCTTGCGCCCCCCGTTCACCGGCGCGACGTTCCGGCTCTGGCGGGGGCCACGGCTTTGTGGCAGGCAATGGGAAATCCGTTCGCCCAACCTGTGAGGAGCCGACCATGCGCAACGCCGAGATTGCCGAAAGGCGCAAGACCTCCATCGCCCGTGGCGTGGGCATGCAGACCCAGATCTATGTCGAGCGGGCCGAAAACGCCGAAGTCTGGGATGTCGAGGGCAACCGCTACATCGACTTCGCCGCCGGGATCGCCGTGGTCAACACCGGCCACCGGCATCCGAAGGTGATGGAGGCGGTGAAGGCGCAACTCGACGCCTTCACCCATACCTGCCACCAGGTGCTGCCCTACGAGAACTACATCCGTCTGGGCGAGCGGCTGAACGCCCTTGTCCCCGGCGATTTCGAGAAGCGCACGCTCTTCGTGACGACCGGGGCCGAGGCCGTCGAGAATGCGATCAAGGTCGCCCGTTTCGCCACCGGCCGGACATCCGTCATCGCCTTTGGCGGCGCCTTCCACGGGCGCACCTATCTGGGCATGGCGCTGACCGGCAAGGTCCAGCCCTACAAGGCCGGATTCGGGCCGATGATGCCGGGGGTGCACCATGTCCCCTTCCCGGTCGGGCTGCACGGAAGCACGGCCGAAGACTCGCTGAATGCGATCCAGGCGCTGTTTCGTGCCGACCTCGACCCGAAGACCGTGGCCGCGATCATCATCGAGCCGGTGCAGGGCGAGGGCGGTTTCTACCCTGCGCCTCCCGAACTGATGCGCGGCCTGCGCGCGCTCTGCGACGAACACGGGATCGTCTTCATCGCCGACGAGGTCCAGACCGGATTCGCCCGCACCGGCAAGATGTTCGCGTTGGAGCATTACGATGTGGTCGCCGACATCACGACCATGGCCAAGGGGCTGGGCGGCGGCCTGCCCATCGCTGCCGTCACGGGCCGCGCCGACCTGATGGATGCGGCCGATCCCGGCGGGCTGGGCGGTACCTATGCGGGCAATCCGCTCACCGTGGCGGCCGCGAATGCCGTGATCGACGTGATCGAGGAGGAAGACCTCAACGCCCGCGCCGAGATGCTGGGCGCGCGGCTGCGCCAGCGGCTCGGGGGGCTGCGCGATTCGGTGCCGCAGATCGCCGATGTGCGGGGCCCGGGCTTCATGGTCGCGGTCGAGTTCAACACGCCCGGTGGCAAGGAACCCGACGCGGGTTTCGCGACCCGCGTGAAGGACGAGGCCCAGAAGCGCGGCCTGATCCTGCTCACCTGCGGGGTCTACGGCAACGTGATCCGCTTCCTCGCCCCGATCACCGTGCCCGATGACGTGTTCTCCGAGGCGCTCGATATCATCGAAGATTCGATGAAAGCCGCCCAGAAAGGGTGAATCCGCACATTGTCATTGCAAATACCCGACGCGGCACCATCAAGGTCGCCGCGTCGCTTGCCTTTCACCTCTGCGAAAATACCCCGGGGGAGCCGCAACGCGGCGGGGGCAGAGCCCCTCATGGCGCAACGCCCACGCCCCCTGAGAAAGGAGCATTTTCTAGCTTTTACTCATCAGCATCGGGCCGGAGCAATCGGGCGTGGGGGGTGGCTCGGTCATGGCAAAGAATGGGGTTGGGGGCGGCATGCCTGATTCCTCGATCCAGACGCCGTCGAGGCAGAAATCCTGCGCATGATTCCCGGCATTGAAGCCGAAACCCGGATTGCCGCAATTCGCAGCCGTGCCGTCTGCGTTCCAGCCCTGATCGAAGGGGCCGGGGATCATTGCATCGACCGGAAACTCCATCCTTTGCGGCAGGTAGCGCAGATACCAGGTCGCATCGTCCTCGCGGGTCTCCATGTCCCACGATCCCAGCGTCACGCCGTCCCGATAGCCGGTGATGCGGAAGGCGGTGACATCATCCTCGGTGATCAGCGGCGCGAGGGCGAGCGCATCGGGAAACTCCATCCGCCCCGTCATCGTGTAGCCGTTGTCGCCCTGCCAGCAGAAATGCACGGTCTCGGCCGCCGCTGCCGGTGCCATCAGTGCCAGGGCAAGGGCGCCGCGGATCAGCATGATTCTTCCCGCAGCACATGGCCCGCAAGGTAGAGCGAGCCGCAGATCAGGATGCGGCTGCCGGGGTCACGGGTACTGATGGCACGGATCGCCTCGCGCACGTCCGGGGCCGTCATGGCGCTGATCCCGGCGGCGCGGGCATGGGCGGCGGTCTCGTCCGCCGTCAGCGTCGCCGCCTCGCCCGGGATCGAGACGGCAGTCAGATCCTGCGCCAGCGGGGCCAGCGGCGCCATGTAGCCCGCGACATCCTTGGTGTTCAGCATCCCGCAGACGAGATGCAGGGGCTTGGGTGGCAGTTCGCCCAGCGTCGCCGCCACCGCGCGCCCCGCATGCGGGTTGTGGCCGCCGTCGAGCCAGAGTTCGCAAGGCGCGGCCAGTTGTGCGAGCCGCCCCTGCAGGCGCTGCATCCGCGCGGGCCATTCGGCGCGGGTCATGGCTGCCTCACAGGCGGCCTCGTCCTGGCCGAGCGCGCGTAGCGCGGCAAGCGCCGTGCCGGCATTGGCGACCTGATGCGGCCCGGCCAGCACCGGCAAAGGCAGATCGAGCAGGCCGTTCTCGTCCTGAAAGACGAGGCGTCCGCGCTCACCCGTCACATGCCAGTGCTGGCCCTCGGCCAGCAGCGGGGCGCCGACGCGGGCGGCGCGGTCCTCGATCACCGCCATCGCTTCCTCCTCCTGGCGGGCGACGACGACGGGCACGCCGCGCTTGATGATCCCCGCCTTCTCGAAGGCGACCTGTCCGAGCGTGTCGCCAAGGAAGGACTGGTGGTCGAGGGCCACGGGCGTGATCACCGACAGGCGCGGAGTGACGACATTGGTGGCATCGAGCCTGCCGCCGAGGCCGACCTCAAGCAGGGTCCAGTCGGCCTGCGTCTCGGCGAAGGCGAGGAAGGCCGCGCAGGTGGTGATCTCGAAGAAGGTGATCGCATCGGGGCCGTTGGCCTCGAGGCAACGGTCGAGGACCGTGGCCAGGGCATCCTCGTCGATCAGTTCACCCGCAAGGCGGATGCGTTCGTGAAAGCGCGCGAGATGCGGCGAGGTATAGGCATGGACCCGCGCGCCCGCGCCTTCGAGCCCGGCGCGGATCATGGCCAGGGTCGACCCCTTGCCGTTCGTGCCCGCGACATGGACGACGGGCGGGATGCGGGATTCGGGATGACCGAGCGCGGCGAGGAGGCGCTCGACCCGGTCGAGGGTGAGGTCGATGATCTTGGGGTGCAGCGTCATCATCCGCTGCAGGATCAGGTCCGATCCGGCGGGAGCGTTCATTTCTTGCCGTCGGCCGGTTTCTTCGCCGCGGTCTTGCCCTTCGCCTCGGCGGCGGGCTGTTCCGTGGTCGCCGAAGCCTCCTCCGGCGGCGGCAGGTCGCCCTTCACCTCGGGTGAGAGGCCCATCAGCATGCGCAGGATCGTGATGAGTTCCTCGCGCAGCCTGGCGCGCGGTGTCACCCGGTCGAGCATCCCGTGGTCGAGCAGATATTCCGCGCGCTGGAAACCCTCGGGCAGTTTCTCATGGATCGTCTGTTCGATCACGCGCGGACCCGCGAAGCAGATCAGCGCGTTGGGTTCGGCAATCTGCACATCGCCGAGCATCGCGTAAGAGGCCGTGACCCCCCCGGTCGTCGGATGGGTGAGGACGACGACATAGGGCAGCCCCGCCTCCTTGAGCATCTGCACCGCGATGGTGGTGCGCGGCATCTGCATGAGCGAGAGAATCCCCTCCTGCATCCGCGCCCCGCCTGCGGCGGAGAACAGCACCAGTGGCCGTTTCAGCTTCACTGCGCGTTCGGCTGCGGCGAGGACGGCATTGCCGACATACATGCCCATCGACCCGGCCATGAAGCTGAAATCCTGCGCGGCAGCGATGATCGGCGTGCGGCCGATCTCACCCTCGGCGACGAGCATCGCGTCCTTCTCGCCGGTTGCGGCGCGCGCTTCCCTGATCCGTTCGGAATAGCGTTTGGTGTCACGAAACTTCAGCGGATCGGCGGGGGGTTCGGGGACCGCGACCTCGGTGAAGGCTCCGCCGTCGAAGAGCGCGGTGAACCGCGCGCGGGGGCTGATCGCCATGTGATGCCCGCAGTTGGGGCAGACGTTCAGATTCGCGGCAAGCTCGCGGTGAAAGAGCATCTGCCCGCATTCATCGCATTTCGTCCACAGATTCTCGGGAACTTCGCGCCGCGAAAAGAGGGAGTTGATCCTCGGGCGGACGTAGTTCGAAATCCAGTTCATGCGGGTTCACCTCGACACCGGCCACGGAGCCCGGAAATAGGCCCGGCGAGACTGGAATGCAATCGCGGGGGCCCCCGGCCGAGGGCACCGGACTCATGTTGCCGTGAGGTTCATGTCCTCCCCTGGACCGATGTGACGACCTCGAACAGGGCCACGGAGGGGCATCCGGTCCGCGAGAGTCCCCCACAGGAACCCCCGTCATCGCGAGGAGCCGGAGGCGACGCGGCAAGCCAGACGGCGTAAGGACTGGCTTGCTTCGCTATCGCTCACAATGACGGGGGCGGAGGACGCGGTGCAGCCGAATGGCTGTTTTCAAACCGGCAACAATTTGGCACCACAGTTGCGGATCGGGTAAAGTGTTCGGCGAAGGAGACCGGATGTCGGGTTCGCGCGCTGGCAGGATGATGGCCGGGCTCTGGCAGCGGCGGGTGCTGGCGCGCTGGCACCGGCGGCTGCGGGTGGCTGGCGATGCGCCTCTTTCGACTTTGCGGGACCATATGGCCGAGGCCGATTCCCTGCGTACCGTGCTCGACGAGTATCGTGCCACTGCCGGAATGCGCCTCGCCCGCCCGCGCATCGGTTCCGATTCATTCCCGCTTCCGGCCGGCACGGACTGGGCCTGGCGGCCCCGGAGCTGGCGCGCACCGCTGGAGGTGGGCGGGCTTGCGGGGGTCGTCAGCCAGACGCGGCTGGGCCGCGAGGTCGCCGTTTTCCACGACTGCCGCGACAGCGCGCTCACCATCCGCCAGCAGCGCAACCGGGGCGAGGGTGATCTGGCTCCTTTCGCCCTGCGCCTCGATATCCTGCATTTCGACGGCTCGTTCCTGAGCCTCGCGCTCGATCTGCCCGAAGCGGCCTGCACCGGCCTGCAGAGACGTCATCTGCTGCGTCTCGAACTCGGTGTCGCCTGCGAGCGCCCGATCGAGATTTTCGCCCGGCTCAATGTCCGTCATGGCCCCAATGTCGAGCAGATCGTGCGCGAACTGCCTGCACCCTCGGGGCGGGTCGTGGTCGAATTCGATCTGGCCTATACGAAACTGAACGAGAAACGGGTCGAGGGAGCCTGGCTCGACCTGATCTTCGACCAGCCCGCGATGAACGAGATCATTCTTCGCGATTTGGTTGTCGCGCGCTATCCGCGCGCAGAAATATGAATGCGCTATCCGCGCGCAGA
>CAYUBT010000006.1:27837-34657 GCA_964443055.1 uncultured Rubellimicrobium sp.
TGGTTGTCGCGCGCTATCCGCGCGCAGAAATATGAATGCGCTATCCGCGCGCAGAGAATGAGGCGGCGATGAGTGACTGGGTGCTGACGCCGACGCGGCTTGAGGCAGGGGTCTGGGAGGGCGCGCTCGAAGGCGGTACCGGCAGTCCCGCGCTCGAGGCGCGGCACGAGGGACGGTTCCTGCCCGCGCCCGAGATCGTCGAGGCAGGCGGCACCCGCATCGTCCGCCTGCGCCTTCCGCCCGAGATCATCGCCGAGGGGGTGCAGACCGTCCTCATCACCGATGCCTCGACGGACGGGGTGCTCGCCACGATCACGCTTGTCGCGGGCGAGGCGCTGGCCCATGATATCCGCGCCGAGGTCGACCTGCTGCGCGCCGAACTCGATCTCCTCAAACGCGCCTTCCGCCGCCATGTGGCAGAGGGGGGATGAGAGCAGGGAACGGAACCTGCCCCGCTTTCGCCATTGCGAGCCGCAGGCGAAGCAACCCGGAATCCCGGACGTTCCAGGTGTCCGCGTCACCTCCGGTTTCTCGCGGGAGTGGGGTCCGGCAGGGGTTCACCACGCCATCACCTGCGCGTAACAAGGGCCGTATCCCGTGAAGGAGACCCGTCATGCCCGCACCCCGTCCCGTTGTCCTGTGCATCCTCGACGGCTGGGGCAAGCGTGCGGAGCGCGAGGCCAATGCGCCCGCGCTGGCCGATGTGCCGACCTTCAACCACCTCATGGCCACCTGCCCCGTTGCCGAACTCGTCACCCATGGCGGCGACGTGGGCCTGCCGTCGGGGCAGATGGGCAATTCCGAAGTCGGACACATGAATATCGGGGCGGGGCGGATTGTCTCGATGGACCTCGGCCAGATCGAACTGGCGATCGAGGACGGCAGTTTCCTGCGCAATGCGGCCTTTGTCGACTTCATTGCAAAGGTGAAGGCGGCGGGCGGGCGGGCGCATCTCATGGGGCTGGTCTCGGACGGCGGCGTGCATGGCCATATCGACCATCTGCGCACTGCCATTTCTGCCATTGCCGCGCAGGGGGTCGAGGTCGTGGTCCATGCCGTCACCGACGGCCGCGACGTGCCGCCCCTGTCAGGCGCGGGATTCATCGCCGCGCTGCAGGAGAGCCTGCCTGACAACGCCCGGATCGGCACGGTCACCGGCCGCTATTACGCGATGGACCGCGACCACCGCTGGGAGCGCATCCGCACCGCCCATGACGCCATTGTGCTGGGGCAGGGGAATGCGGCACCCACCGCATATGCCGCCGTGGCCTTTGCCTATGACATGGGGGAGACGGATGAGTTCATCCCCGCCACGGTGATCGGCGGTTACGACGGCCTGCACCCAGGCGACGGTTTCTTCTGCCTCAACTTCCGCGCCGACCGGGCACGCGAAATCCTCACCGCGCTGGCCGATCCGGATTTCAGCGGTTGGGAGCGCGGACCCGCGCCCGATCTGTCGGCCCGGCTGGGGATGGTGGACTATTCCGCCGAACTGAACGCCTTCTGGCCCGCGATGTATCCCAAGGCGAAGATCGTGAACACGCTGGGTGCCTGGGTGTCCTCCCGCGGGCTGCGGCAGTTCCGGGTGGCCGAGACCGAGAAATACCCCCATGTGACCTTCTTCCTCAACGGCGGCGAGGAGGAACCTTTTCCCGGCGAGGACCGCCACCTTACCCCCTCGCCAAAGGTCGCGACCTATGATCTGCAACCCGAGATGTCCGCGGGCGAGGTGACCGACGCTTTCGTTGCTGCCATCGAGGCCGGTTATGACCTGATCGTCTGTAATTACGCCAATCCCGACATGGTCGGCCATACCGGAATCCTGCCCGCCGCCATCGCCGCCTGCGAGGCGGTGGATCGCGGGCTGGCCCGTGTGGTGGCCGCACTGGAGAAGGCCGGGGGCGCGATGATCGTCACGGCCGATCACGGCAATTGCGAACTGATGGTCGATCCGGCCACCGGCGGGCCGCATACATCGCATACGGTCAACCCTGTGCCGGTGATCCTCGTCGGCGGACCGGCGGGCGCACGTCTGCGTGACGGAAGACTTGCCGATCTTGCGCCCACGCTCCTGGACCTGATGGGAATCACTCCGCCGCCCGAGATGACGGGGCAGAGCCTGATCGTCGCATGAGGGCGCTTCTTCTCGCCCTCGCGCTCGCGCTTGCCGCACCCGTGCTGGCCGAGGATGACGTGGCTGCGGCCGCGCGCGCCGCCTCGGCCCGGATCAATGCCGCCGCCGCGCTGATGGAGGCGGCCGAGTCCCGCGCTGACCGGATCGCCTCGCTCACCGAGGCGGTGCAGTCCTTCGAATCGGGCCTTGTCGCCCTGCGGCAGGGGCTGAGGCGGGTGGCGATCCGCAAACAGGCACTCGAGGACGATCTCGCTGCGCGTTCGGACGAGGTGGCGCAGCTACTCGCCGTGCTCATGACCATCGGGTCCACCCCCGCGCCGGTGCTCTCGCTGCATCCCGAGGGTGCGCTGGGCACCGCGCGGTCCGGGATGATCCTGGCCGATGTCACCCCGGCCCTGCAGGCCGAGGTGACGGCTCTGCGCGCACGGTTGCAGGAACTCGATGAACTCGCCGTGATCGAGGAGAGTGCCGCGTCGCGCGTGCAGGAGGCGCTCGACCTCGCGCAGCGCGCCCGCGCCGAACTCGCCCGTGCGGTCGCCGACCGCACCGACCTGCCGCGCCGTTTCACCGAGGACGCGGAGGCCATGGCCGCGCTCGTGGATGCGGCCCAGACGCTCGATGCGCTGGCAGGCGGCCTTGCGGGCACGGTGGGCGAGGGTCTGGCCGTGATCGTGCCGGACGCGCTCGACCTCAAGGGCGGGCTGCCCCTGCCGGTGGCGGGCACGGTGCTGCGCCGCGCGGGCGAGGCAGATGCGGCGGGCACGATCCGCCCCGGCTGGATCATCGCGGCGCGTCCGCGCAGCCTGGTGACCGCGCCGGTGGCGGCGACGCTGCGTTATCTCGGGCCGCTTCCGGGCCAGGGCAATGTCGCGATTCTCGAACCCGCGCCGGATGTCCTCGTCATCATGGCGGGCCTTGCCGAGGTCTTTGGCGAGGTCGGGCAGATCGTCCCGGCAGGCGCGCCCCTGGGCCTCATGGGCGGGATCATGCCCGATGCCGATGCGATTCTGGGTGACGACCCGGCCCCGGGCGGGCTTGCCCAGACAGAGACCCTTTATCTTGAGGTCAGGGAAGGGCAATCTGTCGCCGATCCCGCGACCTGGTTCGCGGCGGACAGGACAGGAACGGACTGATGAAGAAACTCGCCATCGCCGTGGGCAGCGGCGTCGCCCTCGGCCTTCTGGTGACCACGCAGGTGGCAGGTCCGCTCATCGCGCAGGAAGCGGCGGCGAACCAGAGCATCTATGAGCAGCTTGATCTGTTCGGTGATGTCTTCAAGCGCATTCGCGACGAATATGTCGAGGAGGCGGAGCCCTCCGACCTGATCGAGGCCGCGATCAACGGGATGCTTTCCTCGCTCGACCCGCATTCGAGCTATCTTTCCGCCGAGGCTGCTGCCGAGATGCGGGTCCAGACCCAGGGCGAATTCGGCGGGCTTGGGATCGAGGTCACGCAGGAAGACGGCTGGGTCAAGGTGATCTCGCCGATGGACGGCACCCCGGCCGAGGCGGCGGGCATCCTCGCCGGCGACTACATCACCGCCGTCAATGGCGAGAGCCTGATGGGCATGACCCTCGATGCCGCGATCACGCTGCTCAAGGGGCCGGCCGGTTCGGAAGTGACGATCACCGTCGCCCGCGAGGGGGAGAGCGAGCCCTTCGAGGTGACCATCGTGCGCGACATGATCGAACTGACCGCCGCGCGCGCCCGGCTCGAAGGCGATACGGTGGTGCTGCGCATCACCACCTTCTCGGACCAGACCTATGACCAGATGGCCGGGGGCCTCGCCGCCCAGATCGAAGCTGCGGGCGGGATCGACGGGGTGAACGGGATCGTCCTCGACCTGCGCAACAACCCGGGGGGGCTGCTCAATCAGGCAGTGCTGGTCTCGGATGCCTTCCTCGATGCGGGCGAGATCGTCTCGACGCGCGGGCGCGACAATGTCGTGGGTGACCGTTTCAACGCCACGCCGGGCGATCTGGCCGAGGGGCTGCCCATGGTGGTGCTGGTGAACGGCGGGTCGGCCTCGGCCTCCGAGATCGTCGCGGGCGCGCTGCAGGATCATCACCGCGCGGTGGTGGTCGGCACGCCCAGCTTCGGCAAGGGCTCGGTCCAGACGCTCATGCCGCTGCAGGGCGATGCGGCGATGCGGCTGACGACGGCGCTCTACTACACGCCCTCGGGCCGTTCGATCCAGGCGCTGGGCATCTCGCCCGACATCATCGTCCCGCAGCCGCGCCCGGACCGCGTGGACAACGGCGTCGTCGAGGAAAGCGTGCACGAGGCCGACCTGCGCGGGGCCTTCTCGAACACATCGCTGAGCGACGAGGAAATCCGCCAGCTCGAGGATGACCGCGCGAGGGCCGAGGCGGCGGCGGAACTGCGCGCCGAGGATTACCAGCTCGCCTATGCGGTCGACATCCTGCGCGGCCTCTCGACTCTTGGCCGGGCGGGCGGAACGGGGGACTGAGATGAGCCCCGACGAAATCGCGCAGCTGCCCTATCGCCCCTGCGTGGGCATCATGCTGGCGAATCGGGCGGGGCGTGTTTTCGTCGGCCGGCGGGGTGACCGCTTTCGCGATTTCTGGCAGATGCCGCAGGGCGGGATCGACCCGGGCGAGGACGCGCAGACCGCCGCCCTGCGCGAACTGGGCGAGGAGACGGGCATCGCGCCCGGCCTCGTGCGGATCGAGGCGATGACGGCGCGCCCGCTCGCCTATGACCTGCCGCCCGAGGCCGTGCCCGGCTTCTGGGGTGGCCGGTTCCGCGGGCAGGCGCAGACCTGGGTGCTGATGCGCTTTCTCGGGCGGGACGACGATATCGACATTGCCACGCCAAAGCCCGAATTCATCCGCTGGCGCTGGTCACCGGTAGATGATCTCGTTGCCAATATCGTGCCCTTCAAACGCGCGGTCTATCGGCAGGTGGTCGAGGAACTGGGGCCGCGCGCGATGGGCGGAGCGTGAACGCGCCGCGCCCCGAGTCCTCCCCGGCCCGCGCCGCCGCTGCCTTTGCCGCGCAAGCGGCCATGCGCGACGCCCGCCGCCTGTCCTTCGGCCTGAAGGAACGCCGTGCCGCGCTGTCGTCGCTCGCCCGCGCGCTCCGCCGCCATGAGCGTGCGATCATTGCCGCGCTGGATCAGGATTTCGGCAAGCCCGCGCCCGAGGTGATGCTGACGGAAATTCTTCCCGTCATGCACGAGATCCGCCACGCGCGCCGCCATCTCGCCCGCTGGATGCGCCCGCGCCGACCGCGCGCGACGCCTGGCCTGTTCGGCACGAGCGCGCGGGTGGAGATGCAGGCCAAGGGCACCTGCCTCATCATCGCGCCCTGGAACTATCCGCTGAACCTCTGTTTCGGGCCTTTGGTCTCCTGTCTCGCAGCTGGCAATTCGGCGGTGCTGAAACCGTCGGAACTGACGCCCGCAACCTCGGCGCTCATCGCGAAGATCGTGGCGGACACGTTCGATCCGACCCTTGTCACCACCTGCGAGGGCGGGCGCGAGATAGCCGAGGCGCTGGTTGACCAGCCCTTCGACCATGTCTTCTTCACCGGCGGGATCGAGGCGGGCCGTGCGGTGATGTCGCGCGCCGCGCAGCATCCAAGCCCGGTGACGCTGGAACTGGGCGGCAAGTCCCCGGCTGTGGTCGGCGCCGGCGCGGATGTGGCCAGGGCGGCGCGCTGGATCGTGTTCGGCAAGTTTGCCAATGCGGGGCAGACCTGCATCGCCCCCGATCATGTCCTTGTCCATGAGTCGCGGCGCGAGGAACTGGTGACGGCGCTGCAAAAGGAAATGCGCCGCAGCTACGGGCGCGGGACGACCAGTCCGCATCTCGCCCGGATCGTGAACGACCGCCACGCCGCCCGCCTTGCCGCCTTGCTGGACGAGGCGCGCGACGGCGGCGCGCGAATCACGCCGGACACCGTGCCCGAAGGCCGTGCATTCCCGCCGCTCGTCGTCGAGGGGCCGGGCGCGGAGACCGGGCTCATGCAGGAAGAAATCTTCGGGCCATTGCTGCCGGTGGAAAGCTGGACGGATGAGGCTGAGGTGATCGCGCGGATTAATGCCGGGCCGGTGCCGCTTGCGCTCTATGTGTTCGAGAAGGACAGCGCTGCCGCCCGCCGCATCCTGTCGGCCACAAGATCGGGTGGCGCGGGGGTGAACCTGACCATGGCGCAATTCTCGCATCCGGGCCTGCCCTTCGGCGGTCTGGGCGCGTCGGGGATCGGAGTCGCGCATGGCGAATACGGGTTTCGCACCTTCAGCAACGAACGTGCGGTGCTCGAGAACCGCTTCTCTCCCCTCCCGCGCCTGTTCCCGCCGTGGAATGCGGGCAAACGCGCACTGATCCGGTTTGCGGCGCGTCATCTGGGATGATTCCCCCGTCATTGCGAGGAGGCGCAGCCGGTGCGGCAACCTGCCCGCCAAAGACTTCACGCGGCTGCCGGTGTTGCGCATGAATGGCAGCGGGCAGGGCGCTTCGCCTGCGGCTCGCAATGACGAAAGCCACCCCTACCCGAAGACCCCCGCCGCGCGGCCGATCAGCATGAAGGCGCGCGCAGTGCGTGTGTCCGAGAGCGCCACGAGCTCCTCATCCGTGGCCTCCGGCTCGAAATTCTCGAGAATCCGGTCGAAAAGGCGCAGGAAATGATGCGCCGTATCGCGAAAGATCGTGTCCTCGCGCA
>CAYUBT010000007.1:0-33298 GCA_964443055.1 uncultured Rubellimicrobium sp.
TCAGCGCAAAGCCGAGCAGGTTCATATGGGCGTGGACGGGGGTGAAGAGGAACTTCTCGTTTACCGACATCCAGGAGCCGAGGAGCATGCCTCCGATAAGGTAAAGCGCTCCAATGACAAGAAAATTACGCGAAACGTTCAGGTGATCTCCGAAGCAGGATCCAGTCGACGTCACTTCGCATAAATACAATAACTGAAATATGAAAAATCCGACAGAATTTTCTGCCGGATCAATCAGAAGACCTGGAGACTGATGGGGGCGGTTCAGCGCCGCCGGTCGCGCCGCGAACTCATGGGCTGGAAGGCAACGCCGACATGGGCCTCGCAATAGGGTTTGCCGGGCTGCACCGGCAGGCCGCAGAACCAGAAATCCTGCGTGGCCGGGTCGCCCACGGGCCATTTGCAGGACTTTTCGGTCAGCTCCATCAGGCTCAGCTTGCGCGCGACCTTCTCGACCTCGCTCACGCGGGCCAGCGCCTCGGGCGAGATCTCGTTGGCGCTGGGCTGCGGCGGGAGGGGCTGGCCGGCGGGGATGATCGCCCTGCGTACAGGCACGGCCGGGGCGGGCGTGGCCTCTTCCTCCCTGGCGAGCGTGGTGTCGACCGCAGGCTTCTCCACGGCGGCGGCACCGTTGGCGACCGTCTCGCTGTCCGGTGCAGGCGCAGGGGCCGGTTCGGTCGCAGGAGGGGTAGTGCGGTTGGACAGGCCGAGGCGATGGACCTTGCCGATCACGGCGTTGCGCGAGACGCCACCCAGTTCCTTGGCGATCTGGCTCGCGGACTGGCCCTCGCCCCAGAGGCGTTTCAGTATCTCGACACGTTCGTCGGTCCAGGACATGAGGATCTCCTTGGAGGACAGCAGGGGAGGGACAGGCCGTGGCCCGCAGACGGATGTAAATACAACCGCGTGCATTCGAGTTCAAGGCGGCGGGTTTCCAGGGCCCGGAATCCGTCACTTCTTCCGTCATTGCGAGTGTCAGCGAAGCAAGCCAGACGCCCCACGTCTCTGGCTTGCCGCGTCGCCTTAGGCTCCTCGCAATGACGGGATTTGCGGGAATCTTGTGGGCCGGATGCCCGTCCGCGACCCTGTTCGAGGTCGTCACATCAGTTCAGGGAAGGACGTGAACCTCACCGCAACATGTGTTCGGAGCCCCGGGCGGGCTTCGGAGTTCGTTGACAGTGCCCGCGCGCCTTGGCACCAAGAGCGCCTGTCCTGCCGGAGTCGCCATGATCCCCGAGATCCTGCCTACCTACAACCGCGCGCCCGTCGCCTTCGCGTCAGGCGAGGGTGCCTGGCTCACCGCCACCGACGGCCGCCGCTATCTCGACCTTGCTGCCGGGATCGCGGTGAATGCGCTTGGCCATGCCAACCCCGAACTGGTGCGGGTTCTGACCGATCAGGCCGCACGGCTCTGGCATGTTTCCAACCTCTACCGGATCCCCGAACAGGAGCGGCTCGCGGCGCTGCTGGTCGAACATACATTTGCCGACACCTGTTTCTTCACCAACTCGGGGACTGAAGCCTGCGAGCTTGCCGTCAAGATGGTGCGCCGTCACTGGCACGTGGCCGGGCAGCCCGAACGTACGACGGTCATTGCGTTCGAGGGGGCGTTCCACGGTCGTTCTGCCGCAGCCATTGCCGCCGTGGGCAGCGAGAAGATGACAGACGGCTTCGCGCCGCTCCTTCCGGGGTTCATCCAGCTTCCCTGGGGCGACATGGAGGCGCTGGCCGAGACGATCCGCCGTCCCGACGTGGGGGCCGTCATCCTCGAGCCGGTCCAGGGCGAGGGCGGCATCCGGCCATTGCCGGATGCGGATCTGCGGCGCATCCGCGCGCTCTGTGACGAGACGGACGCGCTCATGATCCTCGACGAGGTGCAATGCGGCATGGGCCGCACCGGGCGGCTGTTCGCGCATGAATGGGCGGGGATCGTCCCCGACATCATGATGGTGGCCAAGGGGATCGGCGGCGGTTTTCCCATCGGCGCGGTGCTTGCGACCGGACATGCCGCCGCTGCGATGGGCTCGGGCAGCCATGGCTCGACCTATGGCGGCAACCCGCTCGCCTGTGCCGTGGCGGCGAAAGTGGTCGAGATCATGACGGAACCCGATTTCCTGCCCGAGGTGCGGCGCAAGGCCGGATTGCTGCGCCAGGGGCTCGAGGGGCTTGCGGCAACCCATCCCGCCGTGTTCGCGGGCGTGCGCGGCAGCGGCCTGATGCTCGGCCTCGAATGCCGTCTTCCGCCGGCTGATGTGGTCGCCGCAGGCTACGCGGCCGGCGTCCTTACCGTTCCCGCCGCCGATGGGGTCATGCGTATTCTTCCGGCGCTCACCATCCCCGATGAGGATATCACCGAAGGCATCGCGCGGCTCGATGCCGCGGCCCGAAGCCTCGTCTGAGTCTTCACCTTCGCCAAAATACCCCGGGGGAGCCGCGCAGCGGCGGGGGCAGAGCCCCCATCCGGGGCCCGAGACAGGACCATGTCATGCCCGATTTCCTCGACATCCATACCACCGATCCCGCCGATCTGCGCATCATGATCGACCAGGCCCGCGCCATGAAGGATGCGCGGGGCGGCCGCCCCCGCGGGACGCCGGATGACGAGTCGCCGCTTGCCGGCCGCATGATCGCGCTCATCTTCGAGAAACCCTCGACCCGGACCCGGGTTTCCTTCGATGTCGGCGCGCGGCAGCTGGGGGCCGAGACGATGGTGCTCTCGGGGCAGGAGATGCAGCTGGGCCATGGCGAGACGGTGGCCGATACCGCCCGGGTGCTCTCGCGCTATGTCGATCTCATCATGATCCGCACCTTCGAGGAGGCGACATTGCACGAGATGGCCGAACATGCCTCGGTGCCGGTCATCAACGGGCTGACCAACCGCACCCATCCCTGCCAGATCATGGCCGATATCATGACCTACGAAGAGCACCGCGGCCCGATCGCGGGGCGCAAGGTCGTCTGGTCGGGGGACGGCAACAATGTCTTCGCCTCCTTTGCGCATGCGGCAGCGCAATTCGGCTTCGACCTGACCTTCACCGGCCCGGAGCCGCTCGATCCCGAACGCGAGTGGCTCGATTTTGCCGAGGCGAACGGCCGACCCATCACTATCGAGCGCGACCCGCTGGTCGCCGCGAAGGGGGCCGATCTTGTCGTCACCGACACCTGGGTGTCGATGCATGATCCCGAATCCGCGCGTGAGCGCCGTCACAACCAGTTGCGGCCGTATCAGGTGAATGCAGCGCTCATGGCCGAGGCGGCCCCGGATGCACTGTTCATGCATTGCCTGCCCGCCCATCGCAACGACGAGGCGACGAGCGAGATCATGGATGGCCCGCACTCGGTGATCTTCGACGAGGCCGAGAATCGCCTCCATGCGCAGAAGGCGATCATGCGCTGGACTCTCGGCCTCTGAGATCACTCACGCGACGCGTTTGACCGCGGCCAGCGTTTCCTCGATGGCGTCCGCATCATGGGCGGACGAGACGAACCATGTGCCGCGGCTGGTCGGACGGATGCCGTGGCCGGCCAGCGCGGCAAGGAACACCTGCAGCCGTGCGCCATCGGCCTGGCGGAAGCTCTGGTAGTCGGTGACCTCCAGATCGGCGGGTGCGAAGAAGGTGGCGAAGGCCGCGCCCCAGCCCTCGACCCGCAGGGGAAGGCCCCGGTCACGGGCGATGCGGCGCAACCCGTCCATGAGGGCGAGACCCGCCTCCTCGGCCCGCTTCAGTGCTGCGCCACCATCGGCGGCCAGCGCGTCAAGCGTGGCAATGGCCGCGACCACGCTCTGCAGATTGGCATTGTAGGTGCCCGAATGGTTCACGCCATCCGCGAAGAGCCGCATGATGTCGGCCCGCCCCACCAGCGCCGAGACCGGGAAGCCACCGGCCATCGCCTTGGCGAAGGTGGACAGGTCCGGCGTGACGCCGAACCTCTCCTGCGCGCCGCCGAGACCAAGGCGGAAGCCGGTGATCACCTCGTCGAAGATCAGGACGATCCCGTGCGCGCTTGCCAGTTCGCGAATCCGCTCAAGATAGTCCGGGCGCGGGGCGATGGCCCCGGTGTTGCACATCGCCGGTTCCGTGAGGATGGCGGCGATCTCGTGCCCATGCGCCGCAATCACTGTCTCGAGCGCGCCGATGTCGTTCCATGGCAGCACCAGCATCTCGGATGCGCCATGTTCGAGCTGCCCGCGCGATTCGAGCTTCGGCTCGCGCGGGAGGGGGAGATTTGCGCCTGGCGCTGCCACTGCGGGGGCGTTGCTGACGAGAATGTTGTCGAACCAGCCGTGATACTGGCCCTCGAATTTCACCACCTTGCGCCGCCCGGTGAAGGCGCGCGAGACGCGCAGCGCCGCCTGCACGACCTCCGAGCCGGTCATCCCGATCCGCACCAGTTCGGCCGAGGGGATCATTGCCGTCAGACGCTGTCCGAGGTCCAGTTCGTCCCTGGCCTGCCCGGCGAAAAGCTGGCCGCGCGAGAGCGAGGCCGCGACGGCGTCGCAGACAGGCTTCGGTGCATGGCCGAGGATTGTGGGCCCCATGCCGAGCGCGTAATCGACATGGCGATTGCCGTCGACGTCGAACAGATAGGCTCCCTCGCCCCGCGTGAAGCACAGCGGAATCGGCGCACCTGCGAGCCGGATGTTGGAATTGACCGCCCCGGCGATGACCTGCCTCGCCTTTTCATTCCATTCGGCAGAGGCGGTGAAGGAAAGCGGTTGTCCGGAGGTTGTGCGGTCCATGGTGATGTCCTGAATTTCTCGCGCGGGTGTCGCGCTCACATATGCGATAGCTCCCCGGCGGCAGCGCGCGGGGAGCGATTCATCCGGGCGGCCTTCAGGTCCGGCCCAGGAATTCCTGCAGCCGTGTCGTCCGGGGAGAGGCGAAGAGGGTCTCGGGCTCGCCCTCCTCGTGGATGAGTCCTTCGTGCATGAACACGATCCGGCTCGAGACGTCCCGCGCGAATTTCATTTCATGGGTGACGATCAACATGGTCATCCCGTCATGTGCCAGGTCTCGAACGACTGCCAGCACCTCCTGCACCAGCTCGGGGTCCAGGGCGGAGGTGATCTCGTCAAGCAGCATCAATTGCGGATTCATGGCAATCGCGCGAGCGATGGCGACCCGCTGCTGCTGTCCCCCCGAGAGTTGGGACGGATAGTGATCCTTCCGCGACAGCATGCCCACCCGTTCAAGCCAGGTATCGGCCAGTTCGGCCGCTTCGGCCTTGGCCATACGCTTTGTCTTGATGAGGCCGAGCATCACATTCTTCTGCGCCGTCATATGCGGGAAGAGGTTGAACTGCTGGAACACCATGCCCGTCATGGCCCTCTGCCTGGCGATGACGCGGTCGGGCAGGCGGGTCCGGCGACCGTTCTTTTCCTGATAGCCGATGGCCTCGCCGGTGATCTCGATGGTCCCGCCCTCGAAGGTCTCGAGCAGGTTGATGCACCGCAGCAGCGTCGTCTTGCCCGAGCCCGATGCGCCGATCAGCGAGACGACATCGCCCTTGTCCAGCGTCAGGTCGATTCCCCGGAGAACCTCGACCGCGCCGAAACTCTTGTGCAGCCCTGAAATGGTCAGGATGTTCATGAGTAACCCTCGATGCCTTGCCGGACGATCAGCCGTGACGTGCCAGCCGCCGCTCTACTGCGCGGCCGATCTGTTCGATCGTGAAGTTCAGGATGTAGAAGACCAGCCCGACGAACAGGTAGAATTCGAGGCTGAGATAGGTCCGCGAAATTACCCGCTGGGTGGCCAGCAGGAGTTCCGCGACGCCGATGACGGAGAGAAGCGTGGTGCCCTTCACGATCTCGATCGCCGTGTTGACCCATGCCGGCAGCATCTGTCGCAGGGCCTGCGGCAACAGGACCGAAAAGAAGCATTGCAGGAAGGTCAGGCCAACGGACTGTGCAGCCTCCATCTGGCCCTTCGGAATCGCCTGGAGCGCACCGCGCAGATTCTCCGCGACATGGCTTGCGCAGAAGATGGCCAGGGCAAGTGTCCCGGCCTGGAACGCGGTCATTCCGAAGCCGGATGCGGCCTGGATGTAGAAGATCGCCATGATGAGGACGAAAAGTGGAACGCCTCTGATGATATCGGTGTAAAGGCGCGCCAGAATTCGATTGATCACATGGCCATAAGTCAATGCGAGGCCGACAATGATTCCAAGAATTGTGCCAAGAATGATCGAGGCGATTGCGGAAAGCGACGAGACTCCGAAGGCGATCAGGAGATTTTCCTGCGACTTCCCGAGTTCCTCGATGAAAAGGGACCAGTTCATTGCCGTGTTCCCGGAATTGCAAGCCGCCGTTCGACGAGACGGAGAAGCGCCGCGATCAGATAGCAGGCAATGATGTAGAGTGCCGAGGCAACCAGCCAACTCTCCATGACCCGAAACGTCTCGGTGTTGATCTTGCGCGCCTGAAAGGTCAGCTCGGGAACGGCAATTGCTGCCGCAAGTGCGGTATCCTTGAAAAGGCCGATGAAGTTGTTCGACAGGACCGGCAGCACGTTTCGCAGCATGACGGGAACAATGATCGAGGACTGGATCTGCAATTCGGTCATTCCGACGGCCAGACCGGCCTCACGCAGGCCTTTCGGAATGGCGACCAGACCGCTGCGGAATGCCTCGCACAGATAAGCGCCCGCATAAATGGCGAGCGTGAAGATCATCGCCTCGGTGCGGGGCAGGCGGAACCCCCACTGTGGCAGGCCGAAATAGGTGATGAAGATCAGGACCAGGAGCGGGGTGTTCCTGATCACGGAGACATACACCCGTGCCGGGATCCGCAGCCATGCGCGCGGCGACAGGGACCAGAACGCGGCGATCAGGCCGATGATCGCCCCGATGAACAGGGCGGCCAGGGCCAGGTAAAGACCCAGCCCCAGCCCTTTGAGGAGAACATCCCAGTTCCGCCAGATGACGGCAAAGTTGAAGTGATAGTCCAAGTGGATGTCCTGCCCGCTTTCCTAAGAAACGCCTGAAGAATCAGCGATATTCACGCGGGTAGCCAACCTGCGGCGGCGGCACTTCCTCACCCAGCCAACGCTCGTAGACTTCGGCGTAGAAGGGGAATTCGACCCCGGTCAGTGCCTGTTCAAACGTGGTGTTGATGAAGTTGAGAAGGCGCTGCTCTCCCGGCCGCACGGCGCAGGCATAGGTCTGGGAGTCCCAGCCGAACCCGGCATCGACGTAGCGATCGGGATTCTGGACCATGAACCACCGCAAGGACGACTGGTCAGTCGCGGCGGCCTGTGCGCGCCCGGAATTGAGGGCCTGATACATCAGGTCGACGCTCTCGTATTGATCAACCGTGGCTTCGGGCAGCGCACGATGGACCATTTCTTCCGCGAAGACATTCTGCAGAACCGAGACGGTAATGTCCGATCCGGCCTCGAGGAGTTGATCGTAGGTCTGGTATTCGCCGGAGGCGAGCATCATGAGCCCGACACCCTCGCGGAAATAAGGCCGGGTGAATTCGACCTGTTGCGCACGTGAAGGTGTGATCGTCATGAACTGGCAGCTCACGTCGACGACCCCGGTCACGAGATTGGGAATTCTCGCATCTGCGGATTGCTCGACAAACTGGACCGCATTGACATCATCGAAGAATGCCTTGGCAATCAACCGGCCCATATCAACGTCGAATCCGACGAGCTGGTCATTCTCGTCCATGAAGTGCCAGGGTGGATTCGTGGACCCGGTTCCGACGAGGACATAACCACGGTCAAGAATTTCTTCGAACTTGTTTTGTGCAACTGCGGGGTCCGCGACAACCAGACTCGCGATACCGACCGCACAGAGCGGTGCAAGTAGTCTCATGATCTCACTCCCTGTCTGACAAGAACGTCTGGGGCACAGAACAGGCGTTGGTTAATAGTGTCAACCATCTATTCGCGCCGGGCAGGGAGCGAGGGCGGGCCCTGCGGCCCGCCCTCTGAAACCCGCATCAGCAGGTCTCGTGTTTTTAGCGTTCTTCGCCTTCGTCGTCATCCGACGACGCCAGCGCGATCAGGAGGGCCACGCCGAGGATCGGCAGGATGATGCCCCAGGAGGAGCGCTGCGGTGCCGGTTCCACCGGGACGACGATGGTCGGCTCCGGCGCGGCCGGTGCAAGACCCCCGGCGAAGGCGGTGGTTCCGGTCATCGCAGCGGCGGCGACGGCGGCAATGATCTTGTTCAGGCGCATGATGATGGTCCCCAAATTGATGACGGTAATGCGCCGATTTTACGTTGCGGCAGGGGATGGCGCAAACATTTTTGCGAAAAGGCGGGTCGTCGGCCCGGCAGGGGGTGCGTCGTCATTGCGAGCGCAATTGAGGCAATCTGCCCGCTGCCGATGGATGGAACGCCGGGGGCGCGAGGGTTTCGATGGGTAGCTTGCCGCGTCGGCTTCGCCTCCTCGCAATGACGGTGGGGAAGGGGGGCTGCCTCTTCCCGTCATTGCGAGCGGCAGCGAAGAACCCAGTGGTCCCACATCTCCGGCTTGCCGTGCCGCCTGTGGCTCCTCGCAATGACGGTGGGGAGGGGGCGGGCAAGGAAAAAGGGCGGGCCCTGCGGCCCGCCCTCTGAAACCCGCATCAGCAGGTCTCGTGTTTTTAGCGTTCTTCGCCTTCGTCGTCATCCGACGACGCCAGCGCGATCAGGAGGGCCACGCCGAGGATCGGCAGGATGATGCCCCAGGAGGAGCGCTGCGGTGCCGGTTCCACCGGGACGACGACGGTGGCCTCGGGGGCCGCCGGGGCGAGGCCGCCGGCGAAAGCGGTGGTGGCGGTCATCGCGGCGATGGCGACGGCGGCGATGGAAGTCTTGAGACGCATGTTCTTCTACTCCAGTTGAATGACAAGGCGTTGTCCGGGCTATACCGCCGTGCCTGTGCCGACTCAAGAAACTTGTCGCCCATCGGTTCCGCGCGGCTGCAATCCGGCAAAAATGCGCGCAAATTTGCAACAGTCTGGTGGCGCGGCGGCATTGCCATGGCGGGAAGATGTCGTCACCGCGCCCCCCGTCATTGCGAGGAGGCGTAGCCAGCGCGGCAATCTGCCCGTTGGGCAGGTGGACACGGGTAGTTTGCTTCGCTTTGCTCGCAATGACGGGGGGAAGGCGACGGCCCCTACCGTCATTGCGAGGAGGCGCAGCCGACGCGGCAAGCTACCCGTTGGGCGAGTGGAAACGGGTAGTTTGCTTCGCTCCGCTCGCGATGACGGGAAGAGGCGGCTTGCAATGACGGTGCTCACATCACAGCCGGTTGAGCCGCGCATAGCCCACATCGGCCGAGACGAACTGTCGTGAGGCGATGATCGCGCCGGAGCCGTCGAGCCAGTAGGCGTTTTCGAACACCAGCGGGCGGCTGGCGCAACGTTCGGTGAATTTGACCAGCGAGACCTCGCGCAGGCCGAGATTCACGTCTTCGGGCCCATCGCGGGTGATGGTGCAGGTCAGCGAAAGGGCCGAGAGCCGGTCGAGGTCGTCCAGGCTTTCGAGCGTTCGCGTCACCGTGCCGCCACCGGCGGCCAGCGCATCCGTCACCCCGGCGGAGGAAATCACGAGCAGATCGTCGATCAGGCCGCGTGTGGCCGTCATCACCCCGCCCCGGAAGGCGAATGTGGCCCCGCCCTGCGCGGCCCAGGTCTCCTCGTCCCCGTTCCTCTGGATCAGCCGCGCGGGCTGGTTCAGGCCGAGATTGGGGACATCCGCGATCATGAAATTCTCGGGGTGGTCGGCGATGGCCTGCGCAGTGAAGCCGGGGGTCTCGAGCGGCGGGGCATCGAGCGCGGGATTGTCGCCGCGCAATGCGCCAAGGATCCCGGCACCAGGAATGCTGACGCCGCTGCTGCCGCTGCTGCAGCCCGCCAGGGCGATTGTGGCCAGAGCCAGGAATGCCGTAATTCTCATCGCCAGAACCGCCCCCAGCCGGATTCAAGGTCGGGCACCTGCCCCTCGCGCACGAAATCGTAGAGCCGGTCGCTCACGCCAAGCCGCGCGCCCGCATCGCCGGACTGCAGGTCGATCCCGATACTCGACCGGCTGCGCGATGGTGTGCCATAGAGGAAATCCGCGGGCATGGAGATGCGGATCCCGGCGGAGTAGGCATCCTGCCCGGGGCCGGTGCCATGGGCGTCGGTGACCGTCACCTCCCCCCCGATCCGCCAGCCATTGCCGAATTCGCGATCGAGCGCCGCTGTCGCGCCCCAGTCCCCGGCCAGATAGCGCCCGACATCGAAGCGGGCCTGCAGATCGTTCGACAGGGCGTAATAGAGTGACAGATGCCCGGTCAGGGTCCGGTACTCGCGATCAATGTCGGGGCCGCAGATGTCTGTTCCGTCGGCGGTGCAATAGTCGCCGAAGCCGAACATCATGTCGGACGAGCGCTGCGCGACATAATTGAGTTCCGCCCCCACCGCCCAGCGGGTCTCGACCGGGCTGTAGAGCAGTTCCGTCGAGACGCCGCCGAACATCGGTTCCAGATAGCCCACGGTGACACGGCTGTAGAGATTGCGACCGGGCCGATCATACCAGGCGAGCTGCAGGCTGGTGATCCCGGGATTGCCCTCGGCCGCATAGAGGCCGGACAGGCTCCGCACCGGATGCACGCCGCTTGTGACGGACGTGGGCGTATCCTGCGAAACCAGCGAATACCGCAGCGCGCCGGAGAGAAGGAGATTGGGCGCGAACGCATAGCTTGCCGTGCCCTGCAGCCCGACGTCGATGCTGATTTCACCGTCATCCTGTCCAAAGGACAGCGTGCCATAAGGCGATATCCCCCATGAGAACGGGCTGGATGCGCGCGTCAGTTCTACAAGTCCCGCATCACCCCCCGCATCGGCGAAGATCGCACGATCGAACGCGCCCTGCGTGCCGCCCGGCGCGTTTTCGAGCGATTCGATGTCGCTGCGCCGGAAGGTGACGGCGGAGAGCGGGATGCCCTGGCGCATGGGTTCGAGCGTGATCGATTCGACCGATCCGGGCAGGATCCCGGTCAGCATCCGCGCGACCCGGCCCAGCCCCTGCGCCTCGGCGCGATAGGTGCTGTTGGTGTAGCGGATGCGCGCGGCGCGGTCGGTCAGCTCGACCGAATCGACGGTGAACCCGTCGGCGGCAAGGGCGGTGGCGATCTCGGTGCGGATGTTGGCCTCGGGCCGTTCGGCCCGGTCCCAACTCTGTGCTGCAGCGACGGCGGCGGGGCGGATCGTGACCGGCGTAGGCGCGGAATCGAGCCCCATGGCGAAGGGCCGCTCGTGGGGATTGAAGAGCAGGGTTCCGGTCAACGCGATCTCGCTGCCATGGAGATAGGACAGCCCGATCTGATAGCCCGGCTTCGCGCGCCAGGTGACGCCGAAATTCAGCGGGCTCCGCGATTCGAACAGCGGATTGCCGTCGGCGTCACGATAGGCGTCCTGCGGCGCATATTCGGCCTTGATCAGCCAGTTGCCATTGGGTGCCCATTCGATACCGCCGAAGACGGCAGCATCGCCCTGGAACCAGGTATCATAAGGAATCGACCCGTCTGATGGTGCGACAGGCCCCCCATACTCGCCAAACCGCCCCCAGCCGACCCCTGCCGTAAGGCGGAAGGAATCGCCGAAGGTCTTGGTGGCGACGATATATTCGCCGGAATACGGGGTCGAATCGAGGAAATCCTGAAGACCCACGGCAATGGCGGGCATGCGGTCGCCTTCATCCATGATCTGGTAACGCAGATCGAGGCCGCGCCCGTGATAGCTGCTGCCCGAATCATAATCCTGCAGGCCGGTGTAACGGAAGGTCATCGAGAGGCGCGGGCTGGCCTGGAAGGTGAAGCTCGTCCTGGTCTCGCCCTCGCGCAGCATGAGCATGCCCGCGATCTGCCCGTCATTCGCGACAAGGGCGCTTGGCATGTCGATGAGGCCGGGGGTGCCCGACAGCGAATAGGTCAGGCCCCGGTCCTGTGCCGTGGCCGGAGCGGCAAGGGCAATGGCGGCTGCGCCGAGGGCAAGCGTTCGGCGAAGGGTCATGGATGGCGTCTCCCCCAGTCTTCAGGTCAGCTAACCGCAAATGGCGGGCGTTGCAAAGGATTGGATGCGCGTCCGGGGCTCCGAATCCACCACACTTTCCGTCATTGCGGCGTCAGCGAAGCAATCCAGCTTTCCAACGCTGCTGGCTTGCCGCACCGGCCGCGCTTCCTCGCAATGACGGGATTCGGGGGATTCCTGCGGTCCTCATCCGACCAGAAACGCGGCGGCCTGCCGCCCCGCCGCGCGGCCGGTCGCAAGACAGGCGGTCAGGAGGTAGCCGCCGGTCGGTGCCTCCCAGTCGAGCATCTCGCCCGCGACGAATGCGCCAGGGCGGTTGCGCAGCATGAAACCGTCGAGCGCCTCCCACCGTAACCCGCCTGCGGTCGAGATGGCTTCCTCGATCGGGCGCAGGCCCCGGTGACGGAGGGGCAGGGCCTTGAGAAGCGGGCCGAGATCGGCGGGAAGCGGGCGGACGAATTCCTGCACCAGTGCCACACGCACCGGATCAAGCCCGAGGCGGCGCAGGCGGTTTGACGCGGAGGCCCGTGCGGGCAGACGGGCGATGCGCGCCGCGAGCGCTTCGGGCGACAGGGTCGGGAAGAGGTCGAGTGTCAGTTCCGCGCCGTCCCGTAATGCGGGCGAGAGGGGGTAGATTCCCCCGCCCTCGATCCCGCGTGCCGAGATGACGATTTCTCCGCGTGAGACCACATCTCTGGCATGGAGCGCCACATTCTTCACCGGCTGGCCGAAATGCCGGGTCATATGGGCGGACCATTCGACCGAAAGCCCGGCATTGGCGGGGGTGAATGGCGCGGTCAGCCCCGGCAGATGTTCCGCCCAGAGACCATCAGAGCCGAGCCTCGGCCAGCTTGCGCCGCCAAGCGCAAGGACGGTGGCACCGGCGCTGATTCGCTGCGGCCCTTCCGGCGTGTCGAACAGCGCCTTGCACCCGTCCCAGCCGCGCCAGCGCCAGCGGCGCTCGAGCGTGACGCCAAGGGCGGCGAGTTCGGCCAGCCAGGCGCGCAGGAGGGGTGATGCTTTCATCGCCCTGGGAAAGACCCGGCCGGTGCTGCCGGTGAACACGTCCTGCCCGAGCCCGCGCGCCCAGTCCTGCGCCTGCGCCGGGCCGAAGTCGCGCAGCGCCCCTTCCAGCGCGGGCGGCAGCGGGGAGAAGGCACGCAGGAAGGTCTCGATCGGCTCGTCCTTTGTCAGGTTCAGTCCCGACTTTCCGGCCATCAGCAGCTTGCGCGCGGGTGAGGGCATGGAATCGGCCAGCGTGACCCTGTGGCCTGCACGCGCGAGTTCACCCGCAGCCATCAGCCCGGCGGGCCCCGCGCCGATGACGAGGGTGCGGCTCACGCGGGGTCGATGACGCCGATGGCGCGGCGCAGCCAGTCCTCGCGCAGCGACAGCTCCTGTCCCAGAAAGTCGTCGCTGGCGGGATCCGCCATCCAGACAAGGGCACGGGCCGGCCATTCGGGCGGGACATGCGCTGACCAGGGCAGGCGGCTCACGTCGTTCACGCCACTGTCGGCGATGGCGCGCTGCATGTCGGTGGCGACCGTGCCCGGCGAGAGGCTGATGGTGCGAATCCCCTGCGCCCCGTGCTCCAGGTGGATCGACCGCAGGAGCATCGCCGCTCCGGCCTTGGTGGCACAATAGGCGGACCAGCCCGCGCGCGGCTCATGCGCAGCGCCCGAGGAGACATGCAGGAACGAGCCTCCCCCCGCAGCGATCATCGCGGGCAGAGTCGCACGGGCGAGATGGAAGACACCCTTGAAATTGACGTCCACGGCCCGGCTCCAGAGCACGGAGTCAGCCTCGGCCGGAGGGGCGATGGGTTCGATCATCCCGGCGTTGCTGATCACCACGTCTAGGCGGCCGAATGTGGCGAGCACCCTTTCGACCGCCCCGGCGACGGCCTCGCCATCGGCGATATCGCAGGGCAGTACAAGCGTTTTTCCGCCGATCCCGGTGGCGAGTTCCGCAAGCGCCTCCTCGCTTCGCGCCATGAGTGCGACCTGCGCGCCCGTAGCTGCAAAGGCCCGGGCGGTGGCCGCGCCGATCCCGCGGCTGGCCCCAGTGATGAGAACGACCGGTTCAGACATTTTCGTGATCCCTGAAGCCTTCCCTTTTCCTAAGCGTAGAGGGCGGTTATCCTCTGGTCCAGAGCCGGGGCAGGACAGCGACCTGCCGACGGGTGAAGCCTGTAAGATTTAGCCAGGGAGATCATGATGAATGTAGTGATGCGCGGCCTGCCCGCGACAGGCGCGGGGTTGCTTCTGACGACGACGGCCGCGTTCGCCGATGTGACGGCGCAGCAGGTTTGGCAGGACTGGCAGGACGGAGTGAGCGGGCTCGGCAACGTCACGATGAGCGCCGGTTCGGAAGCCTATGCCGACGGAGTTCTGACGGTCACTGATTTCACCGTTTCATCGGTCAACGATGAGGGCGAGTTCAGCGTCGCCGTCGCCGAACTCGTCTTTGCCGAACAGGGCGACGGAAGTGTTGTCGTGACGTCGACTCCCGAGCAGACGGTCGAGATCAATGGCGACGATTTCCATGCGCGTCTGACAGTCACGCAGACGGAGGCGGTGACGACGGTGAGCGGTGCGCCCGGGGCCACTCATTACGCCTTCGTGATCCCGCAGTCCGTGGCCCGCCTTGATGAGTTCCTGCTGGAGGGCGAGGCAATGACAGCCTCTCTCGATCTCATCATCAGTGGCGTTTCCGGTGATTTTGGTTGGGAGCAGACGGACGAGATGCTCGACATGGAGTATGATTTCTCCATTGATCGCATGGATCTGAAGGCCTCGCTCGTATCGCCGGAAGACCCGGACGATTTTGCCACTCTGAACGGCTTCATGACCGAACTCCACTCGGCTGCGGCACTTGCGATCCCCGCGAATATCGATCCGGATAACCCGGAGGAAATGTTCGAGGCCGGGTTCATGATCGAATCGAACGGCAGTGCCGGCCCTGCAAGCTTGGCCTTCCACCTGACCGAGATGGGCCAGACGACCGATGCCTCGTTCAGCATGGACGGCAGCCGCAACCATGTGTCGCTCGACGGAGAGGCCTTGGCCTACGATGTGTCCTTGAGCGGTCTGTCAGGCAACGCGAGCAGCCCGGACATGCCGTTCCCGGTCGCGCTCTCGGCCGGAGAGATCGGGCTTGGTCTTCTCCTGCCGATGTCGTCGGGGGACGAACCCGCACCCTTCTCGGGCAGGATCACCCTTGCCGACGTAGAAGTCAGCGAAGAGCTCTGGAGTATCGTCGACGCAGGCGGAGTCATTCCACGTGATCCGGCGACGCTGAACCTCGATATCTCGGGCACGGCGACGCTGACCCGCAACCTTTATGAAGACGATGTCATTGAGGGGATGGAACCGCCCGGCATGCTCAACACGATCGACATCAATACGGTCGATCTTGCCTTCGGCGGGGCGACGGCTCATGCCGACGGTGCCTTCACCTTCGATCCGGACAGCGCCGCTGCGCTCGACGGGATGCCGATGCCCGAGGGCAGGATCGACATCGCCGTCTCGGGCGTCAACGGCCTGATGCAGAAGCTCGGGGAGATCGGCCTTCTGCCGCCGGAACAGGCGATGGGCGTGACGATGATGCTCGGCATGTTCGGTGTGCCCTCGGGCGATGATGCGCTGACCTCGACGATCGAGATCGATGCGGCCGGACAGGTGACGGCGAACGGGATGCCGCTGCCGTTTTGAGTCGGCAGGATGCGCGGGGCGTCTCCCCGCGCATCCGTTTGTGAAAGAGGGCGGGATGAGAAGGACAGCGACCGCGACTGCATTGGTGCTGGCTCTCGCTTCGCCCGCGCTTGCGGATCTGACCGCTGATGACGTCTGGCAGGGCTGGGGCGCGGCGCTGGCGCAACTCGGGGCGGTGCAGACGGGAACGGTGACTCGCGACGGGGGCGTCCTGACCGTGCGTGACGCCGGTATGGCGATCGACCTGCCGCAAGGCCGGGTTGCCTGGAGCATCAGCACCCTGATTCTGGCCGAGGATGGCACGGGCGGGGTGACCCTCTCCTTCCCGCGCGCGGCTCCGGTGAGCCTGACCGCCCTGCTTCCGCTGCCCGGTCCGAATCCGGCCATGACACTTTCGGCCGAGATCACCGCCGAAGGCCTCGACTGGCGTTACGGCGGCACGCCCGAAGACATGGAAGGCGATTTCACGGCCGAACGGCTCACCATCGAGATGACCGGGATCGAGGGCGAGGGTCTTGTCGACCTGCCGTTCTCTCCGATCTCGGGATTCCTCGTCGCCGAGGACGTGACGCGGTCGGTCCGGGTGCGGGACGGTGCCATGCCTCGCGTCGATGGCGAGACGCGCATCGCCCGCCTTGTCAGCGACCTGTCGGGCGAGGGCGCTTCGAGGCTGGTCTGGCGGTCGGCCGAATATCACGATCTCGACAGCGGATTCGGCATCCTGCTGCCTGACCGGCCGCTTGCCGCACCGGCCCTGTCGCCGTTCCTTCGCGCCGGGGCACGCCTGGAGCTGCGGGGCTCGGTAGGTGAGACCCATATCCGCACGCTCCGGCGCGACGGAGAACAGACCTTGCAGGACGATCTGCAGGAGATGCGGGATGCGGGCTGGTCCCTTGCGCTGACCAGGCGGCACGGGCTCGACCTTGTACTGGGCAACGGCGGGGTCAGGCAGTCGCGCTCGGGCGAGACCGTGCTGAGCATCTCGGGATTCGACCTGAATCTGCGCCAGCCGCTCATCGCCCGCAGATCGGTGCAGGAGGCGCGATTCGTGCTTGGTCTCGACAGTCTGCGCCTCGGAGGCGAGTGGCGCGACAGGATCGGGTTGCCTGCGGACCTGCCCACTGACCCGGCCAATCTCGAACTCGCGCTCAGGGCGGAGATGATCCTGACGGATGATCTGGTCACGGCCGGTGGCCGTTCAGGGGCGGTGGAGCGGGGAACGATGCCGCTCGACCTTAGGCGGGTGGACCTCGAAGCCCTGTCGCTCTCCTGGGCTGGCGCCGAAGTGACGGGAAGCGGGCATCTGTTCTGGCCCGGCGGCAGCACGTTCGGCCCGGACATCCAGGCACCCGAGGGCGAGGTCATGACGGAAATCACGGGTGCCTATGCCCTGCTCGGGCGGCTGGCGCGGGCGGGAGCGCTTTCGCCCGCCGTGACCATGTCGCTCAGGGGCGGGCTTGCGCTCTTCGGTACACCTGTCGGGCCGGACCGGATCGAGGCGCATCTCGGATTCGGCCCCGACGGGCTGCGCGTGAACGGGATGGGGCTTCCCTTCTGATCCCGGCCCTTGTCTGCGCGCCCCGGGGTGGCTAGCTCTGCCATCTGATTGCGGAGCCTGCCATGACCGAACTTTCCCGTCTTTCCGACCAGATGCTTGCCGCTGCCCGCCGGGCCGGGGCTGATGCCGCCGATGCGATGGCGGTGTCGGATATGTCGCTTTCGGTCGTGGTGCGGCAGGGCAGGCTCGAACAGGCCGGACGTGCCGAATCGGTCGAGATCGGTCTGCGGGTCTTCGTGGGGCAGAAGGCGGCGGTGGTTTCGGCCTCGGATACGGCTGAGGCAACGATTGCCGAAATGGCCGAACGCGCGGTGGCCATGGCGCGCGAGGCCCCCGACGATCCCCATGTCGGGCTCGCCGATCCCGGTCAGCTTGCCCGCGACACGGATTCCACAGATCTGGAACTGGCCGATCCCGCAGAAGAGCCTGCGCCCGAGACGCTCATGGCGCTGGCGCTGCAGGCCGAGGCTGCGGCTACCTCCGTGGCGGGTGTGACGCAGGTGGAATCGGCGGCGGCGGGCCATGGGCAGCGGCAGATTCATCTGGCGGCGACGAACGGCTTTTCAGCCGGGCTTGCCCGTACCGACAGCGCGATTTCCTGCGGTGCCATTGCCGGAGAGGGCACCGGGATGGAGCGTGATCATGATCACGACAGCCGCATCTTTGCCGCCGATCTGGAAAGTGCGGACAAGATCGGCCGCACGGCGGGTGAACGTGCGGTCGCGCGGCTTGCGGGGCGCAAGCCCCCGACAGGGCGGTTTCCCGTGCTCTTTGACGAACGCATCTCGGGCAGCCTCGTCGGCCATCTGCTCGGGGCGATCAACGGCGCGTCCATCGTGCGCGGCTCGAGTTATCTGCGCGACAAGATGGGTGAACGCATCCTGCCAGCGCATCTGTCCCTGCACACCGACCCGCACCGCATCCGCACGCCGGGCTCGCGGATGTTCGATGCCGAGGGCCTGCCGACCGCCAGGCGCGATCTGGTGGCCGAGGGGGTCCTTGCGGGCTGGCTGCTTGATCTGGCCAGCGCGCGCAAACTGGGCCTCGATCCCACGGGTGACGCCGCGCGGGGTCCGGGTGGGCAGCCCTCGCCCTCGGCAGGGAATGTCACCCTGACCGGCGGAAGCGGCAGCCGCGATGATCTGCTGCGCGATATGGGCACCGGGCTGCTGGTCACGCGGATGATCGGCTCGACCATCAATCCCAATACCGGAGATTATTCGCGCGGGGCGAGCGGGTTCTGGGTGGAGAATGGCGAGATCACCTATCCGGTGAACGAATGCACGGTCGCGGGCAATCTGCTCGAGATGTTCGTGCGGATGGTTGCGGCGGATGATGCGCGGAAGCATCTGTCGCGTGTCGTCCCCTCGATCCTGATCGACGGGCTGGTGGTCGCGGGGTCATGAGGGCAGCCCGGCCCCGGGGAGGCCATGCCCGAGGTTGACCGTCCCGCGTCCCCGCCTACTGTGCGCGCGAACGAGGTCACGGAGACGAAAATGGTCCAGCGTCTGCATCTGGTGTTTGGCGGCGAATTGGTTGATCCGTCGCGCACGGTGTTCCGCAATGTCGATGACATTCATGTCGTCGGCATCTTTCCCGACTACGAGAGCGCCTATAACGCGTGGAAATCCGAGGCGCAGCGCACGGTGGACGACGCCCATACGCGTTATTTCATCGCGCACCTGCATCGACTGCGCGATGAGGATTCCCCGGCGGGCGCGACCGAGGAACTGGGCTGACCGACGGCGATGGCGCGATCGCTCTCGTTTGGCGCATGGCTCGCGCTGCGGCGCGGATATGACGGGGATCATCTCCTGCCCGAACGGCCCGTGCTGCGACGGGACGAGGCGCTGGTCTGGATGCATTGCAAGACGCCGGACTGTGCCCGCACCGTGCCCGCGCTTGAAGAGGCATTGGCCGCGGCTGGTCAGCGCGCGAGGATCGTGCTGACCTTCGAGAAGGGCGCGCGCGCCGATGCGCTGCCGCTTCCGCCCGATTTTCGTCAGCCGGTGCGCGCCTTTCTCGACGCCTTGCGCCCGGATGTCCTCCTCTGGACTGGCACGCCGCTCAGGCCGATGCTGCTGGCCGAGGTGCGGCTGCGGGCGATGCTGCGCGTGCTGGTCGATGCGGACGAGACCACGCTGACCCTGGCGGAGGGAGGCTGGATTCCCGGTGCGCTCGCGCATCTGGTCCGGGGATTCGACCATGTGCTCGCCGTGGATCACCTGACGGCGCAGCAGGTCGAGCGGCTCGGGTTCGATTCTGCGCGGATCGAGGTGACGGGGCCGTTCGAGCCGCTGGCGAGCCCGCCTTCCTGCAACGAACACGAGCATCGCGATCTGGTCGAAACCATCGGCCCGCGTCCGGTCTGGCATGCGGCCTCGCTGCCGATGGCGGAATTGCATGACGTGATCGCCGCCCATCGCCACGCGGCAAGGGCCATGCACCGGCTTCTGCTCATCATCGCCCCCGCGCGTGCCGCGGATATGCAGCCGATGGCGACCGCGCTGCGCGAGGCAGGGCTGCGGATCGCGCTTCGCGCCGACGGCGAGGAGCCCGAGAACCCGATCGAGGTCTATCTCGCCGAAGGGCCGGGCGAGGAGGGGCTCTGGTACAGGCTGGCCTCGGTCACCTGGCTGGGAGGCACGCTGAGCAGCGGCGCGCAGGACGATCCCTTTGCGGCCGCGGCGCTTGGAACCGCCATCATCCATGGTGCGCGCACCGGCCGTCATGCCGAGGGGTTCGCCCGGCTCACCCGAGCGGGAGCGGCGCGGATGACACGGGGCGGGCAGGCGCTTGGTCATGCGGTCGAGGCGCTGCTGGCCGCCGACCGTGCCGCCAGCATGGCCGCCGCTGCCTGGGAGGTGACGACGGCGGGGGCAGTGGTTGCGAACCGGATCGCCGAACTCGTGCGCGCCTCGTGCGCGGGGAAGGATTGAGATGCGCGCACCCGCCTTCTGGATGAAGAGACCGGGTGTCCGGTCCATGCTCCTGCGCCCGCTCGGGGCGCTCTATGCAGCCGCAACTGCCCGGCGCATGACGCAGGCGGGCGAGCGGGTGCCCGTGCCGGTGATTTCGGTCGGCAATCTGAACGCGGGCGGCACCGGCAAGACTCCGGTCGTGATCGCGTTGCAGCAGATGCTGCAGGCGCTGGGCGAGGCTCCGCATGTCATCAGCCGCGGCTATGGCGGCCATCTGCATGGCCCTGTGCGCGTGCACGAGCGCCATCATCATGCCGATGCCGTCGGGGACGAACCGCTGCTCCTGTCGGCTTTTGGTCCGGTCTGGGTCGCGCGCGACCGGGCAGCGGGTGCGCGTGCGGCGGTGGCGGACGGGGCCGGGCTGCTGGTGCTTGATGATGCACATCAGAACCCGTCGCTGGAGAAGGATCTTTCGCTGGTCGTTGTCGATGCGGCGGTCGGGTTCGGCAACCGGCTCTGCATCCCGGCAGGGCCACTGCGCGAGCCGGTTGCGGCCGGCCTTGCACGCGCGGATGCCCTGGTGGTGATCGGCACCGCTGGCGAGCGCGCGGATTTCCTTGCGCGCGAGGGTCCGGTGCTCCCGGTTCTCGAGGCGGAACTGCGCCCGCTCGCCACCGGGATGCCTTGGGAGGATTTGCGCGTCCTGGCCTTTGCCGGGATCGGGCGACCGGAAAAGATGTTCGCGACCCTTCGCGCACTGGGTGCCGATGTCGCGCAGACAGTTGCGCTTGCCGATCACCAGCTTCTGACTCCCGCGCTCATGCAGAGGCTCGAACGCGAGGCGAGCGCGCTGAACGCGAGGCTGGTGACCACCGAGAAGGATGCCATGCGCCTGCCGCCCGCCCGGCGTGCGAGCGTGCTGACATTGCCGGTCCGGCTTGCGTTCAGCGATCCTGTGGAGGTAGAGCGTCTGCTTTCGGGAGTTTTGGCGAAGCGCGATCCAGTCTGAGGCTTGCGCCCGAGAAGGTGATCGGCGTGCGTACGCCCGGCACACCTTCGGGCGTGATCTGCAGCCCGCGCGCGATCACCTGCGGATCGGCAAAGACCTCGCCCATGTCGTTGATCGGCCCGGCGGGCACGCCCGCTGCCTCGCATGCGGCGAGCAGGTCGGTCTTGGTCCGCGCCCTGGTCAGGGGCGTGAGCAGCGCGACCAGCGCGTCGCGATTGGCAAGACGGTCGGCATTGGTCCGATAGTCGGGATGGTCGGCCAGCCCCTCGACCCCGAGAACCGCGCAGAAGCGGCGGAACTGCCCGTCATTGCCCACGGCGATGATGAAATGACCGTCGCTGCAGTCCATGACGCGATAGGGCACGATATTGGGATGGGAATTGCCCAGCCTCTGCGGCGATTCTCCCGTGGCCAGATAGTTCATCGCCTGATTGGACATGACCGCGACGGCCACATCCATGAGCGACATGTCGATCACCTGTCCCTTTCCGGTCGTCTCGCGCTGGTGCAGCGCGGCGAGGATTGCGGTCGAGGCGTAGATGCCGGTGAAGAGATCCACCACGGCCACGCCCACCTTCTGCGGCTGGCCTGCGGGATCGCCGGTGACCGACATGAGGCCGGACATGCCCTGGATGATGTAGTCATAACCCGCGCGCGGCGCATAGGGTCCGGTCTGGCCGAAGCCGGTGATCGCGCACCAGACGAGGCGCGGGTTCATCGCGGTCATCGTCGCGTGGTCGAGCCCGTACTTCACCAACCCGCCGACCTTGAAATTCTCGATCACCACATCGGCCTCGGAGACCAGCGCCCGCACCCGGGCCTTGCCTTCGTCGGTGGTGAAATCGGCGGTGACCGAGGTCTTGCCCCGGTTGCAGGAGTGGAAATAGGCGGCCGAGCGGTCGCCCTCGCGCTCGATGAAGGGCGGGCCCCAGCCGCGCGTGTCGTCGCCCGACGGCGATTCGACCTTCACGACCTCGGCCCCGAGATCGGCGAGGATCTGCCCGCACCACGGGCCGGCCAGGACGCGGGCGAGTTCGACGACCCGCAGACCGGCGAGCGGGGCAGGCAGGTTTTCCATTCAGCCGGCCAGTGCAGCTTCGATGAGGGGCTGGATGTCGGAATAGGCCATGTTGGAATATTTGGTCCCGTTGATGAAGAGCGTCGGCGTCGCCTCGATCCCGTCTTCCTCGGCATTGGCCTGGAACCAGTTGACGAGGGCCTGGGCCATGGCCTCGTCCTGCATGCAGGCCTCGACCTGCTCGGCCTCGAGCCCGGCAGTGATGCCGATCTTCTTGAGGTTGTCGACGATGAGCGCGGGATCCTGGCCGCCTGCAATCCAGTCGGCCTGTGTCTCGAAGATGAGGTCATGGATGCCGAAGAAACGCGTCGAGCCGCCGCAGCGCGCGATCATCGAGGCCCAGAGGGCGAAACGGTCGAAATAGACTTCGCGGAAGATGAATTTTACCTTGCCGGTGTCGATGTAATCGCGCTGCAGCTCCTGGAACTGGTTGGCGTGGAAGGTAGCGCAATGCGGGCAGGTGAAGCTTCCGTATTCGATGAAGGTCACCGGCGCGTCGGGGTCTCCGAGAAACATCTCCTGGACCTCGAAGGCCCCCGTCTCGCCCCCGGCGGCATCGTCCTGCGCGAAAGCGGTGAAGGGCAGGGCGCCTGCCAGGCCCGATGTCGCGATTGCGGTCAGCAGGCGGCGGCGCCCAAGCATGGTGTTCATTGTAACAGGTCCATTCACTGATGTTTCTTTCGTGCCCGAACATTGGCGGCAAGTGTGGCAAGCGCAAGTCGCAATTCCGTGTCCTCGATACCGGCGGCGGCGATGGCCCGGGTATCCGGCTCCGGCACCTCTCGCGGGGCATGGGCGAAGGTGGCCGGGCGTTCGGAAAAGCCCTGCGCCGCGGTCTGGGTGATGCGCAGCCTTGCGATGGCGCGATAACCGTAGCATGCATTCACGCGGTCGATGATCTCGGCCTTGCGCATCTCGACCAGCGGTGCGACCGGCCCGGTGGTCAGCACCGTCAGCGTTGCCCCGAGCCCGCCCCTGGCGTGTTTTACCTCGACCGGGCGGCAGAAGGCGGCAATTGTCGGCCCGGCGATTTCTTCCCAGTGCGTGAGCAGTCGCGTGACGGCAAAGCCGCGCGATTCGCCCGCCTTGCGGATCTGCGCGCGCAGAAGGTTAGCGGTGGCGGTGAATCCTCGCGCGTGGCGGGACGGGCTGTCGACTGGTCTGCGCATCGTGGTGCATGTTAGCGGGGGGGAAGGATTCAGGCCAGAGGGGACGTCCGGGGTGGAGCGGGTGAGCGAGGGGCTTCTGACGTGGTACGACACCTCCGCCCGCGACCTGCCCTGGCGTGTGCCGCCCCCGTTGTCGCGTGACGGTGTGCGGCCCGATCCGTATCATGTCTGGCTGTCCGAGGTGATGCTGCAGCAGACCACGGTTGCGGCGGTGCGCGAGCCTTTCGCGCGGTTCCTCGCCCGCTGGCCGACGCTTGCGGCGCTTGCGGCTGCCGAAGATGCCGAGGTGATGGGCGAATGGGCGGGGCTTGGCTATTATGCACGGGCGCGCAACCTGCTGGCCTGTGCACGAGCGGTGATGCGTGAGCACGGCGGTATTTTCCCGCAGGAGCGAGCCGATCTTCTCCGCCTGCCCGGGATCGGCCCCTATACTGCCGCCGCGATCGCCGCGATCGCCTTCGGCCGCTCCGAGACGGTGGTGGATGGCAATGTCGAGCGCGTCATGGCACGGTTGTTCGATGTACGGACCCCGCTGCCTGACGCGAAACCCGAACTCGCGACGCTGGCTGCGCGGCTGACCCCCGCTGAGCGGGCCGGGGATCATGCGCAGGCACTCATGGACCTGGGCGCGACGGTCTGCACGCCGCGCACGCCCCTGTGTGCACTCTGCCCGATAACCCGTCATTGCCTTGCCCATCGGCACGGCACGGCAGCCGACCTGCCCCTGAGGCGACCGAAGGCGGCGCGGCCCCTGCGCCGGGGCCATGCCTATGTCGGGCGTCGCGAGGACGGGGCGCTTCTGCTCGAGACCCGCGAGGCACGCGGGCTTCTGGGCGGGATGCTCGGCTGGCCGGTGAGCGATTGGAGCGACGATCCAGTACCCGATCCGCCCGCGCGGGGTGACTGGCATGAGGTGGCGGGCGAGGTGCGCCACGTCTTCACCCATTTCGAGCTGCACCTTGCTGTCCATACCGCCCGCCTGCCGCAGGACAGCACTCCGCTGCGCGGGGTCTTCGTTCCGGTGGCCGAGTTTCGGGCGCAAAGCCTTCCCGGGGTCATGCGCAAGGTCTGGACGATGGCGCGCGGGGCACTCTGAAGGCAAAAAGCCCCGCCGGCGCTGCCGGCGGGTCAGTAGGACACGCCCGCCCCTGCGAGGGCGCAGCGCATCTTCGGCATTCACATGAGGTCAGTGGCCGGGGGCCATCTCGGCGCGGATCTGCTGGCGCAGCACGTCAATGGGGACGTTTCGCCCGTCGCGGCGGAAATGCCAGTAGGTCCAGCCGTTGCACGATGGCGCGCCTTCGAGATGGGCACCGACCTGATGGATCGAGCCGGTGGTCCCGTCGGCGACCAGTGTCCCGTCTGCCCGCACCCTCGCGGCCTTGCCGTTGAAGCTCACCAGCGTCTCGCCCGGCCGCAACATCCCGCGTTCGACCAGGGTGCCGAAGGGCACGCGCGGCTCGGCGCGTTTCGAGGTGCTGACCTGCAGCGCGCTCTTGTCCAGCGTCCGCACGCCGTCGATGCGGCGGCTGGCAACCTCGCGGTAGCTTTCCTCGCGCTCGATCCCGATCCAGCGGCGGCCCAGCATCTTGGCGACCGCGCCGGTGGTGCCGGTGCCGAAGAACGGATCGAGCACCACATCGCCGGGATTGGTCGTGCCGATCAGGGTGCGGTGAAGCAGGGATTCGGGCTTCTGCGTCGGATGGGCCTTCGCGCCATCGGCATCCTTCAGACGTTCGTGTCCGGTGCAGATCGGCAGGGTCCAGTCCGAACGCATCTGCGTGCCCTCGTTCAGGGCTTTCAGGGCCTCGTAGTTGAACGTGTATTTTGCCCCTTCGTCGCGAGAGGCCCAGATCAGTGTCTCATGCGCATTGGTCAGCCGCTTGCCCCGGAAGTTCGGCATCGGATTGGACTTGCGCCAGATGACGTCGTTGAGAATCCAGAATCCCTGATTCTGCAGCTCGGCCCCGAGGCGGAAGATGTTGTGATATGACCCGATGACCCAGATCGCCCCGTTCGGCTTCAGCAGGCGACGTGCGGCGGCAAGCCAGTCGCGGGTGAAGCGATCATAGGCCTCGAAGCTGGCGAATCTGTCCCATGCGTCGTTTACGGCGTCGACGCGGGAGTTGTCCGGGCGGTGAAGCTCGCCGCGAAGCTGCAGGTTGTAGGGCGGGTCTGCAAAGATCAGGTCGATGGAGGCGGGCGGCAGGGAGCGCATCGTCTCGATGCAATCACCTGCAAGGATCGTGTCGAGGGGGAGCGGAATCGTCGTCCCCCGTTTCGTGTCTGTAGTCATCGTTACTGCCTCTGAGCCCGGCGATTGTTCGCCGTGTGGTTGGCTCAGAGGATGGGGGAGAGGCGATTCGCTGTCAAAAACTATTTTTGAATCAGTAACTTACCGTATGTCTTGGCACAATATCTTGTGGACGGGTGCGAAGGAGCGCCTATGATGTGGGGTCACCCCCAATTCCGCCAGCGCGCCTCGGTGCTGCGCGGTCGGATAGCCCGCGTTTTTCTCCCAGCCATAGCCCGGATGCTGTTGCGCCAAATCCACCATGATCCGGTCGCGCGTCACCTTGGCTACAATCGAGGCGGCGGCGATGGACAGCGACAGATGATCGCCCCCGACGACGGCCCGCGCAGGCAGGGTGATGCCCTGCGGGATCATGTTGCCGTCGATCAGCGCGAAATCCGCGCCGCCGGGCAGGGCGGCCAGCGCGCGGATCATGGCGAGATGGCTGGCGCGCAGGATGTTGTGGCGGTCGATCTCCGCCACGCTCGCCTCGCCGATGCCGACGGCACAGCCGGCAAGGATCTCCTCGAACAGCCGTGTCCGGGCGCGGGCGGTCAGCCGTTTGCTGTCATTCAGCCCCTCGGGGACAAGCGCCGGGTCGAGCATCACCGCCGCCGCCACGACCGGCCCGGCAAGCGGACCGCGCCCGACCTCGTCCACCCCGGCGATGTGGCGATGGCCCAGGGCGCGGGCCTTGCGTTCATGGTGATCATCCGGCGGTGACATGCCCCCTTGTGCCGGAGGTGCGGACAAAGCGCAAAGGGTGGCGGGGCGTGTCCTTCCCCACCACCCGGGCCGGATCTGCACCGGGGCGGGGCAGGTCCGGCGGCCGGTCACATGAAAATCGGCAACACACCATTCGACCGCTGAAAAGAGCATCTGCCCATCCTTTCGGGAATGCGATAACAACGCTGCGCTGCGAGAGGATATTGAATAGCAACGCCGCCAATGAACCTGATACGCATATGAGAGACCTTTCCCTCGTCTTTCTTGTACTAGTCTTCGCCTCGGTTGCTCATGCGGCCGGGGCGGAATGCTATGCCGACTACAAGGCCAAGAAGGACGACCCTCTCCAGCTTCAGTATGGTGTTGCGGAAATCACCGGCGATTGCTCGGTCGAGGCGGCGCGCGGGGAACTGGCCCCGCGTCTGGCCGCCGATGGCTGGCAGTTGCTCGAGGTGATGGACACCTTCGACGAAACGGGGCTGGAGGGGAGACGCGCGAGTGCAGGAGACTATTTCCTCCGCTATTGAGGCGCGGCAGGTCGGAAACAGGGTCGTGATCGCCGGAATCGTCGCGATCGTCGTGATTCTCGCGCTGGCGGGCGCATTGCTGTTTCTCAACCTGCCCGACGCCAATGCCTTCAACAGCCGGGTCGAACGCCTGTTCGTCGAGACCGACCTGACCTCGCAGGGCGAGATCCGGCTGCTGGAAATCCTCGCCCAGTCCGGCACCCAGTTCGAGGCGGTGTTCACCTCTTACCGCCTCATCATCTTCGTGCTGCTGGTCTTCGCCACGGCGATGCTGATCGCGGCGGTGGCGTTCCTGATCATGCTCGTCGCGCTCAATCGCCGCATGGGCCAGATCGAGCGCAAGGGGATCGAGGTCAATTCGCTTGTCATCAGCCGCGACGAGAACACGGTCTATCTCAACAATTTCGGCTTCCATCTGACCGGCGCGGCCATCGAGACGCTCTCGGTCCTCGCGGAGGCGCGGATGGATGACGAAGTCCTGACCGGCGCGCAGATCGAGGCGGTGATTTCGGGCCGTGACGCCGCCGATTGCGACGAAGCTGCCGGTGCCACGCGCATCAAGCGGCTGCGCGATACGCTTGGCAACCAGATGGTGAGCGAGCTTCTGGTCAAAAACATCGCCCGGCGTGGCTATATGCTCGCCATCGACAAGGACGTGATCCGCATGGTCTGAGCCGTTCCGGCCGCCGGTCATTGCGAAGGGGCGCAGCCGACGCGGCAATCCATAAACGTCGGACCGCCGGGTTGCTTCGCTGCGCTCGCAATGATGGAAGGAGTAATGGATCCGGAGCCCGGGGCTGGCCGTGCGCTCCCTTGTGCCCCACCCCTTGCAGCACCTTTCCTGCCGGCGCATGGATCGGAGGACGTAACGGGAATTGCCATGCAGCACGACGTGAAACCCCGGCGGCGCGGGCTGGTCCTGCTTGCGCTCATGTGCACGATGATGCTCGCGGCGATGGACACGACCATCGTCTCGACAGCGATTCCGCAGATCGTGGCCGATCTTGGCGGGTTCAGCCTCTTTTCCTGGGTGTTCTCGATCTATCTGCTGGCGCAGACGGTGACGATTCCCGTCTAGGGCACTCTGTCGGACCTTTACGGACGCAAGCCCGTGCTGATCTTCGGGACGGTCGCCTTCATCATCGGCTCGGCCCTGTCGTCGCTGTCGTGGAACATGTTGGCCCTGATCGGCTTTCGGGGCCTGCAGGGCCTCGGTGCCGGGGCAGTCATGGCCACGGTCACGACGCTTGCGGGCGATCTCTATTCCGTGCGCGAACGCGGCGCGGTGCAGGGCTGGCTCTCGAGCGTCTGGGGTATTGCCGCCGTTACCGGCCCGCTTCTGGGCGGAGCCTTCGCCGAATATGCATCCTGGCGCTGGATCTTCCTCATCAACCTGCCCATCGGCCTGCTGGCGCTCGCCCTCATCATGGCCTTCCTGCATGAGAGGTTCGAGAAACGTGCACCGCAGATCGACTATTCGGGGGCATTGCTGACCCTGGCGGCGGGCAGCGTGCTGATGTTCGGCCTGTTGCAGGGCGGGCAGAGCTGGGCGTGGGATTCATGGCCGAGCATCACGGTCTTCGCACTGGCGGCAGTGCTGATCGCGACCACCGTGATGGCCGAGCGGCGCGCCGCGCAGCCGATCATGCCGGGCTGGCTGTGGCGGATGCCGGTGCTGGCGGGGGCGAATCTCGCGGTCGCGGGCATGGGGCTGGTGATGATGGCACCCTCCTCCTACCTGCCCACCTTCCTGCAATCCGTCCTCGGCATGGGGGCCATCGGCGCGGGGCTGGTCCTGTCCTGCATGAGCATCGGCTGGCCCGCTGCCTCGGCGCTCTCGGGCCGCGTCTATATGAAGATCGGCTTTCGCGACACGGCGCTGATCGGGGCGGCGCTGATGTTTGCGGGGTCAGCGGGGTTCCTGCTCCTGCCCTCGCCGCAACCCGTCTGGGCGGTGGCGCTCGACCAGGTGTTGCTGGGTGCCGGCTTCGGCTTTCTCTCGACCCCGCTTCTGGTCGGGGTGCAGTCGGTCGTCGGCTGGTCCGAGCGCGGGGTAGTTACCGGATCGAACATGTTTGCGCGCTATCTGGGGCAGAGTCTGGGCGCGGCCCTGTTCGGTGCGGTGTTCAACGCCGTCATCGCCGGACGGCTGGCCCGCGCGCCGGGCGATGTGGCGGGCGAGATGCCCGGCGACGTCAATGCGATGATCGACGTGCTCAATGACGCGGCCACGTCAGGGCCCGCGCGCGACTGGCTGCGCGGCTCGATCGACCTTGCCAATTCCCGGCTGTTCCTCGGGATGGCCTTGCTCAGTGTCGTCGTGTTCTTCACCCTCTTCATCGTCCCGCGTCGTTTCCCGATCCACGAGGACGAGGTCATGAAGGATGATGCGGCGGAGATCCGGGCGGCGGATTAGGGGCGGGCACAGCTCTCGCACGGCCTCTTCCGGTGGTGCGGGCGATGCGCTATCGCGGGGCGGATCCCGCCAGAGGTGCCCCGATGTCATTGCCTGTCCCGGTCGTTACGATCGGCCTGCTGCTCCTGTCCAACCTGTTCATGACCTTTGCCTGGTATGGCCATCTGCGGTTTCGCGAGGTTTCGCTGCCCTGGGTCATCCTGGCGAGCTGGGGGATCGCCTTCTTCGAATATCTGCTGATGGTTCCGGCCAACCGCATCGGTTATGGCCATTTCACGGCAGCGCAATTGAAGACCATTCAGGAGGTCATCACGCTGAGTGTCTTCGTCGGTTTCTCGGCGCTCTACCTCAAGGAGCCGCTGGCGTGGAATCACCTGCTGGGATTCGGTTTCATTGCGCTGGGGGCGTTTTTCATCTTCCAGCGTTGACCGCTGTCCGGCCGCGAGGCGCGCGGCCAACCGGAGCGGGTGCAGTCGAAAAGTCGGTTGGATTTACTTATTGACGTACCCCACCGAATCGCTTTCCCTGCATCTGTCCCGGCCTCTGCGAGGCGGGAAGGGGGCGCTTGCCCCGACCTGTCAGCGATCTGGGGAGGATCACATGAAAAAACTTCTCGCAGGCACAGCCCTTGTGCTGATGGCGACAACGGGTGCCGCAATGGCCGATGACATCTCGGCCTGCCTGATCACCAAGACGGATACCAACCCGTTCTTCGTGAAGATGCGCGAAGGCGCACAGGCTGCGGCCGAAGAACTGGGGATCACGCTCTATACCTATGCTGGCAGGATCGACGGCGATCACGAAACACAGGTTGCCGCGATCGAGACCTGTATCGCCAACGGTGCCTCGGGCATCCTCATCACCGCATCGGATACGGCCGCCATCGTCGACAGCGTCACGGCGGCGCGTGATGCCGGGCTTCTGGTCATTGCGCTCGACACCCAGCTCGAGCCGACCGACGCGGCGGATGCCACCTTTGCAACCGACAATTTCGAGGCAGGCCGCCTGATCGGAGAATGGGCGGCGGGCCGACTGGGTGACGAGGCGGCGAATGCGCGGATCGCGCTCCTTGACCTGACCGTCATGCAGCCGACCGTCGACGTCATGCGCAACCAGGGCTTTCTCACCGGCTTCGGCGTCGACGTGAACGACCCGAACGTGAACGGCGACGAGGATGATCCGCGGATCGTCGGCAATGCGCTCACCTCGGGCAACGAGGAAGGCGGGCGCACCGCGATGGAGCAGCTTCTTTCCGTCGATCCCGACCTGAATGTGGTCTACACGATCAACGAACCCGCCGCTGCCGGTGCTTACGAGGCCCTTGTCGCTGCAGGGGTCGAGGACAATGTCCTTGTCGTTTCGGTCGACGGAGGCTGTCCCGGCGTGAATAACGTGGCCGATGGCGTGATCGGGGCGACGAGCCAGCAGTATCCGCTGCGGATGGCGTCGCTCGGGATCGAAGCCATTGCCCAGTATGCGGCCGACGGAACCCTGCCTGCGCCGACCGATGGCAAGGACTTCTTCGACACGGGCGTCGCACTTGTCACCGACCATCCGGTCGAGGGCGTGCCGTCGATCTCGGTCGAGGAGGGACTCGAACTCTGCTGGGGCTGATCCCTGCAATGACGTTCGCGGCTGGCCCGCTGACGGGTGCGGATGAACACGAGGACGGCGGGAGCGATACCCGCCGCCTCTGCCGCGCCGGATGGTCGACAGGGAGGACCGGGTGAGCGACAGGCCCGACGATTACCAGACCGCCGCGCGGGGGCACGGGCAGGACAATGTGGCGGAGTTTCACGAGGACCGGAGCCTCGTGCGGCGTATCCAGCATCTGCTGCATTCGACCCCGTCGCTCGTGCCGCTTCTGGTTCTCGTCTTCTCGACCATCGGCTTCGGCATCTACCTGCAACTGCACGGCCGTGCGTTCCTGTCGGCCTCGACGCTCACGCTCATTCTGCAACAGGTGCAGATCGTCGGCATTGTCGCAACGGCGCAGACGCTGGTCATCCTGACCGCAGGAATCGACCTGTCCGTCGGCGCGATCATGGTCCTGTGCTCGGTCGTGATGGGCAAGCTGGCGGTGAATCACGGCATGCCGACGCCTCTTGCGATCCTTGCGGGCTTCCTCGTGGGCGGTGCCATCGGCTATGTGAACGGCTGGCTTGTCGCGCGGGTGAAACTGCCGCCCTTCATTGTCACGCTCGGTACCTGGCAGGTCTTTCTTGCCGCCAATTTCCTCTATTCGCGCAACGAAACCATTCGCAGCCAGGAAGTCCGCGAGGTTGCGCCGATGCTGCAATGGCTGGGGCTGAAACCGAACGAGCAATTCGTCCGTTGGGCCGAACAGGTGCAGGGCATCACCTACGAGGGACGAAGGCCCGCCGATACGGGGCATCGGGTTCTCGATCTCATCTGGTCGGCGAACATCACCTATGGCGTCGTCGTCATGGTGGTGCTGGTCTTCGTGCTCGCCTGGATCCTGCACAACACCGCCTGGGGCCGTCATGTCTATGCCGTGGGCGACGATCCCGAGGCGGCGCAACTGTCGGGCGTGAACGTGCGGGGCGTGCTGATCTCGGTCTATGTGCTTGCGGGACTGATCTGCGCGCTGGCCGGATGGGCGCTGATCGGGCGGATCGGCTCAATCTCGCCCACGTCGGGCTATGAAGCCAATATCCAGTCGATCACGGCGGTGGTCATCGGGGGTATCTCGCTCTTCGGCGGGCGCGGCTCGATCATGGGCGTGTTCTTCGGCGGCCTCATCGTCGGGGTGTTTGAACTGGGTCTGCGCATGGCTGGTGCGGATGCGCAATGGACCTTCCTGCTCATCGGTGCCCTGATCATCGGTGCCGTGGCGCTTGACCAGTGGATCAGAAAGGCGGCGGCATGACCGGGCCGGAACCCATCCTTTCAGGACGCGGCCTGACCAAGCGCTTCGGCAAGGTCGTGGCCCTGAATGATTGCGATTTCGATCTCTATCCCGGCGAGATTCTCGCCGTGATCGGCGACAACGGCGCGGGCAAGTCCACGCTGATCAAGGTGATCTCGGGCGCGATCATTCCCGACGAGGGCGAGGTCACGCTCGAGGGAAAGCCGGTGCGCTTCACCTCGCCGACCCAGGCGCGCGAGGCAGGGATCGAGACCGTCTACCAGACTCTCGCCATGTCGCCTGCGCTGTCCATCGCCGACAACATGTTCATGGGCCGCGAACTGCGCAAGCCGGGGTTCGCGGGCCGCTGGCTGCGCAAGCTGGATCGGCCGCGGATGGAGAAATTCGCGCGCGAGAAGCTCAGCGAACTGGGACTCATGACGATCCAGAACATCGGTCAGGCCGTCGAGACCCTGTCGGGCGGCCAGCGCCAGGGGGTCGCCGTGGCGCGTGCGGCGGCCTTCGGCACCAAGGTCATCATCCTCGACGAACCGACCGCTGCCCTCGGCGTCAAGGAGAGCCGCCGGGTGCTGGACCTGATCCTCGACGTGAAGTCGCGTGGCATCCCGATCATCCTCATCTCGCACAACATGCCGCATGTGTTCGAAGTGGCCGACCGCATCCATATCCACCGCCTCGGCCGCAGGCTCTGCGTGATCAATCCCGGCAACCACACGATGTCGGATGCCGTGGCCTACATGACCGGCCGGCTGCGCCTCCGCGAGCTGCGGGACCGGCTGCGGCAGCGGCGCGGCGCCGCCTTCGACCTCAAGGAGTTCCACCACCGGGTGCTGAGCCAGGGGCCGGTCCCACTGGACGTGCTAGCCGCGCACGTGCTCGGCCACGACCTTCCGGGCGGCGGCGCCCCGGACGCCGGGGGTGGTGCGGCGTGAACGCGGCGGCGGCGCACGAACGCGACCGGGTGGAGCTGGTGGAGCTGGTGGA
>CAYUBT010000008.1:0-32207 GCA_964443055.1 uncultured Rubellimicrobium sp.
GATCACCTGGCCGCCGGTCAGGATGGCAATGTCCTGAAGCATGGCCTTGCGGCGGTCACCGAAGCCCGGGGCCTTGACGGCGGCGATCTTGAGACCACCGCGCAGCTTGTTGACGACGAGCGTGGCAAGCGCCTCGCCCTCGACATCCTCGGCGATGATCACGAGCGGCTTCTGCGACTGGATGACCGATTCGAGGAGCGGCACCATCGGCTGCAGCGAGGAAAGCTTCTTCTCGTGCAGGAGGATGTAGGCGTCTTCGAGATCCGCCGTCATCTTGTCGGCGTTGGTGACGAAATAGGGCGAGAGATAGCCGCGGTCGAACTGCATCCCCTCGACAACGTCGGTCTCGGTCTCGAGGCCCTTGTTCTCTTCGACGGTGATCACGCCTTCATTGCCGACCTTCTGCATCGCGTCGGCGATCTGACGGCCGATCTCGGTCTCGCCGTTGGCGGAAATCGTGCCGACCTGCGCCACTTCGGCGCTGTCGTTCACCGGACGCGCGGCGGCCTTGATCGCGTCGACGACCTTCGCAGCGGCGAGGTCGATGCCGCGCTTGAGGTCCATCGGGTTGAGGCCCGCGGCTACCGACTTGAGCCCTTCGCGGACGATGCCCTGCGCAAGCACGGTGGCGGTGGTGGTGCCGTCGCCGGCCTCGTCATTGGTGCGCGAGGCGACTTCCTTCACCATCTGCGCGCCCATGTTCTCGAACTTGTCCTCAAGCTCGATTTCCTTGGCGACGGTGACGCCGTCCTTGGTGATGCGCGGGGCACCGAACGACTTGTCGAGGATGACGTTGCGGCCCTTGGGGCCGAGGGTCACCTTGACCGCGTCGGCAAGGATATTCACGCCGCTCAGCATGCGCGAGCGCGCGTCGGACTGGAATCGTACGTCCTTGGCTGCCATGTTTTTTCTCCTGAATTCTGTTCGTGGCGTATGGGTCGATCAGGCTGCGCTGACGATCCCGAGGATGTCGCTCTCCTTCATGATGAGCAGCTCCTCGCCATCGAGGGTGATCTCGGTCCCGGACCACTTGCCGAACAGGATGCGGTCGCCGGCCTTGACATCCATGTCGATCCGGTCGCCGTCGTCATCACGCGCTCCGGCGCCCACGGCAACGACTTCACCCTCGGCAGGCTTTTCCTTGGCGCTGTCGGGGATGATGAGACCGCCCTTGGTCTTTTCTTCGCTTTCGACGCGGCGAACGAGCACACGGTCGTGCAAAGGTGTGAAAGCCATTTCGCAACTCCTTGTTGATGCGATCAGCACTCGGCAGAGACGAGTGCCAACAGCGGGCGAGATAGGCAGATGAATTGGCACTGTCAAGACGCGAGTGCCAACTGCTTCAGGAGGGCACGGTCACCCGGTGAAAGCACCGTATCAGCCGCCCGCCGCTTGGGGTTGTTTCATCGGCTGCATCTTCCCGCAACGACGGGGGACGGACGCAACCGCCCCCCGTTGCCGCCTCCCTGCCTCCATGCGACAACGTGACCAACCCGGAGGCCGCCCATGCCGTTCCTGCGCCTTGCCGCCCTTCTCGCCGTCCTGCCTGTTCTGGCCCATGCTGCGGGATGCGAGGGGGAGAGTCTGGCCGATCATCTCTCGCCCGCACAGGAAGCGGAGCTTGTGGCGCGAATCGAGGCCACGCCCCACCCGCGCGGGCTCGTGTGGCAGGCCGAACGCGACGGGGCACAGATCACGCTGATCGGCACGATCCACGTCTGGGACGCCCGGCTCGACGCGCTGGCGGCGGACGTCGCCCCCCTGCTCGACGGTGCCGATCTCGCGCTGTTTGAGATGACGGAAAGCGAACAGGCCGCGCTCATGGAACATATGGCGCATGATCCCTCGCTCACCACGATCCAGGGGCCGGGACTGAACGAGACGCTCGCCCCCGAAGAATGGGAGGCTCTCGCCAAGGCCGCGCGCGAACACGGCATCCCGCCCTTCGTCGCGTCGCGGATGCGGCCCTGGCTGCTGGCGACGACGCTCGCCACGCCCGCCTGCGCCATGGAGGCCATGCAGCAGGGGCTGATGGGACTCGACTTCATGCTCATGGATCATGCCGGAGCGGCCGGCGTGCCGATTGCCGCGCTCGAGCCCTGGGACACGGTGCTCGGCCTGTTCGACGCGCTCGGCCCCGAGGGTGAGATCACCCTGCTGCGCAGCACCCTCGTCGCGCCGGAACTGGAAGAACAGATGTTCGTCGCCATGCTCGACGGCTATTTCGCCCGCGACGTGGCCGGGATCTTCGAGATGAACCGGATCGCCATGCAGGAATCGGGAACAGAGGACGCGCTTGCGCTGATGGACCGGGCCGAGGAGGCGCTGATCGCCGCTCGCAACCGCGCCTGGCTGCCGGTGATCGAGACGGCAGCGCAGCCCGGCAGCCGCATCGTCGTGGCGGCAGGTGCGGGCCATCTGCCGGGGGAGGAGGGCCTCCTGTCGCTGCTGGAACGCACGGGATGGGTTGTGAGGCGGCTGGACGGGTGACATGGCGGCGTCAGGCGGCATGGACTGCTCCACCGCCTGCGATGGCGAAAGACGCATCGCCGCCCCCGCGTGACATCCCGCCCGCCCTTCGTTATGGGGCGGACGACATCATCTGCCGCTCAGGAATGCCTCATGACCACGCTCGTCTTCGGCCACAAGTCGCCCGACACCGACGCCACCGGATCGGCCATCATCTGGGCCTGGTATCTCGACCATACCGGCACGAAGGCCGAGCCGCGCATCCTCGGCATCCCCAACACCGAGGCACTGTTCGTCCTCGAACGCTGGGGCTTCGACGTGCCGCCCGTGCTCGACACCCTGCCCGAGGGCACACCCGTTGTCATCGTGGACACGAACAATCCGGCCGAACTGCCCGCAGGCATCGACAAGGCCGACATCCGCGCGATCATCGACCACCACAAGCTCACCGGCGGGATCGAGACGAAGGGGCCGATCGAGGTGACGATCCGTCCGCTCGCCTCGACTGCCTCGCTCATGTATCAGCTCATGGATGTGCATACGGGCCACGCGCCCGAGGGAATCAAGGGGCTGATCCTGTCCTGCATCCTTTCGGACACACTCGAATTCCGCTCGCCCACCACGACCGAGACCGACCGGCGCATCGCCGCCCTGCTCGCGCGCGATCTCGGAATCGACATTCCATCCTATGCAGCCGAGATGTTCGCGGCGAAATCCGATGTCTCTGCCTTCTCCGATGCCGAACTCCTGCGCATGGACGCCAAGGCCTATACGGTGGACGGGGTGAATCTGCGCGTGTCGGTCCTCGAGACCACCGCCCCCGAGACGATCCTTTCGCGCAAGGACGGCCTTGTCGCGGCGATGGCTGATGCCGCCGCCGAGGCAGAGGTCGATCAGGTGTTGCTCTTCGTGATCGACATCCTGCGCGAGGAAGCGACACTCCTCACCCCCAACGACCTGACCCGCACCATCGCCGAGAAGAGCTTCGGCGTCACGGTCACGGGCAACAGCGTGGTTCTGCCTGGCATCATGAGCCGCAAGAAGCAGATCATCCCAGTGCTGAAAGTGAACTGAGAGGCCCGCAATGACTCGCGTCATCGACCATTTCGAGGAAATTGCCGACCAGTATGACGCAGCTTTCGTCGATCTCTGGGGCTGCATGCACAACGGCATCGCCGCCTGGCCCGAAGCGGTCGCGGTGATGCAGGCGTTCCGCGCCAGGGGCGGCAAGGTGGCCTATGTCACCAACTCGCCCCGCCCGCGCGCGGCTGTGGCCGAACAGATCGCGGGCCTTGGTGTGCCCGAGGATACCTACGACACGATCGCCACATCCGGCGATGCAACACGGGTGGCGATGTTTCGCGGTGCGGTCGGGCGCAAGGTCTGGTTCATGGGCTCGGGCAACGACATGTCCTTCTTCGAGCCGCCGAAGATCGTCACCGACCCGGTCGAGATCGAACTCGTGTCCCTGGAAGAGGCAGAGGGAATCGTCTGCCTCGGGCCTTTCGACGTTCATGCCGACCCGGCGGTGAACCGCCCGGAATTCCTTGCGGCCAAGACGCGCGGGCTCAAGATGCTCTGCGCCAATCCCGATATCGTCGTGGACAAGGGCGACACGCGGGAGTGGTGCGCGGGTGCCCTGGCGCAGCTGTATGAGGAAATGGGGGGCGAGGCGCTCTATTTCGGCAAGCCGCATCCGCCGATCTACGATCTGGCACGCCAGCGCCTGGCCGCGCTTGGGGGCCTGCCCGACGAATCGCGCATCCTCTGCATCGGCGACGGCATCCTCACCGATGTCGCCGGGGCGGCGGGCGAGGGGCTCGACTGTCTCTTCATCACCGGCGGGCTTGCGCTGAAGGAGACCGGCACCGATCACCACCCCGACGAAGAAGCGCTGGCGGCTTATCTGGACGCGCACCGGGAAAACCCGACATATGCGATGGGATTCCTGCGCTGACGCGCACCCTTGCACCGGCCAGAGCGGAGCGCTAGCCACATCCCATGCACATCATCCGCGACAGTCTTTTCATCGACCCGCAGGACCGGGGCGCCGCCGCCGCCATCGGCAATTTCGACGGCGTGCATCTGGGCCACCGCCATGTGATCGGGCTGGCTGCGGAAAAGGCGCGCGAACTGGGCCTGCCGCTCGGTGTCCTGACGTTCGAGCCCCATCCGCGCGAGTTCCTCGCCCCCGGAGGCCCGGCCTTCCGGCTCATGGATGCGGGGGCGCGGGCCAACAGGCTGGCGCGACTGGGGGTCGAGCGGCTCTATGAACTGCCGTTCAACCTCGCGCTCGCCTCGCTCACCGCGCGCGAATTCGCGCAGGAGATCATCGCCAGTCGCCTCGGCCTCGGCCATGTCGTCATCGGCGGCGATTTCCGCTACGGGCACGGGCGCGAGGGGACCGCGGAGATGCTGAAGGATTTCGGGCAGGAGATGGGCTTCGGCGTCACCATCGCCGGGATGATGTCGTTCGACGGGCTCGAAGTATCCTCCACCGCAATCCGGAAGGCCCTGACCGATGGCCGCCCGCGTGATGCCGCCCGCCTGCTGGGCCACTGGCACCGGATCGAAGGCCCGGTGATCAGGGGCGACCAGCGCGGCCGCGAACTCGGCTTTCCCACCGCCAATATGTCGATCATCGGCCGCCATCCGCCAAGATTCGGGGTCTATGCCACGCTTGTGGACGTGCTCGACGGGCCGCATGCCGGCCGCTACCAGGGCGCAACCTCCATCGGCGTGCGGCCGATGTTCGGCGAGAATGTCCCGAATTGCGAGACCTTCCTGCTCGATTTCCGGGGCGATCTCTACGGCGCAACGCTCTCGGTCGCGCTGGTCGACTGGCTGCGCCCCGAGGAGCGTTTCGACACGCTCGACGCGCTCATCGAACGGATGGACGCCGATTGCGCCCGCGCCCGCGATATCCTCGACGCCCTGCCGGAAGACGCCTGACATGGGCAAGCACGAGCGCCTGCGCGAACGGTTCTGGGAACGCTACGAGCTTTCGGAACTCACCCATGCGGAATGGGAAGCGCTCTGCGACGGCTGCGGCAAATGCTGCCTCAACAAGCTCGAGGACGAGGTGACGGGCGAGGTCGCCCTCACCAATGTCGCCTGCCGCCTGCTCGACAACGAAACCGCACTCTGCCGCCATTACGCGAACCGGCATTCCCATGTCCCCGAGTGCATCACACTGACACCGGAGACCATCGAGAAACACCACTACTGGCTGCCGCAGACCTGCGCCTATCGCCTGCGATACGAGGGCAGGCCGCTTTACGACTGGCACCCGCTCATCTCCGGTGATCCCGAATCGGTGCATCGCGCGGGCGTCTCGATCCGGGGGCGCAGTATTTCCGAGGAACTCGTCGATGACGACGACTGGGAAGACCATATCATCGAGGAGCCGCTGCCGTGAATTTCGCCTCGGACAATGCAGGCCCCGCGCATCCCGCAATCATGCAGGCGATGGTGGAGGCGAATACCGGCCATGCACACGCCTATGGCGAGGACGACATCATGACGGCGGTCCGCACCCATGTGCGCGACCTGTTCGAGGCCCCCGAGGCGGCGGTCTATCTTGTCGCCACCGGGACGGCGGCCAATTCGCTTGCGCTCGCCACACTGGCGCAGCCCTGGGAGACGATCTTCTGCGCCCGCACCGCCCATGTGCAGGAGGACGAGGCCAATGCGCCGGAATTCTTCACCGGCGGCGCGAAGCTCACCCTGGTTGACGCCCCCGACGGGCGCATGACTCCCGATGCGCTCCGCCGCGCCATCGCGGCCGAGGAGGGGCGCGGCGTGCACGGCCCGAAGCGCGGGCCGGTCACCCTCACCGAGACATCCGAGAAGGGCAGCACCCATGGGGCGGAGCGGCTGCGCGCACTTTCCGCCGTGGCGGGCGAATACGACCTGCCCGTGCATCTTGATGGCGCGCGGCTGTCGAATGCGCTTGTCCATTCCGGGGCCACGCCCGCCGATCTGACCTGGCGCGCCGGGGTGGATGTGGCGAGCTTCGGGGGCACCAAGAACGGCTGTCCGGGGGTTGAAATCGTGATCCTCTTCGATCCGGCACGGGCCATGGAGTTTGAATATCGTCGCAAACGCGCGGGCCATCTCTTTTCGAAGCACCGCTATCTTTCGGCGCAGGCCCTAGCCTGGCTCGAGGGGGGTTTGTGGCGCGCGTTGGCCACGCAGGCCAATGCGGGGGCTGCACGCCTTGCGAAGGGCCTGCGCGCGAAGGGTATCGAACTCGTCTATCCGGTCGAGGGGAATCTCATCTTCTTCCGCGCCCCCCGCGCGCTCCACCAGCATCTGCAGGGGGAAGGCGCGGAATACTACCTCTGGGGTGGCGACCTTGAGGCCGGTGAGACGGACGAAGCACTCGTCGCCCGGCTCGTCTGCGACTGGTCGGTGACGGATGACGCCGTGGACCGCTTCCTCGCCCTGATCTGAGGACGGCCTACGCCTGCCCGGGCAGGCCCATCATCGCCGTGAACCGCTCGTCGCGCACATCGACCAGCACCTCGCCCAGATCACGCGCCGCATCCGAACAGAGCCATGCCATGACCGAGGCCGGCACGTCGGGATGCACGAGGTCTGCCTGCGGAATCCGGCTGATCGGGTTCAGCCCCGCGCCGCGAATCTCGCCCTGCATCATCGTGTCGGTGGGCGGGATGCCGCAGAAGACCGTGCGCAATCCGCGCGTCGATAGCTCCTTGTCGATCATCAGCGTCATCATCCGCGCGGCCGCCTTCGAGGTGCAATAGGCGGTCCAGCCTTCCATCGGCGTGGTTGCCGCGCCGGTACCCGCATTCAGAATCAGGCCCCGCGCCGCCTCGAGCGCGGGCAGGCAGGCAGTGGTGATGCGGTGAAGGCCGATCACATTCACCTCGTGGGCGGCACGCAGCGAATCGGATGTCAGGTCCGCAAGATGGCCGATGGGCGCGATCTGTCCTGCGTTGTTCACCAGCACGTCCAGCCGGCCGACCGAGTCCTCGACGCGCGCCACGGCCGCGGCGACCGAAGCAGGATCGGTCACGTCGAGCGGGAAGGCTGTTGTCTGCGCCAGCGCCGCCTTGTCCGGCGCACCGAAATAACCGGCCAGAACCCGCGCGCCCCGCGCGGCGAGGATACGCGCCAGCGCGGCACCAATCCCGCGCCCCGCGCCGGTGACGAGAATGGTCTTGCCCGAGAGGTCCGGGACGGGAACGGGGGCGAGGTTGAACATTGTGCTTGACCTGCGATGTGGTTTGCGTAGCTAATTGGTCTGACCAATTCGACGCTACGGCGACACGAAGGCCCTGTCAAAGGGTTTGGGCGGCCGGGGGAGGACAGATGACACGGATTGCACGGATCGAGCCGATTCCCGTCGCTTATCCCGATCCCAATGATTTCGACACGATCCGCCGCACGGTGCTGGTCCGGGTCGAGACCACGGATGGCGTTGTCGGCTGGGGCGAATGTATCGCCATGTGGCCCGAGGCCTGCAAGGCCGTGGCGCTGATCATCTCGGAAGGGTTCCTGCCGCTCCTGCAGGGATGCGAGGCCGATGACATCGACGGTGCCTGGGAAGCGATGCGGCGGCATGTGTTCTGGTATGGCGAGGGTGGCATTGCCTCGATGGCCATTTCCGGCATCGACATGGCCTTGTGGGACATTCGCGGCAAGGTCGCGGGCAAGCCGTTGTATGAACTCTTCGGCGGGTTGAAGCATGAGAAGCTCGTCGCCAATGCCTCGGCCCATGTGAACAAAAAGGGCGAGGCCGCCTGCGTGGCCGAGGTGGTGGGTTTCTTCGAGGCGGGTTTCCGCTCGTGCAAGCTCGGCTTCGCCAAGAAGGGCGAATCGAACATCGGCGGCGATCCCGACACGGACGTGCATTTCATCAAATCCCTGCGCGAGGCCCTGGGCGACGACGCTGAAATCCTGGTCGATATCGGCAATGGCGTGCGGTGGGACGTGGACACGTCAATCAATGTCGGCAGGCGGATGCAGGAATATCGCATCGGCTGGTACGAGGAGCCGCTCTATCCGACCGACGATGCGGGCTACATGCGGATGCGGGCGGAAACCACGCTCACCATCGCCTCGGGCGAGCGCGAATTCACCGAAGCAGGCTACCGGCGGCAGATGGAGTTCATCAAGGCGATCGACGTCTACGGCGTCGATCCGGCCCGCGTCGAGGGGATCACGGGCTTCCGCCGCGTCGATGCGCTCTGCACGCAATACGGCAAGAAGATCAACGCGCACGCATGGTCGACCGCGATCACCACGGCGGCAAGCCTGCATCTCTCGCTCGCCTCGCCCAATGCGGTGCTCTTTGAATACAAGCCCTTCCCGGTGGTGGTTCAGGATGTGATCGTCACCGAGAAGCTCTGGCACCGCAACGGCTGGGCCTGGCCCATCGAAGGCCCGGGGCTGGGCATCGAGGTGATCGAATCCGAAGTGCGGAGGATCGCCGCATGACCACGCGATTCGGCGTCACCCGACCGACCGAGGATGACATCCGCCGGGGCGAATTCTCGACCCCCTGGGACGCGCCGATGATCCCACCCTTTCCCTTCCGCTTCCGCGATGTGGAAATCCTCACGCTCTACTGGCGTACCGAACCGGGCGCGCGCGAATTCCTGCTGCCGCCGCCCATGGACACAACGGGCGATGATGTCGCCTGCGTCCATATCTACCGGATGCACGATCCTGCCTGGCTCGGTCCTTACGGCGAGGCCAACATCATGTTCGGCGCGCGGATCGGGGAACGCGAGGGGGCCTATTCGCCCTGGCTGGTCCTGTCATCCGACATGGGCGTGGCCCACGGACGCGAGGTCCACGGCCAGCCCAAGAAACTGGGTGAGCCCCGGATCGAGACCCGCGGCGACCTGATCGTCGGCACGGTCGAGCGCAACGGAATCGACGTCATCACCGGGACCATGGGATTCAAGCAGACGCCCTGTGACCCGGACGAGATGAAACCATGGTTCGACTATGTGACCAATCTCAATCTCAAGGCAGTCAATCATATCGACGGACGACCGGCGGTGCGGCAGGTCACCTCGCGCAAGCTGGTCGATGTCGTATTGCACGAGGCCTGGCGCGGCCCCTGCACGGTGGAGCTGCGGCCCAATGCGCAACTGCCGGTGTTCCGCCTGCCGGTGGTCGAGCCGCTCGAAGGATTTTACTGGCGCGCGGATTTCACGCTCGCGGCGGGCGAGATCCTGCATGACTACCTCGGGGACGGGGCATGAGCAGATCAATGCGCGTCGTCGTGACGGATTACACCTTTCCCGACCTGCACCGCGAGGAAGCGGCCGCGCGTGCGGCCGGAGCCGACTTTGCCGCGCATCAGTGCCGCAGTGCCGATGAGGTGGTGGCGGCAGTCACGGGGGCCGATGTGGTGGCGCTGCAATTCGCGCCCTTCCCGGCCGAAGCAGTGACGGCTCTCGCCCCCGGCGCGACGGTGATCCGTTACGGCGTGGGCTATGACAATATCGACGTGCCCGCCGCCCGAACGGCCGGTGTGAAGCTTGGCTATATACCCGATTACTGCACCGACGAGGTGGCCGATCACACGGCGGCGGCGCTTCTCTCGCTTCTGCGGCGTCTGCCGATGCTCGACGCCAGCGTTCGGCGCGGGGAATGGGCGGCAGTGCGCGTGGCGCGGCCGCTGAAACCCTTTGACGAAACGGTGGTCGGTTTCTTCGGCCTGGGCACCATCGGCCGTGTGGTGCTGGCCCGGCTGCGCGGGTTCGGCTTTCGGTTTCTCGCCACCGACCCGGGGCTTGACGAAAAGGCCGCCGCCGGGCTTGGCGTCCGGCTCGTTTCGGCGGCCGACCTGTTCGCACATTCGGATGCGGTTTCGCTTCACGCGCCGGCAACGGATGCGACAAGCGGCTTTGTCGATGCCACGCGTCTGGCGACAATGCAGCCCCATGCGGTGATCGTGAATGCCGCGCGCGGACCCCTGATCGTCGAGGCCGATCTTGCCGATGCACTCGTGCGCGGCGTGATCGGCGGCGCGGCGCTGGATGTGTTCACACAGGAGCCCCTGCCTGCGGACAGCCCGCTGCGGGAGGCACCCAATCTCATTCTCACGCCACATGTCGCCTGGTATTCCGATGCTGCCATCGGAAAACTGCAGGCCCTTGTGGCCGAGGATATCGCCCGCGCCCTGCGCGGCGAGGCACCGCGAAAGCCGGTGCCCTGACCCATGCGGCACCCGGTCCGGGAGGGGGACCGGTGCGCCGCCAACGGATTACCCTCCGGGAGGAAGGCAATGAAGATGTTGAGACTTGGCCTCGCGGCCACCCTGCTGGCGACCACGGCGGGCCTTGCCCATGCCGAGGCGATCACGTTCGAGGGCGGGCAGGATGTGGACATGATCCTGCTGCCCAAGTTCCTCGGGATCCTCGTGTTCGATCAGGCCAATCAGGGCGCGCAGGAAGCCCATGCCGAGCTTGGCAATCCGGGCGAGCTTCTGTTCCAGGGCCCGACGCCGGAGAACTCGGTCGCGGGGCAGATCGAAATCATGACCACCGCCGGCACGCAAGGTGTGGGCGCGGTCATGCTGTCGAACAACGCGGGCGACCAGATCGGCCCTGCGGCAGCGGCGGCGCAGGCGAACGGCACCAAGGTCGTGACCTGGGACAGCCCGATTCCGTCGGGCGAGGGGGAATCGCTCTTCATCGCGCAGGTCGATTTCGATTTGATGGGCGTGGTCATGGCCGACATGGCCCTGTCGATCCTGGGCGACGAGGGCGGCGAGATGGCCGTGCTGTCCGCCACGCCGGACGCCGCGAACCAGAACGCCTGGATCGCCTCGATGCAGGAAGCTCTGGAAGCAGACGATAAATACGCCGGTATCGACCTCGTCGATATCGTCTACGGCGACGACCAGTCGGAAGTGAGCTACAATCGCGCGCTCGCGCTCATCGACAGTCACCCCGACCTGCGCCTGATCATGTCGCCGACCACCGTGGGCATCCAGGCTGCGGCCAAGGCGATGCAGGACGAGGGGATGTGCGATCAGGTCGCGGTCTCGGGCCTCGGCCTGCCGTCCGAGATGGTCTCCTACACGATGGCCGGCTGTGCGCCGGAATTCGCCCTGTGGGATTTCCGGGATCTGGGCTACCTGTCCTATTACGCCGCTTATGGTCTGGCCACCGGCCAGATCGAAGGCGTCGAGGGCGAGAGTTTCAACGCAGGCCGCATGGGCGAATACACGATCGAGGCCGACCCCGGCCGCGATGGTGCCCTGCGCGTGCTGATGGGCCCCTTCACCGTCTTCACGCCCGAAAACGTCGAGGCTGCGGCCGGGTAACCGGCGCAGTCAAGGGCGGGACGCGCACTCCCTCGCGCCCCGCCCCTTCCCGAACGAATCATGAGTGCTGGCGATGACAGAGCCGATTCTCGCGCTTGAAAACGTATCGAAGCATTTCGGCCCGGTCGTCGCGCTCAGCGACATGACGCTCGAACTGATGCCGGGCGAGGTCCACGCCGTCGTCGGCGAGAACGGTGCGGGCAAGTCAACCATGATCAAGATCATGACCGGCGTTTACACCCCCAATTCGGGCCGCATGCTGATGGGCGGCCGGGAGGTGAGCTTCGCAGGAACCCGCGCCGCACGCGAGGCCGGAGTGGCGGCGATCTTTCAGGAGCCGATGGTCTTTCCCGATCTCGACGTGACCGAGAACATCTTCATTTCCGCCACCGATCTGGGGCTGATCCAGAACCGCGCGACGCTGCGCAGCCAGGCGCGGGCGCTGATCGGGCGGATCGGCATGTCGCTCGATGTCGAACGCATCGCCTCGGGCCTGACGCTCGCCGAACAGCAGGCGGTCGAGATCGCACGGGCGCTGAGCCAGGACGTGCGCGTCCTGATCATGGACGAGCCCACCGCCTCGCTTTCGGCGCATGAGGCCGGAGAATTGCGCCGCATCGCCCGGCAACTGGCCGATGAGGGCGTGGCGGTCGTCTATATCAGTCACCGCCTCGAAGAGATTTTCGAAGTCGCCCATCGCGTGACGGTGATCCGCGACGGCGCGCATATCTCCACCCGGCCGGTAGGCGAGGTCACCCATGACAGCCTGATTGCGGACATGGTCGGGCGCGAGGTCGGCAATTTCTTTGCCAAGGCCCCGTCGAGCGCGACAGATGAGGTGGTGCTCTCGGTGAGCGATCTTGCCTCGGAGGGCGTGTTTTCCGGGGTGAGTTTCGATCTGCACCGGGGCGAGGTGCTGGCCCTGGCCGGTCTCATCGGCGCGCGGCGCACGGATGTGGGGCTCGCGCTTTTCGGCATCCAGCCTGCGACTGCGGGGCGCATGATGTGGAAAGGCAGGCCCTACGCCCCACGCAATGCCGCCGACGCCATCGCCGCCGGGATCGCCTATGTCTCCGAGGACCGGCGCAAGCTCGGTCTTGCCATGCCGATGCCGATCTTCGCCAATGTCACGCTTGCGACACTGGGCAAGGTGCTCTCGCGGTTCGGCCTCGTGCAATCCGTTCGCGAACGCGAGGTGGCCGAGGAGCACCGGCAGCGGCTCAACATCCGCGCGCCGGATGTCAGCATGGTGGTCAGCAACCTGTCAGGTGGCAACCAGCAGAAGGTGATGCTCGCCAAATGGCTCGAGATGAAGCCCGACCTTCTGATCTTCGACGAGCCCACGCGCGGCATCGACGTGGGGGCAAAGGCCGAGGTTCACGACCTGATCCGCGATTTTGCGGCGGCAGGCGGCGCCGTGATCGTCATTTCCTCCGACCTGCCCGAGGTGCTTGCGCTTGGTGACCGCATCCTTGTCATGCGCGAGGGTCGGCAGATTGGCATCCTGCCCCATGACGGGGCCGATCAGGAGGTGATCATGCGGCTGGCAACCGGCGCGCAGGGAACAAGGGCGGCATGATGCGCAACCTCTCCCCCCAGGCGATCAGGCTTCTGGCCCTGTTCGCAGTGCTCGTTCTTGTGCTGGCCTTCTTTGCCAGCCAGATCGACAATTATTTCAACGCGCGGCTCTTCACCCGGATCTCGACCTCGGTCGCGATCATGGCGATCATCGCCAGTGCACAGAGCATCGTCATGCTGGCGCGGCAGATCGACCTGTCGGTCGGCTCGATCGTGGGTTTCACGGCCTTTGCGGCCGGTGATCTCATCGCCCGGTATCCGGACCTTGGCGGCGCGCCGCTCGCACTTTACGCGATGGCGGTCGGCGCGTCATTCGGCGCAGTGAACGGGGCAATCGTGGCCTGGCTGCGCGTGCCCGCGATCATCGTGACGCTGGCGACGATGGCGATCTATCGCTCGCTTCTGGTCGAGTTCTCGGGGGCCAGGTCGATCACGACGGCAAGTCTGCCCGAGTGGCTGACCCGCTTCCCCAACACGGTGCTGTTCCAGATCGGCGATCTGCAGTTCCGGGCGATCTTCGTGCTGGCCGTGGCCGTGGTGCTCGCGGTCCATCTGATCCTCACCTTCCTGCGGCCCGCCCGCAGGCTCTACGCCGTCGGATCAAACCCTGAAGCCGCCGAGATGGCCGGGATCAACCAGAAGCTTGTGATCTTCCTCGCCTTCGTCGCCTCGGGCGCGCTGGCGGGGCTGGCCGGATTCCTGTTTCTCGCCCGTTTCGGCAACATCACTGTGGTTGCAGGACTCGGCTTCGAGCTGAAATCGGTGGCGGCCGCCGTCGTCGGCGGGGTGAGCATCAATGGCGGCTCGGGCTCGGTGCTGGGGGCGCTGATCGGCGCGATCCTCGTGGACACGATCGACACGAGCCTCGTGCGCTGGCCTCTGGTGAGCGAGTTCTGGCGCGAGGCGGTGCTCGGCCTCCTGATCCTGCTGGCGGTCGCGGCGGACGCGGTGCTGGGGCGGCGGCTCATGGCCATGCGAATCCGCCGCGAGAGGGAGAAAAGGGCATGACGGCGCTGAAACGCCTGCAAAGCTGGGAAGGGTTCCTCATCGCGGTGCTGCTGTTCGTGGTGCTCGTGAACACATCGGTCAGCCCGCAATTCCTGACCACGGGCAACCTGGTCAACCTGTTCCAACTCTCCATCGAGAAGGCCATCGTCGCGCTGGCGATGACGCTGGTCATCGTCAATGCGGAGATCGACCTTTCGGTCGGCTCGATGCTCGGCCTGTCGGCCTGCGCCTTCGGCTACATGCACGAAGCGGGGGTAGATGCGCGAATGGCGGTGGCCTTCTGCCTGCTGATCGGGCTTGCGGGCGGCCTTCTCAACGGGGTCAGCACCGCCTGGCTGGGCCTGCCATCACTGGTCGTCACGCTGGCCACGATGATCGGTTTCCGGGGCGCAGCGCGGGTGCTGGTCGAGGATCGCGGCATCGGCAACTTCCCCGACTGGTTCACCGATCTGGGGCAGAAGGGTTTTCTTGGGCCAATCCCGTTCGGACTGGTGGCTTTTGCGGTGCTGTTCGTGGTGTTCTGGATCGTGCTGCAGCGGTCAGGCTTCGGGCGCAAGACCTATGTAATCGGCACCAATCGCGACGTGGCCGAATATGCCGGCATCAATGCCGGGCGGCACAAGATCGTGCTCTTTGCCATATCGGGGGTAGTCTCGGCCTTTGCCGGGCTGCTCTATGCGGCGCGGGTGGGGGCAATACGGGGTGATGTGGGGCTCGGGTTTGAACTGGACATCATCACCATCGTGCTGCTGGGTGGCGTGTCGATCTTTGGTGGCACTGGCAGTCTGGTCGGCACCTTGCTTGCGGTGCTCATCGTCCTGTCTTTACGCAACGGCATGGCCTTGCAGAACATCACCGGCCATATCCAGACCGGGGTCGTCGGGCTCCTGCTCATCGGTTCGGTCCTTGCACCGCGTATCCGGCTGCGGCGGCCCGCACATGCGGAGCGGTCAACATGAACAACCCTCATCCTGCCTTCGACCAGCCCATCGAGCGCGAGACCGTGGCGGAGCAGGTCGCACGGCGCATCATGTCGATGATCTCGGCCCGTGCCCTGAAGCCCGGCGACCAGCTTCCGCCCGAGCGCGAACTGGCCGAGAGCCTCGGCGTCTCGCGACCATCCTTGCGCGAGGCGATCCGGGGGCTGAGCATCCTTGGCGTCGTCAAGTCCCGTCAGGGCGGCGGAGCCTTCATTTCCGAACTCGACGCCGAATCGCTTCTTGGCCCGATCCGCTTCTTCCTCAGCCTCGAGGATGTGAACGTGCGCGAACTCTATGACGCACGCAGCCTGATCGAATCCGATGTCGCGCGGCGGGCAGCGGTGAACATGAGCGACGAACAGCTCGACGCGCTTGAACGGATCGTCGACGAGCAGGCCGCAATCCTTGGCGATGCGCGCGCCTTTCGCGTCTCGGACTTCAATTTTCACGAGGCGATCTGGGAGGGCTGCGGCAATGCCTTCCTGCGCCGCATCGGCGAGAGCCTGAACGTCCTGGGCCTCGAGGTGCGCCGCCGCGTCTCGGAAACGGAGGGCGTGCTCGAACAGTCGCTGAAGGACCACCGCCGCCTTCTGGCCGCATTGCGCGCGCGCGATGCGGATGCAGCCGCGCAGGCGGCGGAAATCCACATGCAGAACGTCTATCAGTCGAGCGTTGCGCAAGAGAGGAGGATGGAATGACCGCACGAATCGCCGTTGTGGGCACCGGCTGGTGGGCCACGGGAACGCATATCCCGACCCTGCAGGACTGCGACGACACCGAAATCGCCGCAATCTGCGATCTTGACGAGGAACGCCTCGCCATCACCGGCGAGACTTTCGGCATCGCCGCCCGCTATACGGATATCGACGCGATGCTCGCCGCCGAAAAGCCTGACGGGGTGATCGTCGGCACGCCCCATGTCCACCATGCCGGGCCCGCCATCGCCGCCCTCGAGGCCGGGGCGCATGTCCTGGTCGAGAAGCCGATGGCCACGACCGCCGCCGACGCCCGGGCCATTGCCGCCGCTGCCTCGCGGGCCGAGCGGCAGGTGATGGTGGCAACCGGACTCAATTTCACCGGCTACACCGCCATCGCGCGCGACTGGGTGCAATCGGGCCTGATCGGCGAGTTGCGCCATGCCGTCTGCAGCATGGGCAGCCCGCTGGACGATCTCATGGCCGGGCAGCCGATGGCCGAGACGAAGGACGCCCTTTTCCGCCCGCCCGCCTCGACCTGGGCCGACCCGAAGAAGGCCGGCGGCTATGGCTGGGGGCAGATGAGCCATTCGCTCGCCTGGCTGGCCTGGGTGACGGACCTGGGGTTCGAATCACTCTTTGCCATGGATGTGAAATCGCCCGCGGGGGTGGATTACTACGACGCCGCTGCGGGACGGCTGAAGAACGGGGCGACAGTGGCGATCTCGGGCGCATCGACCGTGCCGAAACACGTGGGAATGCACACCGATGTGCGCCTGTTCGGGACCGAGGGGATGCTCACCTTCTCGAACCTTCCCGCCATGCTGGAGCTGCGCCGCCATGACGGTGCCGACCGGGCCGTGCCGATGACCGATTTCGACGGACTCTATGACGGTGCCCTGCCCGTTCGCCTCTTTGCCGCGCTCTGCAACGGCAAGGAGGTGACGAACCCGTCGGACGGCATCTGCGGTGTGCGGGTCACCGAGGCGCTCGATGCGATCTACCGCTCGGCGGCCTCGGGCAGGATGGAGACGGTCTGATGCATCTGTCACTCGCCTGCTGGTCCTTCCCGTCACTCACGCTGTCCGAAGTGGCCGGGGTCACGCGGGCATTGGGCATCGGCTCCATCGACGTGGGTATCGACGGGCGGTCGGCGCTCTCCCGCGGGGCGATCCTTGCCGACCCGCAGCGCGCTGCCGCAGACTTGCGCACAGCTGTGCCGGACCTCTCCTTCGCGAATTACTACCACCGTTTCGGCGACGGCCTTGCCGGGCGCAACCTGTCGGATCCGGAGAGTCTCGACGACAACATCCGCGACCTGCGGCAGGTGATGACCTTCGCCGACGCTGCCGGGATCGCCACGGTCTTTGTCCTGCCCGGCATCGTCAACCCGGGCCAGAGCCGCAAGGACGCCGCGCGCGAGGGGATCAGGAGCCTCAAGGCGCTGGGCGAAGCCGCCGCACCCTTCGCCGCGCGTCTCTGCTTCGAGCCGCATGTGCAAAGCTGGTGCGAAAGCCCTGCCCTCGCGGCACAGGCTGCCGGGGAAAGCGGCGTCGGCCTTGCGCTTGACCTCGCGCATTTCGCCTGTCTGGGCTGGCGTCAGGACGAGATCGACCCGCTTTGCGCGCATGCCGTCCATATCCATCTGCGGCAGGCGCGGCCTGGCGCGCTACAGGCCAAGTTTGCACAAGGCACACTGAACTTCCCGGCGCTCTTCGGGGCACTGGAGGATGCGGGCTATACCGGTGCGCTCGCGCTCGAGGTCGTGCATCAGGACTACATGAACACGCTCGGCGACGATGTGATGACCGAAACCATCGCCCTGCGCGACGCATACCGCACATGGAACAAAATGAAGGAGAACGGCTGATGGCGCAATATGCCTGGGTGCTCGAGGTCCGGCCCGGATATGAGGAAGAATACAAGCGCCGCCATGACGCGATCTGGCCCGAGATGCTCGAGGCCCTGCGCAAGGCGGGGTTCCGCAACTACAGCATCTTCCGCCACGGGCTGACCCTGTTCGGTTATTTCGAATGCGACGACATCGAAGAGCTGAACCGCAAGATCGCCGCCGATCCGGTAAACGCCCGCTGGCAGGAATGGATGGCACCGATCATGAAGATCGACGTTGACCCGCAGACCGGCGCCGCCTTCCTGCTGCCGCAGCAGTTCCACATGGACTGACTCTCTCGGTTCAGGGCTCCGACTCCATCGCGCCTTTCGTCATCGCGAGCGAAGCGAAGCAACCCAGTGATCCCACGCTCTGGTTTGCCGCATCGCCTTCGGCTCCTCGCAATGACGGGGCCCTCCGGTTTCCGATCACCCGCGCAACCGGCGCGGTCGCCCGGCCGGTCCCGGGTCGAATGAGGGAAACCCCTCTGTTTGTTCCTTCTCAATCCACACCGGATGTGGCCTGTTCCATGCCGGAGCCACGGCACTGCCCCCCGGGGGATCGGGCGCGTGGGCCGCGCGCAGGGGAAAGAACGACACGCCATGTCCGGGACTCTCGACGTCATCACCATCGGCCGCGCTTCGGTCGACCTCTACGGCGCGCAGGTGGGCGGGCGGCTCGAGGACATGGGGTCGTTCCAGAAATACATCGGCGGCAGCCCCACCAACATGGCCGCAGGGATGGCCCGCCTCGGGTTGCGCTCGGCGCTGATCACGCGAGTGGGCGACGAACATCTCGGCCGGTTCATCCGCGAGGAACTCGCCCGCGAGGGCGTGGATGTGCGCGGGGTGGGGACCGACCCCGAACGGCTGACCGCTCTTGCCATTCTCGGCATCCGCGACGAGGACAGCTTCCCCCTGATCTTCTACCGCGAGAACTGCGCCGACATGGCGCTGAGCGTGGATGACATCGACCCCGCCTTCATCGCAGAGGCCCGCGCCGTCATCGCCACCGGCACGCATCTGAGCCATGAGCGCACCGAGGCTGCGGTGCTCAAGGCGCTGCACATCGCCCGTGAAGGTGGCGCCCGCACAGCGCTCGACATCGACTACCGCCCGAACCTCTGGGGCGTCGCGGGCCATGGCGAAGGCGAGAGCCGCTTTGTCGAAAGCGCCCGCGTCACTGCAAGGCTGCAATCGACCCTGGCACTGTTCGACCTGATCGTCGGCACCGAGGAGGAGTTCCATATCGCCGGCGGCACGACCGACACGGTCGCAGCACTGCACGTGGTGCGGGGGATCACCCAGGCAACACTTGTCTGCAAGCGAGGTGCCTCCGGGGCGGTGGCCTTCACCGGCGCGATTCCCGACAGTCTGGACGACGGCGTGACCGGCCCCGGCTTTCCGGTCGAGGTCTTCAATGTCCTTGGCGCAGGCGACGGGTTCATGTCGGGCCTCACGCTTGGCTGGCTCGAGGACCAGCCCTGGCCCACGGCACTGGAATACGCCAACGCCTGCGGCGCGTTTGCTGTCTCGCGCCACGGCTGCACGCCCGCCTATCCCAGCCGCGAGGAGCTGGATTTCTTCCTGCAGCGCGGCATCGTCACCCCGGCCCTGCGCAAGGACCGGGAACTCGAACAGATCCACTGGGCCACGAACCGCCATGACGACTGGTCGGTGATGCGGGTCTTTGCCTTCGACCATCGCGGCCAGTTCGAGGAAATGGCGGGGGCGAGCCCGGCGAAGATCGGCACCTTCAAGGATCTGTGCCTCGAGGCCGCGCTGCGGGTGAAGGGCGACGGCGCAGGTTACGGCATCCTCTGCGACGGCCGGCTCGGGCGGCGCGCGCTTCATGCCGCAGCGGGCACCGGGCTCTGGATCGGCCGCCCGGTCGAACTGCCCGGCTCGCGCCCCCTGCGTACCGAGGACGAGATCGGCCCCGATTTCGGCGGCCTGTCGGAATGGCCGCTTGCCCATGTGGTCAAGGCCCTGTGCTTCTGCCACCCCGATGATGACGCCGCACTGTGGGAGGACCAGATCGACACCGTGACCCGTCTTTTCCACGCGGCGCGGCGCAACCGGCTCGAGTTCCTGCTCGAGGTGATCCCCTCGAAGGTCGGCCCGGTCGACGAGACCACGACGCCCGCCGTGATCGAGCGCTTCTATCGCGCGGGCATCTTTCCCGACTGGTGGAAGCTCGAGCCGTTCCACACGGCCTCTGCATGGCAGGCCGCGACCAGCGCGATCAGGGCCCATGATCCGCGTGTGCGCGGCGTGGTCGTCCTCGGGCTTGACGCGCCCGAGGAGGAACTCGCAACCTCCTTCGCCCGCGCCGCGGCGGAGCCGATGGTCAAGGGTTTCGCCGTGGGCCGCACGATCTTTGCCGAACCCGCGCGCGAATGGATGGCCGGGCGGATCGGGGATGACGAGGCTGTCGCCGCAATGGTGGCGTCCTTCGACAGGCTCTGCGCCATCTGGGACAGGGCGCGGCGGAACGCGCAAGGATAGGAACGCACCATGAGCAAGCTTCTGCTGCATCCTCAGGCCGACACCGGGATGATCCATTCGGTCACACCCCAAAGCGCGGGCTGGGCCCATGTGGGTTTCGATCTCTGGCGGCTGACACCCGGCATGGTGGCCGCGGGGGACGTGGCCGGGGGGCGCGAGGCGATTCTCGTCGTGGTCGAGGGGCACGGGCGGCTGCAGGCGGCCGGTCAGGACTGGGGCATGGTGGGCGACCGGCTGAGCGTATTCGAGCGCAGCGCGCCCCATTGCCTCTATCTGCCGCAGGGGAAGGGCTGGCGCTTCGAGGCGGAAACCGGGGCGGAACTGGCGATCTGCACCGCGCCAGGATCGGGCCGTTACCCGCCCGCGCGGCTGGGCCCCGAGGGAATCGATCTCACACCAAGGGGCACGGGCACCAATACGCGCTTCATCAACAACGTGGCGATGGAGGATCGCGATGTGGCCGAGTCGCTTCTGGTCACCGAGGTGTTCACGCCCGAAGGCAACTGGTCCTCATGGCCCGCACATCGCCATGACGAGGACGACTTTCCCCGTATCACCTGTCTGGAAGAGACCTATTATCACCGCCTGAATCCGGCGCAGGGCTTCGCCTTCCAGCGTGTCTGGACCGAGGACGGCGAACTCGACGAGACGATGTCGGTCGCCGATGGCGACGTGACCCTCGTGCCGAGAGGCCACCACCCCTGCGGCGCACCCTGGGGCTACGAGCTTTATTACCTGAACGTCATGGCCGGCCCTCTGCGCAAATGGCGCTTCGAGCCACATCCCGATCACGCCTGGATCATGGACCGCGACGCCGGGTGACAGGGTCGCATCAGGGCTTTCGACCCCACAAGCCTCCCGGCCGCCGGCAGACTACCGCACCGTCTCCGGCACGCGCGGCACGTCTGGCCCTCGGGTCCGGCTTCCGCTAATCCTCGCGCCACTCACGGACAGGGGGCCATCCATGGCGCGGCATCTCATCACCTCGGCCATTCCCTATATCAACGGGATCAAGCATCTGGGCAATCTGGTCGGAAGCCAGCTCCCGGCCGATCTTTTCGCCCGCTACCGCCGCGCGCGGGGCGACGAGGTGCTGTTTCTCTGCGCCACCGACGAACATGGCACGCCCGCCGAGCTTGCCGCCGCCAAGGCGGGAAAGCCCGTAGCCGAATATTGCGCCGAGATGCACGAGGTCCAGGCCAGGCTTTCGGACGGGTTCCGCCTGTCCTTCGACCATTTCGGCCGCTCCTCAAGCTGGCAGAACCATCGCCTGACCCAGCATTTCGCCGGGCGACTCGACGCTGCCGGGCTGATCAGCGAGGTCGAGACGATGCAGATGTATTCGCCGACCGACGGCCGCTTCCTGCCCGACCGCTATATCGAGGGCACCTGTCCCAACTGCGGCTTTGACTCCGCGCGTGGCGACCAATGCGACAATTGCACGAAACAGCTCGATCCGACCGACCTGATCAACCCGCATTCCACCATCTCGGGCGCGACCGATCTCGAGATGCGGCCGACAAAGCACCTGTTCCTGCGCCAGTCGCTGATGCGCGAGCGGCTGCGCGACTGGATCACGTCAAAGACCGACTGGCCGCTGCTGACCACATCCATCGCGCTGAAATGGCTGGACGACGGCGAGGGGCTGCAGGACCGCGGCATCACCCGTGACCTCGACTGGGGCATCCCGGTGATGAAGGGTGAGGAGCCCTGGCCCGGCATGGAGGGAAAGGTCTTCTATGTCTGGTTCGACGCCCCCATCGAATATATCGCCTGCGCCCAGGAATGGGTCGAGGCGGGCAAGGGTGACGACTGGGAACGCTGGTGGCGCACCGACAAGGGTGCCGACGACCTGCGCTACACCCAGTTCATGGGCAAGGACAACGTGCCGTTCCATTCCCTGTCCTTCCCGGTAACGATCCTCGGCTCGGGCGAGCCGTGGAAGCTCGTCGATTTCATCAAGTCGTTCAATTACCTCAATTATGACGGCGGCCAGTTCTCGACCTCGCGCGGGCGGGGCGTGTTCATGGATCAGGCACTCTCGATCCTGCCCGCCGATTACTGGCGCTGGTGGCTTCTGTCCCATGCGCCCGAGACCGCGGATGCCGAATTCACCTGGGAGAATTTTCAGGCAAGCGTGAACAAGGATCTCGCAGATGTGCTCGGCAATCTCGTCAGCCGGGTGACGAAGTTCGCCAAGGCGCGCCTGGGCGAGGCCGTGCCCGGCGGGGGCGAATGGGGCGAGCGCGAGCGGGCTTTCATCACCGATCTCACCGCCCGAATCCGCGCCTACGAAGGCCATATGGACGCGATCGAGGTGCGTCGTGCCGCCACCGAGTTGCGCGCGATCTGGGCGCTCGGCAACGAATATCTGCAACAGGTCGCGCCCTGGACGACGATCAGGACAGACCCGGAAACGGCAGCGATGCAGGCGCGGCTCGGGCTCAACCTGATCACGCTCTATGCCGATCTGTCCTCGCCCTTCATTCCAGATGCAGCCGCGACGATGCACAGCGCGATGGGCACCGCACCCGGCTGGCCCGATAATGTCGAGGCAGCGCTGACCCGACTGTCGCCCGGAGCGGCATATGATGTGCCCGAGAACCTGTTCCGCAAGATCACCGACGAAGAGGCCGCCGAATGGAAGGTGCGGTTCGCCGGGGTGCGGGACTGACGGCACAGGCTGCGGCTGAATCCGCTCACGCAAGTGCTGCTTGACTGGACGGGCCGTGCGAGCGCAGGCTTCGGCGCAGTCAGTTTGTTTCCTGCAAGGACATTCATCATGCGCCAGTTCGCTGCCGCCGCCCCGCTTGCCGCACTCCTCACCATCTCCTCTCCCGCTGCCGAAGCGCAGATGGCGGGCGGGGTCGATCCCCAGCTTTATTCGATGCTCGAGCAGATGATCAGTTACGTGTATATGGGCTGCCAGACGGGCAACCAGCAGGCCTGCGCGAATGTGCAGTCGATGCAGATGCAGGCACAATACCTGCTTCAGGCCGGGCAGTACTGCATGCAGACCGGCGATCCCAACGCCTGCGGCTACTATCAGAACGGAGCCATGCAGGCACAGATGGCCTATGCGCAGATGGGCGGCGGACAGATGCAGGCGGGGCCCGCCTATGACCCAAACAACCCGCTCGGCCCCACGCACCAGGACCGGATGAACGCGATCCGCAACTTCGGCGAGGTTTCGAACCAGAACTTCCAGAACCGGATGGAGCAGATGGACCGGAACCAGGCGCAATTCCTCGACTATATCAGGCAGTGAAGCTCCGACGCACAGCGGTCGCCCTGGTGCTTGTCGCTCTCGCCCTGCCTGCGGCGGGCGAGGACGCGGATGAATCGTCCTCGATTGCGCAATTCATCGACTACGCGGCCGCATGGTGCGCGCTTGGCGACGTGACCGGCTGCGCGATTGCCGAAGAACTTGCCCCGCTGCCCGCCGCGCTTGCCGAGGCAGCGGCGCTTTGCCGGCAGAGCGACCAGGCCGCCTGCATGACGGCATGGAACATCCGGCGGGATTACTGGATCGGCTTCGGCCGCCTGCCGGTCGAGCCCGACATGCTGCCCGGCCCCGACGGTGCGCCGCCCGCGCGGCCGATCTGGGACCAGCCCGATCCTGGCCCGTGGTTTCCTGCACCCTGCGATGCCTTCATGCCTGCGTGCGGCTATTTCGGCGATCCGACCAATCCCGGCTAGACCCGCAACACCTCCCCGACCGCTTGTGCGATCAACTCCAGACAAGCGGGATCGGAAAAACGGTGATCAGCGCCCTTGACCAGGGTAAGGCGGATGTCGTCGCCCGTGGCATGGTCCAGCAGACGCAATGCCACCTCCTGCGGCACGTCCGCGTCCTCCGTCCCCTGCAGGATACGCACTGGAAACGGCAGGTCGAGCGGATCGCGCAGGACAAGCTGGCGGCGGCCGTCCTCGATCAGGCGGCGGGTGTAGGGATAGGGATCGCCATAGTCCGAGGGCACGCGAAACACGCCCTTGTCCGTCACCTCGCGCCTCTCGGCCTCGGTCCAATTGGCCCAGAGCAGGTCCTCGGTGAAGTCGGGCGCGCCCGCGACGGTGACGAGCCCCGCGATGCGTTCGGGCATGGCGCGCGCGAGGATCAGGGCGATCCAGCCGCCCATTGACGAGCCCACGAGCACCACCGGCCCCGCGATCGTGGCCAGCACCGCCGCCGCATCCGCCGCCCAGTCGCCGATGGAGCCGTCCTCGAACTCGCCGCCCGAGACACCATGGCCCGAATAGTCGAAGCGCACGAAGGCGCGGCCCTCTTTCCAGCAGCGGTCTTCAAGGAACATCGCCTTGGTCCCGGTCATGTCGGAACGATAGCCGCCAAGGAACACCACAGTCGGCTCCTTGCCGCTGGTGCGGTTGAGCGCGATACGCCGCCCCTCGGGTGTGGTGATGTGATCGGGCACGGTGCAACCCCCGGTCGTCGACAACATCCTCCCGCTTGACACGCGCACGCCCGGGGCGCAAGGAGCGCGCAATACCCGCAACCGGGCGTTCCGTGGGCGCCAGACCGACGAGGAGGGCCAGATGCCCGAGATTTCCCTGACATTTCCTGATGGTGCGCAGCGTTCATTCCCCAGGGGCGTGACGCCTGCCGACGTGGCCACCGCCATCGCGCCATCACTCGGCAAACGCGCGATCTCGGCGCAGGTCAATGGTCGTCACTGGGATCTGCAATGGCCGCTCGAGGCCGACGCCGCCATTTCCATCAACACGATGAAGGACGAGGTGCCCGCGCTCGAACTTGTCCGCCATGACCTTGCACATATCATGGCCCGCGCGGTGCAGGAGCTCTGGCCCGATGTGCAGGTGACCATCGGTCCGGTGATCGAGAACGGCTGGTATTACGACTTCGACCGCGAGGAGCCCTTCACGCCGGAAGACCTCGGCACGATCGAGACACGGATGCGCCAGATCATCGCCGCGCGCGATCCGGTGCGCACCGAAGTCTGGGACCGTGCCCGCGCCATCGCCCATTACGAGGCGGCGGGTGAGCCCTACAAGATCGAACTGGTCGAGGCGATCCCCGACGACGGCCAGCCGATCCGCATGTATTGGCATGGCGAGTGGCAGGATCTCTGTCGCGGTCCGCATCTGCAGAACACCGGACAGGTTCCGGCCGATAGTTTCAAGCTGATGAGCGTGGCCGGTGCCTACTGGCGCGGCGACAGCCGCAATGCGCAGTTGCAGCGTATCTATGGCGTGGCCTTCCTGACGCGCGATGCGCTGAGGACCTATCTGCACCGGCTTGAGGAGGCGGCGAAGCGCGACCATCGCAAGCTCGGCCGCGAGATGGATCTGTTCCATATGCAGGAAGAGGCTCCGGGCCAGATCTTCTGGCACCCGGCTGGCTGGACCATCTACACTACGCTTCAGGACTATATGCGCCGCCAGCAGACACGCGGCGGCTATGTCGAGGTGAACACGCCACAGGTCGTCAGCCGAAAGCTGTGGGAACAGTCCGGTCACTGGGAAAAGTATCAGGAAAACATGTTCATCGTCGAAGTGGACGAGGAACATGCGCGCGAGAAATCCATCAACGCGCTCAAGCCGATGAACTGCCCCTGCCATGTCCAGATCTACAATGTCGGCCTGAAAAGCTACCGCGACCTGCCGCTGCGCATGGCCGAATTCGGCTCTTGCGCGCGCTATGAACCATCTGGCGCATTGCATGGCCTGATGCGCGTGCGTGGCTTCACGCAGGACGACGCCCATATCTTCTGCGAAGAATCGCAGATCGAGGCCGAGACCAAGAAGTTCATCGACTTCCTCGCCGACGTCTACCGTGACCTCGGCTTCGCCGAATTCAAGGTGAAGTTCTCCGACCGGCCCGATGTCCGTGCAGGCAGCGACGATGTCTGGGACCGGGCGGAGACGGCGCTCGAGAACGCGACAAAAGCGGCAGGTTACGACTACGGGCTGAACCCCGGCGAGGGGGCCTTCTACGGGCCCAAGCTTGAATTCGTCCTGACCGACGCCATCGGCCGCGACTGGCAATGCGGGACGCTGCAGGTCGATTTCGTCATGCCCGAACGGCTCGACGCGAGCTATATCGGTCAGGACGGGGCCAGGCACCGCCCGGTCATGCTGCATCGCGCAACGCTCGGCTCGTTCGAGCGATTCATCGGCATCCTGATCGAGGAACACGCCGGGAAACTGCCACTCTGGCTTGCGCCCACACAGGTGGTGGTGGCCTCGATCGTGTCCGAGACCGACGACTACTGCCGCGAGGTGGCGGCAGAACTGCGCACGGCGGGGCTGCGGGTCGAGACCGATCTGCGCAATGAGAAGATCAACTACAAGGTGCGCGAGCATTCGCTGGCGAAGGTGCCGGCCATCCTCGCCATCGGCCTGCGCGAGGTCGAGAGCCGCACGGTCAGTCTCCGGCGTCTGGGGGTCGACGGCACCAGCCCCGTCGCCCTTGACGAGATCACCGCCACGCTCGCCGCCGAGGCGACGCCGCCCGACCTGCGCTGATCCGTCACCGCCCCTCACCGTCGCAGGGACACGGTGGACAGAGGCACTCGTTCGTGTCGGGGGGCGGCAAACCCGTTTTCCCGGCGCTGACGGGCACGGCAAAATCTTGCGTGATCGTGACGTAAACACGACCTGCGCCGTCGCGGAAGCCCTTGTGTTTTCGTTCTGCCGTGGCCATCTAGGCGCGCGCGGTTAGCGGACGGCAGACCCTTTCTCCGGGTCCGGCCGCGAAGAAAGGAACAGGGATGACGGCACGGGAGCGCGGGGGCGGGGATTGGGATCCTGCGCTCGAAAAGCCGGATTGGGCTATGAGCAAGCGCCAGCGTGAGAACGCGCGGCGCAGGCGCGCCGGGCTCAGGCCGCTACCGGCCCGCTGGCCCTGGGCCCTCATGGCGATGATGATCGTCGGGACGGTCGGCTACTGGTATTTCCAGACCTATGTCAAACCGAACCTGCCCGTGGCCGAAATCGTCATGGACGAACCCGATCCGGCCGAGGCGCAGGTGACCCGCATGCAGGTCAACCCGATGGAATACGAGAGCGTCGAGCCCAGGACGCTGCAGCAGATCGTCCGCGCAACGGGCACGCTTCGTCCCGCGCAGCAGAGCCAGATCGCAACCCAGGTCTCGGGCAGGATCGAGGCCGTCGCCGTCCGGCCCGGCGACCGGGTGGAAGCGGGCGACCTGCTCGTGCAGATCGACGTGGAGCAACTAAGGCTCCAGCTCGACCTGCAGCGCTCGACCGCAGCGGCCACGCAATCGCAGCTTACCCTGGCCGAGGCGCAGCTCGAACGTGTGCGCGCGCTGGTCGAACGCGGCGTGGCCACGACATCTGACCTCGATTCCGCCGAAACGTCGGTCGCCGGATTGCGGGCGCAGGTCTCGGCGCTCAGCGACCAGGTCTCGGCAGCCGAACTCAATCTCTCCCAGGCGACGGTGCAGACCCCGTTCGCGGGAATCGTGTCGGGCCGCAGCGTCGATCCGGGGCAGTTCGTCTCGACCGGCACGCCCCTGCTGAGCATCGTTGACCTGTCCACCGTCGAACTCGTCGCACAGGCGCCGGTTTCGGCGGGTGCCCTGATCGCGGTGGGGCAGACGGTCGATGTGACCGTGGACGGATTGGCCGGAGAAACCTTCACCGGCGAAGTGGTGCGGATCAACCCGATCGCCACCGAGGGCGCGCGGACGATTCCGGTCTATGTCGCCATCGCCAATCCCGACGAGAGGCTCCTCGGCGGCATGTTCGCCATCGGCGAGGTGATCGTCCACGAGACCACCGATGCCATCGCCGTACCGCCCGATTCCATCCGCGAGGATCGCGACGGCGAATATGTGCTGGTCATCGAGGATGACACCGCAATGCGTCGCGCCGTTCTCACGGGGGAAACCTGGCGCGGCAGGCTGGTCCAGATCATCGAGGGGCTCGAGGCGGGCGACACGGTCATCACCGCCGCCCTGCCCGAAATCGCGCCCGGCGACGCCGTGGAACTGGTGGAGTAGATCCGGTGTTCCTGACCCGCATCTCGACCTCGCAGCCGGTCTTCGCCACGATGGTCATGCTCGCCATCGTCGTGTTCGGGATCTTCTCGTTCCAGCGCCTTCCCATCGAGCAGATGCCCGATGTCGATTTCCCGGTTGTTGCGGTCGTCGTCGCCTACCCGGGCGCCTCTCCCGAGGCGGTCGAGGCAGATATCGTCAAGCCGATCGAGGATGCCGTCGCGACCATCGCAGGACTCGACCAGACCCAGGGCATCGCTCAGGCCGGATCGGCAATGGTCATCATGATCTTCAAGCTCGACGTGCCTTCGCAGCAGGCCGCCCAGGATGTGCGCGACAAGATCGCGCAGATCGCCGGCAGCCTGCCCGACAACGCCAATGACCCGGTGACCCTGCGCTTCGACCCGTCCGCGCTGCCGATCTTCTCGCTCGCGGTGAGTTCCGACACGATGTCGGAGCGCGACCTGACGGCCCTGACCGAGGACGTGATCGCGCAAAGACTGCTCAACGTTCAGGGCGTGGGCTCGGCCTCGGTCGTGGGGGGCGTGGACCGGCAACTCAATTTCCTCATCGACACCGACCGACTCAACGCCTTCGGCGTCTCGGTGGGCGAGGTAGTGGGCGCGGTCGCCGCCGAGAACCGCAACACGCCCGCCGGCATGATCGAGGAAGAGCGACAGGTCCAGTCGATCCAGGTCGAGGGACAGATCGAGGAGGCGGAGGGATTCCTCGACATCATCGTCGCCCGGCGAGGCGGCCAGCCGGTGCGGCTTGGCGACGTGGCCCGGCTCGAGGACGGGCAGAGCGCCATCACCTCGCTCGCCCTGCTCGACGGCGCGCATGCGCTGGCCGTCGACGTGATCAAGGCGCAGGGGGCAAACACGGTCGAGATCGCCCATCAGGTGCGCGCCGTCATCGAGGAACTGAACGACGAGCCCGCGCTCGACGGCGTGCATATCGACATCGTGCGCGACAATGCCAAACACGTCGAGGAATCCTATCAGAGCGTCCAGAACATGATGCTCGAAGGCGGCCTGCTCGCCACGGTCATCGTCTTCTTCTTCCTCAATTCCTGGCGCTCGACGGTCATCACCGGGCTGACGCTGCCGATCTCGATCATCGGCACGATGTCGGTGCTGTATTTCGTGGGCTTCACGCTGAACATGATGACGATGATGGCGCTCTCGCTGGCGGTCGGCATCCTGATCGACGATGCCATCGTCGTGCGCGAGAACATCATGCGCCACCTGCATATGGGCAAATCCCACATGCGCGCGGCGCTGGACGGCACGAATGAGATCGGGCTCGCGGTGCTGGCTACCACGCTCTCCATCGTCTCGGTCTTCCTGCCGGTGGCCTTCATGGAAGGCATCATCGGCCGGTTCTTCCTCCAGTTCGGGGTCACAGTCTCGGTCGCGGTGCTGATCTCGCTGTTTGTGGCCTTCACGCTCGACCCGATGCTGTCCTCGGTCTGGTATGATCCGTCCGCCGACCCCAACCGCAAGAAGGGGCCGATCTGGAAGCTCGTCAACCTGTTCGACCTGTTCTTCACGGGCGTGGCCCGCGCCTATGTCAGCCTGCTGCGCCTGTGCCTGCGGTTCCGCAAGCTCACCCTGCTCACGGTTCTGGGCGCGCTTGTCGGGAGCCTGTCGCTCGTCCCGTTGGTCGGCCTCGAATTCATGCCACAGACCGACAACGGCGAGTTCCAGGTGAGCGTGGAAACCCCGGTCGGCTCGTCGCTCGACTATACCGCCTCCAAGCTGCGGCAGGTTGATTCCGTGCTACGCGAATTCCCCGAAGTTGCGCATACCTATGCGACCGTCGCATCGGGAACCTCGACCACCGGCAACAATACCGCGCAGATCCTCGTGACCATGGTCGAGCGCGACCAGCGCAGCCGGACCCCGCAGGACATGTCGCGCCCGGTGCGCGAGGCACTCGCGGTGATCCCGGGCATCGACATCACGGTCGGCACCCCGTCGCCCATGGGCGGCAGTTCCAGCCCCATCGACATTGCCATCTCGGGGCAGTCGCTGCAGGTGCTCGAACCCCTGTCCGAAGACCTCATCCAGAGGCTCGAGGCGATCCCCGGCCTCGTCGATGTGAGCTCAAGTCTCGAACTTGCACAGCCGGTCCTGGGTGTGCGGGTGGACCGTGACCTCGCCAGCGACCAAGGCGTTTCCATCGCGCAGGTCGGACAGGCACTGTCGCCCATGCTCGGTGGCGAAAAGGTCGGGGACTGGACCGACCCGCAGGGTCGGATCTACGACCTGAACGTGCAGCTCCCCGAAGACATGCGCAACGACCCCGAACTGCTGGGCGCGCTGCCCATCGCCTTCTCGCCCTCGGGCGAGGGGATGCTGCGGCTCGACCAGGTGGCCGAGATCGTCCCCTCGCTCGGGGCGTCGCAGATCAACCGGCGGGACGGGCTGCGCACGATCCAGATCACCGCGAATCTGGCCGGGGCGACTCTCGGCGAGGTGCTGCCCGCGGTGCAGGCGGCCATGGCCGAACTCGACCTGCCGCCCGGCTACCGCGTCTCTACCGGCGGCGATCAGGAGAACCTGTCGGAATCGGGCGGATCGGCGGTTGCGGCGCTGCTCCTGGCGGTGATCCTGATCTATCTGGTCCTCGCCTCGCAATTCGGCTCGTTCCTGCAGCCCCTCGCCATCATGATGTCGCTGCCGCTGTCGCTCACCGGTGTGCTGATGGGGCTGCTGATCGGGGGGAGCACGCTCAACATCTTCTCGATGATCGGCTTCATCATGCTGATGGGGCTGGTGGTGAAGAACGCGATCCTGCTGGTGGACAACGCCAACCAGCACCACCGCAAGGAAGGGGTGAACCTGTATGACGCGCTGGTGCTGGCCGGGTTCACCCGCTTCCGGCCGATCATCATGACGACGCTGGCGATGATCCTCGGCATGACGCCGCTGGCGCTGAACCTGCACGGCGGCTCGGGCGAGAACCAGCCGATGGCCCATGCGGTCATCGGCGGGCTGATCTCGTCAACGATTCTCACCCTCGTCGTGGTGCCGGTCGTGCTGACCTATGTCGACGGCTTCGGACGGTTCGTGAGTCGGCTCATGCCGAAAGCTCCCGATGACTCGCATGTCGAAGCGGGCGGGGGCAAGGAAACCACCACCGCCTGACCTGACGCGGCGTCCGGTCAGGCCTGCAGCGGCCGCACGTCGATGGCACCCTCGCCTCGCGCCCGCATGGCGACGGCGGCAGCATGGGCGCCTGCGGCGGTGGTGAAATAGGGGATGCCGCCGAACAGGGCGGCGCTGCGGATCAGGCGGCTGTCATCGACGGCCTGGGTGCCTTCGGTCGTGTTCATCACCAGCGCGATCTCACCGTCCTTGAGCCTGTCGGCCACGGTCCGGCCCCCTTCATGGACCTTGTTCACCTGTTCGCAGGTGATCCCCAGCCCCTTGAGCCAGGCCGCCGTGCCTCGTGTCGCCATCAGTGTAAGGCCAAGCGCGACGAGGATGCGCGCCGCGTCTTCCATCTCGGCGGCCTTGTCGCTGTCCTTGATCGAGATGAAGGCCCGCCCACTTTCAGGCAGATGCACACCCGCGCCCATCTGCGCCTTGAGGAACGCCCGGGCAAAGGTGCGATCCCAGCCCATCACCTCGCCGGTCGAGCGCATTTCGGGGCCGAGGATCGTGTCCACTCCGGGGAAACGGGCGAAGGGCAGCACGGCTTCCTTGACGCTGAACCACGGCACATCGGGGTCGCAGAGCGTCAACGGATCGGCATAGGG